>JAKLKW010000016.1 GCA_023150455.1 Alphaproteobacteria bacterium | reverse complement strand
CGCCGCGCCGCAACCGCTGGCCCCGGCGCCCGCCGCGGCCCCGGCCGAGCCGATGGCGCGCGACGCATTCGACAGCTTCCGCATCCACTGCCTCGCCAATCTCGCCAACCCCAAGCTGGTGCGCGACGGCGCCAAGGAGCTGAAATACGCGCCGGTCGAGCCCGACGTGGTGAAGCGCCTCGGCACCGACGAGGCGTGGTACGTGCCGTCGGATACCGGCTCGATCATCCTGGGCTTGAGCGGCAAGGGCAACTGCGGGGTCGTGGCGCAGGCGCTCGACGTCGCCGGGTTCACGCGGCTCCTGGAGCAGCGCCTGTCGATGTCGCTGGTCGGCGACGACGCCAGGAACGGGCTGCGCACGCGCGTCTACACCGTGATCCACGACAACCGCTCCGCGACGCTGCGCCTGCGCTACGCCGCCGACGCGGGCGAGGCGCGCGTGCCGGTCTCGCTCTCGGTGTCGGACGCCAAGCCGGTGCAGCTGCCGCCCTCGATCAGCCCGCCCAAGGGCAAGGCGCCGGCGCAGATCGCCGCCGCGCCGGGCGCGCCGACCGCGATCCCGGGCCCGCAGCCCGGCGCCCCGCAATCCGGTGCCAATCCCAGGGGTCCCGGGCCGCGCGTGGCGCCTGCCGCCGCGCCCGCCAAGCCGCCCGAGCAGCCGATCAGGCCCGCGCGCCGCGGCGAGAAGCAGCAGCTGCAGATCGCCTTCCCCGGCCCGGCGGCGATCGAGGCCTGGGACCCGGACAAGCGCAATCCCGAGAACCACCTGACGGTCGCCTTCGGCGATGCCTGCTACCAGACCCGCGCGCAGCCGACCGACGTGCTGGCGCGCGCGCAGCAGCAGCACTGGCGGCCGCTGCAGGCTTCGTTGATCGGCGGCGGGTTCGATTTCGCCTGGACGACGCCGGAGCAGCCGCCCGAGCAGGTGCTGGTGTTCTACGACAGCCTCAAGACGCGCTGCTGCGCCTCGGCCTTCAACGTGAAGAAGCAGGACTTGCTGACCGCCGCGACGCGCCGCTTCCAGCTGACGCCGGACAAGGCCTATGGCGCCGCCGGCAAGGAAGTCATCATCTTCAGGGCGCGCAAGGACTACCAGATGTCGGTCGACTTCGAGCCGGTCGCCGACGGCGTGACCTACGCCAATCTCTGCTACACCAGCCGATAGCGCTGAAGCGTATTCTCCGGACTCCGAATCACGACGCGGCGCAGCCGCGCGATCCTGGTCTTCCTCTTTCCCCTTCGCGCCCTTCGCGTCCCATCCGAACAGGATCAACCACGCCCTTCGACGAGCTCAGGGGCACGAAGGACACGAAGGGAAGAAGGGGGTTCTTGCGGCCTTCGGCCGCTCGAGCGCGCTTGCGGAGGTTGCTTCGATCTTCGGGAGTCGCACGCTAAACGCGCTTCGCCGCCAGCGCCATCAGCCCCGGGCGCGGCTTCGACCAGTCGTCGATCGCGGCCAGGAACGGCGTCAGCGCCTTGAGGCGCTGACGCGCCTCGGCGGCGGCGGCCGCGAGGTCGGCATCGTCGGCGCGGCCGAACAACCGCGCGACGGACAGCGCGGCGATGGTCCCTTCGGCCAGCGCCGCGTCGAGCCCGGCCACGCGGCCCGCGTCGCCCGCGGCGTAGAGACCCGGCACGCTGGTCTGCAGGTCGTCGCCGCGCCTCAGGCGCGGCCCGCCGTCGCCGTCGTCCCCGACCATCACCGCACCGGCGCTGCCGAGCGCCGCCAGGTTGGGGCGCATGCCGCGTCCCAGCGCGACGATGTCGGCGGCGATGTCGGGCCGCCGCGCCGCCTGCGGCGTCCATTGCTCGTCCAGCGTGGCGATCTCGACCGTGAGCGCGCCCAACTTGTCGCGGATTGCCCCGTCGCGGATCGCCCCGTCGCGGATCGCCCCGTCGCGGATCTGGGCGATCGCGCTGCTGCGATGGAGCGCCGCGCGCGAGCCCCAGACCGCGCGCGTCCAGCCCAGCCCCTGCTCCAGCAAGCCCGGCTGCCGCGCCATGGTCATGACCTGGCGCCAGCTCGGCGCCGACGCGGCATCGATCACCGCCGCCAGGCTGCGGCGCTGCCCGATCAGCTCGGCCGCCGTCCGCCACAGCAACGGCCCCGATCCGCCCAGCACGATGCGCGCGCGCGGCTGCTCGAGCGACGCCGCCAGCACGGACTCGATGTCGCCGAGCGCGAACACGCCGGGCAGGTCCGCGCCCGGGACGTCCGGCTTCGGATCGACGCCGCCGGTGGCCAGGATCACCGCGCGCGGCACGAGCGTCTCGCGGCGCCCGGACGCGATGTCCTCGATGGTCAGGGCCATGCCGGCGGCAAGGTCGACGGCGCGCCAGCCCGCCCGGTGCTCGATCCGGGCCGCCTGCTCCCTGAGCCCGCGCCTGAGGGCCTGCCCGCGATAGTCCGGCGCGGCGAACGGATCGTCCTCGTCCGGCTTGGGGAAGCCGCGCCCGCCCGCGTGCGCGCGCTCGTCGACCAGCAGCACGTTCAGATAGACTCGGGCCAGGCGCAGCGCCGCCGTGGCGCCGGCCGGGCCGGCGCCGATGACGACGATCTCCGGCCTGTCCCCCATGCGGCCACGCTATGCGGTGGACGCAGGGCCGGTCAACTTGTCGGCGCGCGCCCCTTGCGGCAAGGTGGCGGCCTGATGAAGGTCGCTCTCGCTGGATTCGGCACGGTCGGGCAGGATGTCGCGCGCCGCCTGACGGAAGGCGCCATCCCCGGCGTCGTGCTCACCGCCGTCAGCGCGCGCGACCTCGACAAGGCGCGCGCCAACGCCGCCAGGCTGTCGCCCGCGCCCAAGGTCGTGCCGCTCGCCGAGCTCGCGTCCCATGCCGACGTCATCGCCGAATGCGCCACCGCCGAGTCCTGTCCCGAGATCGTGCGGCTCGGCCTCGCCGCCGGCCGCACCGTGCTGGTGGTCAGCGCCGCCGGGCTGATCGCGCTGCCCGACGCCGAGGAGCTGGCGCGGCGCGCGGGCGGCCGGCTGCGCATCGCCAGTGGCGCGCTGCCGGGCCTCGATTCGCTGCGCTGCGCGCGCGAGGGCGCCATCACCAGCGTGAAGCTGACCTCGCGCATCCGGCCGAACTCGCTGGCGCACGAGGACTATGTCCTGCGCCAGGGGTTCGACTTCGCCAAGAGCCCGCCCTCGGCTCCCGTGCGCGTGTTCCAGGGCAGCGCGCGCCAGGCGGCCGAGGCCTTCCCGCGCCATTTCAACGTCGCCGTGGCCTTGAGCATCGCCGGCATCGGCTTCGACCGCACCGAGATCGAGGTGTGGGCCGACGCCGACATCCCCGGCGCCATCCACAAGGTCGACGTCGTCGCCGACGACATCGAGCTCAGCATGACCAGCCGCAACCGCCCGTCGTCCAACCCGCGCACCAGCCGCATCGTCGCGCCCAGCATCATGGCCGCGCTGCGCGCCATGGTCGCCCCGGTCGTCTCGGGCGGGTGACGATGACGCCGCTGAAGATCACCGGCCTCACCGTCTACGTCACCAGGATCCCCGTGCTGATCAAGCGGCGGCACGGGTCGGGCGACGTGGAGGGGTCGGTCAGGAACGCGATCCTCAAGCTCGAGACCGATGCCGGCATCACCGGCTGGGGCGACGCGGCGCCCTGGTCGGTGTTCACCGGCACGGTCGAGGCGGCGGCGGCGGCGCTCCATGTCTATCTGCGGCCGATCCTGGTCGGGGCCGACGCGACGCGCATCGAGGCGCTGATGCAGGCCGCCGACCACGCCGTGGTCGGCCATGCCGAAGCCAAGGCGGCGATGGAGATGGCGCTGTTCGACGTCCTGGGCCAGGCATCGGGCCTGCCGGTGGCCGAGCTGCTCGGCGGGCGCTGCCGCGACGAGATACCGCTGTCCTTCTCGGTCGCCGATCCCGACTTCGACCGCGACATCGCGACGGTGAAGCGCCTCTACGGCGAGGGCCTGCGCCTGTTCAAGATGAAGACCGGCTTCGCCGGCCACAAGGCCGACCTCGAGCGCATGACGCGCTTCCGCCGCGAGATCCCCGCCGACGCCGAGCTGCGCATCGACTACAACCAGGGCATGGTCGCGCACGACGCGATCCGCCGCTTGCGCGACGTCGAGGCGTTCAAGCCGACCTTCATCGAGCAGCCCGTGCCCGGGCACCAGCGCGCGGCCCTGGCCGAGATCGCGCGCGCGCTCGACACGCCGGTGCTGGCGGACGAGAGCGTGTTCACGCCGGCGGACGCGCTCGAGGTCGCCTCCCGGCGCATGGCCGATCTCGTCAGCGTCAAGATCATGAAGCACGGCGGCATGCTCGCCGGGCGCAAGATCGCCTCGATCTGCGAGGCCGCCGGCATCGCCTGCTACGGCGGCGACATGTTCGAGACCGGCATCGCGCATCTCGCCGGCACCCACATGATCGCGGCGACGCCCAACATCTCGCTCGGCTGCGAGTTCTACCAGGCGACCTATTTCCTCGAGCGCGACCTGCTGGCCGAGCCGTTCCCGGTCAGGAACGGCAAGGTCGTGGTGCCGCGCACGCCCGGCCTGGGCGTGAAGGTCGACGAGGACCGCGTGCGGCACTACGCTGAAGAGACGCTGCGGTAAAGGAGGTCGCGCCATGATCGGCGTCGCCGCCCGCCAGGTGCCCGACCCGGGCGCGGTCACCTTGGACCATCTCGCCCACTGGGTGCCCGACATCGACGCCGCCGCCTCGCGGCTCGAGCAGCTGGGATTCGCGCTCACGCCCTATTCGCGCCAGCTCATGCCGCCCGTGCCCGGCGCCGACCCCGCGCCCGCCGGCACCGCCAACCGCTGCATCATGCTGGAGCAGGGCTATGTCGAGATCCTCACGCCCGAGGGCGACACGCCGAACGCCGCGACGCTGCGCCAGGGCATCCAGCGCCATGTCGGCGTGCACCTCGTCTGCTTCGGCGCGGCGGACGCGGACGACACCGCCGCGCGCCTGGCGCAGCACGGCTTCCAGCCGCTGCCGCCCGTCCATCTGCAGCGCCGCATCGGCACCGAGACCGGCGAGGGCCTGGCGCGCTTCACCGTGCTGCGCCTGCCGCCCGGCGTCATGGAGGAAGGCCGCATCCAGTACTGCGTCCACCACACGCCCGAGCTCTTGTGGCAGCAGCGCTGGCTCGACCATCCCAACGGCGCCGTCGGCCTCGCCTCGGTGATGATGCTCGTGGCCAAGCCGCGGGACGCCGCCCGCCGCTACGAGCGCTTCCTCGGCCGCAGGGCCGAGCCGATCGCCGATCACGACGTGGCGTTCCACCTCGAGCGCGGCTCGCTGACCTTGATGGAGAAGGCGCCCGGCCTGCCCAAGCCGCCGAGCCTGCCCTGCATCGCCTCCTATGTCGTGCGCGTGCGCGACATCGAGAAGACCTGGCGCCTGCTGCAGCACAACAAGGCCGGCGCCAAGCGCAACCGCCACGACGTGATCTCCGTCGACGGCGGGCCGGCGGTGGGCGCGACGATCGTGTTCCAGGGGTAGCGGGCTACCGCCCCCGCCACTCCTGCGCCGCGCTGCCGGGGAAGCCGAAGTCGCGCGGGCTCAGGCCGGCGTGGAACCAGCAGGCGAAGCCGTACATGTCGTGCACGGGCAGGCCGAGCGCCTCGCTCAAGGCCCGCGCATAGGGGATCATGTTGGTGCATTCCAGCACGATCGCGCCGATCTCCTTGTGGCGCGCGACCAGCGCCTTGCCGGCGGCGAGGATGTCGCGCTCGGCGGCGGCCACGTCCATGGTCGCCTCGTTGCCGATGATGGCGCGGGTGAACTCCTCGCCGTCGTCGGTGCCGATCACCGGCGCATCCGGCGCCACGCCGGCGGCGACCAGGTGCTCCTCGGTCAGCGTGCGGCGCGAGATGGTGACGATGCCGACGCGCCTGCCCGGCGGCAGCAGGCGTTCCAGGAACGGCGCCTGCATCAGCGACGAGGTCGCGACCGGCACGCCGACGGCGGCCGCGATCTCGCGGTCGGCCACCAGCTCCTGCGCCGCCGCGATGAACGCATCGCGCAACCCTTCCGCGCGCCTTGTGACGACGCGCTCCGGGCTCGCGCCGCGCACCACCTTGTAGAGCACGGGGAAGGGCCAGGTGGCCGCGTTCCCCATGTCGCCCGGAATGCGCGGAAAACGCGCCTCCAGCATCAGGATGCCGAGCCGCGCGCCATAGACCGCCTTGCCGCCATGGGCGATGCGGGGCGGGGTGTTCGAAGGAGTCATCAGCCGACCGCGCCTTGCACAATCCGGTCCCCCCTCCCCTTGCGGGAAGGGGTTAGGGGGAGGGGGGACAGAAGAAGAGCCGTCACGCCACCCACTCGCTGACCGGCGCGCGCGCCTCGTTGAGCGGCTGGGCGATCACGTCGACCAGCGTCGGGCCGCCGGCCTCGACCGCCTTCTTCAGCGTGGGCTTGAGCTGCGCCGGGTCCTCGACGCGCCAGGCCTTGAGGCCGAAGGCCTCGGCGACGCGGGCGTGGTCGGTGCGCGAGAAGTCGACCGAGAAATAGCGGCCCTGGTAGCCGGTCTTCTGCCCGGCCTTGATCCAGCCGTAGACGGCGTTGGAGAACACCACGAAGGTGATCGGCAGGCCGAGACGCACGACCGTCTCGAACTCGCCGCAGGCGAAGCCGAAGCTGCCGTCGCCCATGACGCTGACGATCTTGGAGGACGGCCGGCCGTAATACGCGCCCATGGCGCCGGCGATCGAATAGCCGAGCGCGCCGTGCGCCCGGTTCGAGATGAAGTGCCGCCCCGTGCGGTTGCAGCGGTAGAAGGCCGAGAAATACGGGCAGGGCGTGCCGGGATCGGCGACGATCACGGCGTCGTCCGGCAGCACCTGGTTGAGCTCGGCCACGACCCGCTCGGGCTTGATGGGACGATCGGCCGAGCGCGCCAGCTCGTCGAAGGCGGCGAACTTGGCCTGCTTGGCCGCCGCCACGGCGGCGCGGCCGCGCTGGCGCTTCGGCGGCGCCTTGACGCGTGCCTTGAGCTCGGCCAGCAGCGCGGCCAGCGCCAGCTTGGCGTCGCCCAGCACGGCGACGTCGGCGTCGTAGGTCGCACCCAGCACGTTCGGGTCGGCGTCGATCTGCACGATCCTGGCCGCGCCCGGCTTGGGGTGGCGCCAGCGCTCGGTCGTGACCGACCCGGCGCGGCAGCCGACGAAGCAGACGAGGTCGGCGCCCAGCACCATCTCGCGCGTCTGGATCACGCCGCCGTTGCTGCCGACCACGCCGACCGCGAGCGGATGGTCGTCGGGAATCGTGCCCTGGCCGCTGATGGTCGTGGCGACCGGCGCCTCGAGCAGCTCGGCGATGGCGATCATCTCCGCCTCGGCGCCGGCGATCACCGGCGCGCCGCCGCAGACGAAGATCGGCTCCTTCGCCGCCGCCAGCGCGTCGGCCGCGCGCGCGATGTCGCGCGGATCGGGCCCGATGCGGCGCGAGGGGAAGCTGCCCAGCGTCGGATCGCCGCGCACGTCGGCCTCGTCGACCGGGTCGCGCTGCACGTCGAAAGGCAGGCCGATATGGGCCGAGCCGGCGCGGCCCGCCGTCATGGCGCGGAAGGCGGCGCGGAAGGTCGAGGGCAGCTCGGCGGCGCGGTCGATCACCTTGTTCCACTTGGTCAGCGGCCGGAACAGCGCCTCCTGGTCCAGCTCCGTCAGCGTGAACTTCCCGCGCGCGGAGACCGAGATGTCCGTGGTGATCGCCAGGATCGGAATCGAGCTCTCGTTGGCCTCGACCACGCCCGGCAGGATGTAGGTGGCGCCGCCGCCCGACGGGCCCTCGCACACGCCGACCTTGCCCGTGACCCGCGCGTAGCAGTCCGCCATGTAGGCGGCGTGCCGCTCGTCGCGCGTCAGGATATGCGTCATGCCGTGGTCGAGCCGCGCCAGCGCGTCGTAGAACGGCAGGCTGGTGTCGCCGCACAGGCCGAAGACGTGCTTCACCCCGTGCAGCTGCAGCATGCGCACCGCGGCCTCGCCGCCGGTCAGCTGGTTGGTCGCCATTTTCGTTGTTCCTCTCGGCCTCGGACCGCGATTTTCGGGCCGGCATTACAGCCCAGGCAGGGTCGTCCCGACAATCGCGTTCATGGTATTCTGCCCCTATGAAATTGTCGCGCCTCGACCAGGAGATGCTGGAAGGCCGCCACGGCGAGGCCAGGCGCCGCGCCATGGACGGGCTGGTCACGCTCGGCCGCGCCTATGGCGCGCCCGACCTGGTCGATATCGGCTACGCCCATATCCATGCCGGCATGGCCATGTACAAGGACGACGTCGAGCTGATGGAGGAGCTGGCGGCGCTCGGCGCCACCGTGGCGGTGCCGTCCTCGGCCAACATCGCCAACGCCGACCTGGTGAACTGGCGCCAGACGGGGGCGCCCGAGAAGCTGGCGCTCCTGCAGCAGCGCGCCGCCGGGGCGCACAAGGCCATGGGCAGCGCCTGCGCCTTCACCTGCACGCCCTACTGGGCCGGCCACTGGCCGACCTGGAACACGCACATGGTCTCGATCGAATCGACCGTGACCATCTTCTGCAACTCGGTGCTCGGCGCGCGCTCGAACCGCGACGGCTTCTTCGCCGTCTACGCGGCGATCGCCGGGCGCTACCCGCGCTTCGGCTATCACCTGGACGAGCAGCGCGTCGGCACGCATCGCGTCGACGTGCGCGTGGAGCCCGGGAACGTCAGCGATTTCTCGGCCCTGGGCTTCCATGTCGGCAAGCAGGTCGGCGGCGGCGTCGCCGTGTTCGACGGGTTCAAGCGCCGCCCGACGCTCGACCAGCTCGACGCGCTCGGCGCCGCCATGGGCACGTCGGGCGGCATCTCCATGTTCATCGTGCCCGGCGTCACGCCGCCCTACGCCACGTCCGAGCAGGCCTTCACCGGCAGGCGGCCGAACGACCTGATCGTCGCCGACGAGCAGGGCATCCGCGAGACCTACGCGCAGTTCAGCGACGGCTCCGATTTCGACCTCGTGCATGTCGGCTGCCCGCACGCTTCCTACGAGGAGATGAAGCAGTACGCCGCGCTGCTCGACGGCAGGAAGGTCGCGGCCGGCGTCGAGCTGTGGGTCACGACCAGCCGCAGCGTGCGCAACATGGCGGCAGAGGCGGGCTATGTCGCGACCTTGGAGAAGGCCGGCGCCAAGGTGATCTCCGACACCTGCCCGATGTCGTGCCATTTCGCCCGCACCGCCTCGCCCGACCCGGCGCTTGGCGTCGAGCCGCCCAGCTTGCGCGGCATCGTGCTCGATTCGGCCAAGCAGGCCAAGTACGTGCGCGACATGATCCGCTGTCCGACGCTCCTGACCAGCACCGAGAAGGCGATCGAAACGGCGCTCACCGGCCGCTTCGTGCCGCGCTACCCATGAGCGCGCCGCGCGTCATCCGCGCCCGCGGCCTGGTCGAGGGCACCGTCAGCGGCCCGGCGCTGGTGGCGCAGGAGCCGGTGTCGTTCCTCGGCGACGTCGCCATCACGACGGGCGAGATCGTGGGCGAGCTGCCGAGCGTGAAGGGCAGGCGCCTCGGCGGCACGGTCCTGGTCTTCCCCGGCTCGATGGGCTCGGCCGGCGCCTGGCGCTTCCTCTACCAGCTCTACAAGCACAACACGCACCCGATAGCGCTCGTCGCCCGCGTGCTGCCCGACCCGTCGGTGGTGCAGGGCGCGATCCTCGCGAAGATCCCGGTCGTGTGCGAAGCCGACGAGGACGTGCTGAAGACGATCGAGAACGGCGACGTCGTGACGGTGGACGGCAAGGCGGGGACGATCACCGTGCGCGGGCGGAACTGATCGCCTACGCGTCCGGCTTCGCCGACAGCAGCGCCGCCAGCGCCGTCACGTCCTTCGCCGCATCGAGCCCCGCGATCGCCTTCTCCAGCGCGGCCATCCGCGCCGGCGACGCCACCGAGCTCACCAGGCGGCGGAATTTCGTCTCGAGCTCGGCCGGCATCATCGGGCTCTCGGGATAGCCGCGCGCGACGTCCTGACGACGCTCGAGCACCTTTCCGTCGCGCGTCCTGATCTGGATGATCGAGGCGTAGAAATCCGGGAACAGCTTGTTGAGCTCGTCGTCGGCGACGACCGTGGTGCGCCGCGCCAGCTCGGCGATCTCGGGATCGGTCAGGCGCGCGTCGGCGAACAGGTCGGGCACGGCGACCTCGCGCTTGGCGATCGCGATCGGCAGGATGTACTGCGCGCAATGGCTCTTGAGCGGATTGCCGTCGACGCAATGCACGCCCGAGCGCGGAAAGCGCAGCGTGACGCTCTCGACATCGGCGGGCTTGAGGTCGTGCTCGCGCACGAGCGCCAGCAGCGCGTCGAGCGCGGGATGCAGGAACGACACGCTGGCATGGGGCTTGATCGCCAGCTCCATCACCCCGTCCCAGCGCTCGCCGAGGTCCTTGACCAGCAGCTCCGGCTTCGGCCCGCGGCTGAAGGCGCGGAACACGGTGTGGCCGTGGT
The DNA here is from genome assembly GCA_023150455.1 of Alphaproteobacteria bacterium. Lineage (GTDB taxonomy): Bacteria > Pseudomonadota > Alphaproteobacteria > JAEULC01 > JAEULC01 > JAEULC01. Next base: position 51,050 of record JAKLKW010000016.1, on the reverse strand, counting down.
CGAAGATCGCGCTCGGCCCGCCGAATCCCGTCTTGGCCAGCAGCGCAGCGGTCACGCCGTTGCGCGCGGCCATGCCCATCTGGAACGGCCGCGCGTTCTCGGTCGGGTCGCTCTCCCACGCCATCATGCCCGAGGCCTGGCAGCCGGCCAGGCCGAAGGCGCGCACGCAGGCCTCGGCGTCGAGGCCCAGAAGATACGCGGCCGTGGCGGTCGCGCCGAAGCAGCCGGCGACGGCCGAGGGATGGAAGCCGAGGTCGTACATCTGCACCGGCCCGATCGCCATCGAGACGCGGTACTCGACCTCGCAGCCCAGCGCGACCGCGCTTAAGAAACGCCGGCCCGACGCAGCCGTCCGCTCGGCCACGGCGAGCGCCGTCGGCACCATGATCGCGACCGGGTGCAGGATCGCCTCGGGATGATGCGGCTCGAAGTCGCAGGCATAGCCCATCGTGCCGTTGGCGAGCGCCGCGTGCACGGCGCCGGTCTTGAAGCCGTGGCCGACGACGCTCGACTCGGGCCTGCCGCCCTGGTCTTCGGCGAAGCCGGCGATCAGCCGCCCGGTCGAGAACCTGGGATTGGCCGCCGCGAGCAGCGCGCCGATCCCGTCGCGCGCGACGGTCAGCGTCATGGCGCGCAACGGGTCGGGCACGCGGTCCGGGTCGAAGCGCGCGACGAACCCGGCGAGCGCCTGGGTCAGCTTCGCGTTGGCGCCGTGCTCGGTCATCGCCCGTCTCCCGCGGCCTCGGCCGGATACGGCTTGCCGAACCACTGCGGCGCCGCGAACAGCGCGCCAAGCAGCAGGATCTCGATCAGCACGCGCGGCCACACGTTCCAGGTCTCCAGCAGCGCCAGCAGCAGCCCGGCCAGGATCAGGATGGCGCGCAGCGGCAGCGCGATCGGCCCGCCGCCGTAGCCCGACAGGCCGATGGCGACGATCGTCAGCCCGATCAGGTTGACCAGGATCTGGCCGAAGATTTCCAGCGCCGGGCCCTCCATCAGCAGGCTCGGCGTATAGAGATAGCTGAAGCCGACGACGAACCCGGCCAGCGCCAGGCGGAAGGCCGAGACGCCGGTCTTGATCGGCCCGGTCTTGGCGATCGACGCCGCCGCGTAGGACGCGGTCGAGACCGGCGGCGTCGCGTCGGCCAGGATCGCGAAATAGAACACGAAGAGATGCGCCGCCAGCACCGGCACGTTCATGCCGATCAGGATCGGCGCGCCGATCGCCGCGCCGATGATGTAGGCCGCGGTGGTCGGCACGCCCATGCCGAGGATCAGGGTCGTGACCATCAGCAGCAGCCCGGCCAGCAGGATGTTGCCCTGCGACAGCGAGGTGATGGTCGTGGACAGCGCGATGACGAAGCCGGTCACGGTCAGGCAGGCGACGAACATGCCGGCGCCGGCGCAGGCCAGCGCCACGATCACCATGTTCTTGCCGGCGGCGACCAGCGCCGTCCACAGGCTGCGCGGGCCCATGCGCGTGCCGCTTCTGAGCCAGCTCGTCAGCACGACGGTGACGATCGAGCAGAACCCGGCATAGTGCGGCGAGTAGTCGACGAACAGCAGGCCGAGCAGGACGAGCACCGGAAGCAGCAGGTGGAGGTCGGCGACGACCGTGTTCCAGGCCGGGATGTCGCGCGGATCGACGCCCTTGAGGCGCAGGCGCCGCGCCTCGAAATGCACGTTCACCAGGATCATGAAGAAGTAGCAGACCGCGCCCAGGAAGGCGGCAAGGATGATGCGCGAATACGGGATGTTGGTGATCTCGGCCATCACGAACGCGCCGGCGCCCATGACCGGCGGCATGATCTGGCCGCCGACGCTGGCGGCGGCCTCGACTCCGCCGGCGAAGTGGCGCGGATAGCCCAGCCGGATCATCGCCGGGATGGTGAAGGAGCCGGTCGTGAACACATTGGCCGTCGACGAGCCGCTGATCGTGCCGAACAGCGCCGACGACACGACCGCCACCTTGGCCGGCCCGCCGGCCTGGCGCCCGGTCAGCCGCGTGCCGAGATTGTGGAACAGCCGGCCGACGCCGCTGGCGTCGACGAAGGCGCCGAACACGATGAAGATCGCCACCAGCGTCGCCGAGATGCCGGTGATCGAGCCGTACATGCCCATGCCGTTCAGCAGGAACATCGACTCGACGATCTCGGACGTCGACATGTCGCGGTAGTTCAGCATGCCGGGCATGTACTCGGTGACGAACAGGTAGGCGATGCCGAGGACCAGCAGCCCGGCCAGCACCGGCGTGACGGCGCGGCGCAGGGCCTCGATCACCAGCAGCGTGGCGACCGTGCCCGCGACCCATTCGCCCGGCGTCAGCGCGTCGACGTTCTCGAAGCGCAGGTTGATGCGGTTGGCTTCCCAGTAGGAATAGTAGTTCACCGCCACGGCGGCCGCGGCCATGACCCAGTCGAGCAGCGACGGCCGCTCCGCCGGCGAGCGCTTCGGATGCGCCGGGAACAGCAGGAACGCGAGCGGCAGCAGGAACATGAGATGGAACGAGCGCTGGGTGCGCGGCTCGAAGAAGCCGAACCCGGCCGTCCACAGATGGAACAGCGCCGCGGCCGCTGCCCACAGCCCGATGGCGAGGGCGATCGGCCCCTTCATATCCCGCAAAGCTCGGACCCCCGTTCAAGGGAGCGGCGGCCGGGGCGGAGCGCCGGCCCGGCCGCCGCCCAGGCCTACATCAAGCCCTTTTCCTTGAAGTACTTCGCCGCGCCCGGGTGCACCGGGATCGGCTGCGTCTTCACCGCGGTCTTGCAGTCGAAGACGGACATGCTGGCGTGGATCTTCGGCAGCTCGGCCGTGTTCTCGCACAAGGTCTTGGTGACCTTGTAGATGACGTCGTCCGGCACGTCCGCGCTGGTCATCAGGGTCGTCGCCATGATGATGGTCGGCACGTCGGCCTTCTGCGCGTCCGGGTAGGTCGTCTTCGGGAAGGCGCCGCGCGAGTAGCCGTACTTCTTCGCCAGCGACGAGGCCAGCTCTTCGGGCCACGGCATCAGCTCGGCCTTGCGCCCCTTGGCCATGTCGATCACCGCCGCGCCGGGGATGCCCAGCACGATGAACATGTAGTCGACCTGCTTGTCCTTGTAGGCCGAGGCCAGCTCGTTGTAGTCGCCCTGCACGATCTTCCAGCCGTTGCCGCGCAGCTTGTCGTAGGACTGGCCGTAGTGCTCCATCACGAAGCGGTAGGTCATCTCGTCCGACGATCCCGCCTTGGTGACGCCGATCTTGATGTCCTTCTTCTTCATGATCGAATCGAGCGTCTCGGGTGCGCCGGCGGCGCGCAGGAAGTGCAGGTAGTTGTCGGAGAAGCTCTGCCCGACCATGCGCAGCTTCTTGTGCGGCTTGCCGGTGTAGATGCCGGTGCCGTCATGCGCCGCCTTGGCGAAGATGTCGAGCCCCATGCCGAGCTGGCTCTGGCCCTGCTCGACCTTGGTCGGGTTGGCCGTGCCGCCGCCCGGCACGACCTTGACCTGCAGGCCCGGGTTCTTGTCCTGCATCAGCTTCGCCATGCCCGTCGACATGACGTACCAGCCGCCGCCCAGCTGCCCCGCGACGAACTCGATGGTCTGCGCGCCCGCCGAGGCCGCCAGCGCCAGGCTCGCGACGCCCGCCAGCACAAAGGCACGAAGCCCGCGTGTAACCGCCATCATTCCCGGTCTCCCTCCGTCCAATGGATCCCCCAAGCAGGGACGCGAAGCGCCCCGCGGCCGCTTGCCGGCCTTCGGCGATAATGCGCCGGGGACGCGGCCCGAGTCGAGTGCTCCGGCCGTCGCGGCGCGACGCGCGACAAATCAGCTCGTCGGGACGGGCGGCTCGGGCGGGCGCTTCTCCAGCGACCACATCCGCTCGAAGAAGCGGCACAGCTCGGCGCAGGCCGCGGGATCGAGGCGGCGCTTGGCCGGCCGCGGCGGTGCGCCCGGGTCGGGCACGGCGGTCGAGTCCGCTGCGGCGATCGGCGCCGGAGCGCCCGCGTCGTCGGGCGGCAGCGGTTCGGCTGCCCGCGCCGTACCGGCCCAGGCCAGCAGCACCGCCAAAGCAATGGTCGCGGCCGTACGCATGACGGCAAGACCCGCCGCTGTTTCTCCCCCTCGTATAAACTACCAGTATGCAGGCCGGGTTGCCATCACCCGGCCCTGTGGTCACAGCTTGGCCCTACCCGGGCAGGGCCGGGCGATATCAGGAGCTTAGCGGGCGGCGGCTGAACTTAGGCGGCGCGCTTGCCGTTGCGCGCCATGCCGTTGCGGTGCGCGCCGTTGCGCTGGCCGTTCTTGCGCGCGCGGGTCTCGAGATCGTGCGCGCGGATGAAGGACGCGATCACCGGCACGACCTCGCGGCGGAAGCGGCCGCCGTTGAACACGCCGTAATGCCCGACGCCCTTCTGCAGGTGATACTGCTTCATGTCCGGGCTCAGCCCCTTGGCCAGCTTCAGCGTGGCCTTGGTCTGGCCGACGCCCGAGATGTCGTCGAGCTCGCCTTCGACGCACAGGATCGCGGTGCGGTTGATCTTCTCCGGCAGCACGGGGTGCCAGCGCGCGACCATCTCGTTCTTCGGCAGCGCGTGGTCCTGGAACACGGTCTTGACCGTCTGCAGGTAGAACTCGGCCGGCAGGTCCATGACGGCGAGGTATTCCTCGTAGAAGCTGCGGCGCTTGTCGGCCTCTTCCTCGTCGCCGCGCACGAGATGGTCGAACAGCTCGCCCATCGACTCCATGTGGCGGTCGAAGTTCATCGAGATGAAGTTGGTAAGCTGGATGAACCCGGGATAGACCTTGCGGCCCGCGCCGGCATAGGGCGGCGGCACCTCGGTGATCACGTTCTGCTCGAACCACTCGATCGTCTGTTCCTTGGCCAGCTTGTTGACCGCGGTCGGGTTGACGCGCGTGTCGATCGGGCCGCCGATCAGGGTCATGCTCGCCGGCGCGCACAGGTCGCCCCAGCCCGACATGACCGACGCCGCCGCCAGGACCGGCACGCTCGGCTGGCACACCGCCAGCACGTGCGTGTTGGGGCCGAGGAAATGCAGGAAGTCGATGACGTAGTCGATGTAGTCGTTGAGGTTGAACCGGTCCATGTTGACCGGCACCTGGCGGCAGTCCAGCCAGTCGGTGATGTAGACGTCGTGGTTCGGCAGCAGGCCCTCGACCGTGCCGCGCAAGAGCGTGGCGAAGTGGCCGCTGAGCGGCGCCACGATCAGCAGCTTCGGGTCGTCGCGCTTGACGCCCTCGCGGCGGAAATGCAGCAGGTGGCAGTAGCTGCGCCGGATCATGACCTCCTCGGTCACCGGTCGCGCCTTGCCGTCGATCTCGACGCTGTCGATGTTCCAGGCCGGCTTGCCGTAGCGCTGGGTCATCGACGAGAACACCTCGGCGGCCGAGCCGATTTGGCGCGCGAAGCTGGTCCCGGCGATCGGGTTGAACGGGCTGCGCAGGCCGTGGCGCATCATGTCGGCGACGAAGCGTGCCGGCATCATGGCCAGATGCTGCATTTCGTGGAGATGGTACAACATGGCGGCACCTTTCATGGCCGGCACCACCGAGCCGGAGCCACCGCTTCTGCGGCGCGCCGACGATACTCGGCCGGTCTTTGCCGGCCCGCTCTCCCACCTGGAAGCACCATAACCCTACCCGTGTAAACGATTGGTTACCGCCGGAGGTCAGCGCGCGAATGCCTCGGGAAAGGCGGTTTCGAGCCCGCTGACCAGCTCCCCCGCCATGTCGGCGAGGATGGCCTCGCCTTTTGCTGCACTTGCTAACGTGGGGTCCCCGCGCACGCCCGTCAACGAAAAACCCTCGCCGCTCGCGGGGTCGGGGTCGAGCACGCCGGGCGCCACGAACACGGTCGGCGGCCGGTCGAGCGCGGGGCCGTAGTCGACCCGGGCGCGGTCCATGCGCACGCGCTCCGGCGCGATGGCCAGCAGGCAGCTCGTCTCCGCCTCGTCGCCATGGCCGCCGAGTTTCTGCTGCAGCAGCGCGCGGCTCTTCCGCCCCAGCGCGCTCATGTCGGCGGTGAACACGCGCACGCCCGTCGCCTCCAGCAGGTCGCGCGTCGCCAGCCGCAGCACGGGCTCGGTCGACACGCCGGTGTTGATGATGGCGATGCGCCTGGCGCCGTCGCGCACGAGCTTCTTCAGGATGTCGCGCAGCAAGAGGCCAAAGGTCTCGGCCTCCAGGTGCTGGCTGCCGGGATAGCGCACGAAGGCCGGGTAGTAGCCGAAGGACACGACCGGCGCGATCAGCACCGGCAGCGCCGCCGCCACCCGCCGCGCCAGCTCGCGCGCGACCAGGAAGTCGGTGTTGAGCGGCAGGTGATGCCCGTGCTCCTTGGCGACGGCGCCGACCGGCACCACGACCGGCGCGCCGCGGTCGATCCACGCCTCCGCCTCGGGCCAGGTCAGCTCCTCCAGCCACGCGCCTTTCATGGCGATGCCAGCCTCCCCTCGCGTGCGACCGCTCGCCTCTATAGCACGGCTTCGCCCATGCTAGGCTCGCCGTCACGACCGAATTGCGTCACGCCCGTGTCGCCGCGGTCGGCATCCGCCTGCACTACGCGCGGATGAGCGGTGGCGGGCGAGGGACTTGCAAGCGCCTTGTCAGGGCTTTGGTTGCGGCCTGTAGGCCGCGCTGCTTCTCTGTAGCGAATCTTCTTCCTATCGCCGCTGCAGGTGGTGCAGCTTGAGGCCCGGGCGCTTCCAGGGCGCGGCGATCAGCTTGCCGGTGCCGGACAGCGTGACATAGGCGGTCTGCATGTCGTCGCCGCCGAAGCAGATGTTGGTGACGTAGAGGTCGGGGAACGGCACCTGCTCGACCAGCTTGCCGTCGGGCGAGACGACCGTGATGCCGTGGTGGTCGAACAGCGTGGCGACGCAGATGTTGCCGTTCGCCTCGACGGCCATGGAATCGAGCCGCTGCATGCCGGGCAGGCCGATCAGCAGGCGGCCGCCATGCGGCGAGGGAAAGGGCTGCTTCCTGACCTCGCCCGGCCCGGTGATCTCGAAGGCCCAGAGCCGGCCGGAATCGGTCTCGGCGACGTAGAGCGTGCCGTCGTCGGGCGACAGGCCGATGCCGTTGGCCATCAGCATCGGGTAGACGACCTCCTTGATCGTCTTGCCGTCGGGCGTGGCGTAGTAGACGCCGCCGTTGTCCAGGTCGCGCGCGCGCCGCTTGCCCAGGTCGGTGAACCACATGCCGCCCTGGCGGTCGAACACGATGTCGTTGGGCCCGCGCAGCGGGAACTCGGGCGTGTGCGTGTACAGCGTCTCGACCGCGCCGCTCCACAGGTCGATGCGCTCGATGCGCCCGCCGCCGTAGTCGGCGGCCTGCCCGATCGGCCGGACGCAGGGCTCGTCGGCGAAGTCGAAGCCGCCGTTGTTGCAGACATAGCACTTGCCGTCCCTGCCGATCGCCGCGCCGTTGGGGCCTCCGCCCGGCTTCGCCACCACCTCCTTGCGCCCGTCCGGATGCACCTTGGTCAGGCACCCGGCGCGGATCTCGACCACCAGCACCGACCCGTCGGCCAGCGCCACCGGCCCCTCGGGAAAGCGCAAGCCCGTGGTGATCTCGCGAAACGGCGGAGTTTTGGTCACCTGTTTCCTCCTTGGGACGAAAGGATTCACCACAGAGACTCAGAGACACAGAGAGGAAAACAAAGAGGGCAGAAAGAAACGAAACTCCTGCGGCCTTCGGCCCCCTAGGAACCTCTCTTCCTTTCTCCTCTGTGTCTCCGTGTCTCTGTGGTGAATTTTTTCAAACCGTCGGCGTCAGGGCGACGGGCGGCGCGCCGGGCTCGCGCCTCAGGCAGGCGACGTGGTGGCCGGGTGCCACCTCGCCGAGCGCCGGGTCCTCGGCCTTGCAGCGGGCGATCGCGTAGGGGCAGCGCGTGTGGAAATGGCAGCCGGGCGGCGGCCTGGCCGGGCTCGGCACGTCGCCCTGCAGGATGATGCGCCGGCGCTTGCGCGCCGGATCGGCGACGGGCGCGGCCGACAGCAGCGCCTCGGTGTAGGGATGCAGCGGCTCGGCGAACAGCGTGCGCTTGTCGGCCAGCTCGACGATGCGGCCGAGATACATGACGGCGATGCGGTGGCTGATGTGGCGCATGACGGCGAGGTCGTGCGAGATGAACAGATAGGACAGGCCCAGCTCTTCCTGCAGGTCGATCATCAGGTTCAGCACCTGCGCCTGCACCGAGACGTCGAGCGCCGAGACCGGCTCGTCGGCGACGATCAGGCCCGGCTCGGGCGCCAGCGCGCGGGCGATGCCGAGGCGCTGGCGCTGGCCGCCGGAGAACTCGTGCGGGTACTTGCGCATGAACTCGGGGCGCAGGCCCACGCGCCGGAACAGCCGCGCCACGCGCTCCTGGCGCTCGGCCCCTTCCGCCAGGCCGAAATTGCCGATCGGCTCGCCGACGATGGCGCCCGCCGACATGCGCGGGTTGAGCGAGGAATAGGGGTCCTGGAACACGATCTGCACGCGGCGGCGGTGCGTCCACATCGCGCCCGGCGCGAGCGTCGTGACGTCCTCGCCCGCCAGCAGGATGCGGCCGGCGGTCGGCTCGAGCAGCTTCAGCACCACGCGCCCGACCGTCGACTTGCCGCAGCCGGACTCGCCGACCAGGCCCAGCGTCTCGCCGCGCGTGACGGCGAAGCTGACGCCGTCGACCGCGCGCACCGCGCCGGCCGGCCGCGACAGCACGCCCTTGTACACGGGGAAGTGCTTCTTGAGCCCGTCGACCTCGAGCGCGGGCGTCGTCGTCGCGCTCACGCCGCCGCCTCCACCACGCGCGCCGTCTCCCAGCACGCGACGGCATGGCCCGGCACGGGCTCGGCCAGGACCGGCCGCTCGGCGCGGCAGCGGTCGGTCGCGAAGCCGCAGCGCGGCGCGAAGGGACAGCCCTGGATCGGCCGGTTCAGCGCCGGCACGAGGCCCGGGATCTCCAGCAAGCGCGGCCGGCGGCCCTGCGTCTCGGATTCCTCGTCCAGCCGCGGCCGCGCGCGCATCAGCCCGCGCGTGTAAGGATGCAGGGGCCGGCGGAACAGCTCGGCCACCTGGGCCTCCTCGACCTTGTTGCCCGCGTACATCACGATCACGCGCTGGGCGGTCTCCGCGACGATGCCGAGGTCGTGCGTGATCAGGATGATGGCGGTGCCCAGCTTCTCCTTGAGGTCCAGCATCAGGTCGAGGATCTGCGCCTGGATGGTCACGTCCAGCGCCGTGGTCGGCTCGTCGGCGATCAGGAGCTGCGGCCTGCAGGCGAGCGCGATCGCGATCATCACGCGCTGGCGCATGCCGCCCGAGAGCTGGTGCGGGTATTCCTGCGCGCGGCGCCCGGGATCGGCGATGCGCACGGTCCGGAGCATCTCGATGGCGCGCTCGCCCGCCTCGCGGCGGCTCAGGCCCAGATGGATCTGCAGCGACTCGGCGATCTGGTCGCCGACCGTCATCACCGGGTTGAGCGAGGTCATCGGCTCCTGGAAGATCATCGAGATGCGGTTGCCGCGCAGCTTGCGCATCTCCGCCTCGGACGCCTGGGTCAGCTCGGCGCCCTCGAACAGGACCGAGCCGCCGACGATGCGGCCGAGGCCCGGCGGGATCAGTCGCAGGATCGACAGCGCCGTGACGCTCTTGCCGCAGCCGGACTCGCCGACGACGCTGAGCGTCTCGCCGCGCCGGACGTCGAACGACACGCCGTCGACCGCGCGCACCACGCCCTCGCGGGTGAAGAACTGCGTGCGCAGGTCGCGCACCCGGAGGATCGCGTCGCCGTCCACCCGAGCGGCCCTACATGCGCCGCGCGATGCGCGGGTCGAGCGTGTCGCGCAACCCGTCGCCAACCAGGTTGATCGCCAGCACGGTCACGGCCAGCAGCACGCCGGGGAAGAAGATGATCCAGGGCGCGATCTGGAAGAAGGTGCGCCCGTCCGAGATGACGTTGCCCCAGCTCGGGATCTCCGGCGGCGTGCCGGCGCCGAGGAACGACAGTCCCGCCTCGAGCAGGATGGCCGAGGCGCAGACATAGGTCGCCTGCACGATCAGGGGCGCGATGGTGTTGGGCAGGACGTGCCGCGCCATGATGGCGAGCCCGCGCGTGCCGCTGGCGATCGCCGCCTCGATATAGGGCAGCGCCCGCACGGTCAGCACGACGCTGCGCACCAGGCGCACGACGCGCGGGATCTCGGGGATCGAGATGGCGATGATGACGATCAAGAGGCTCGCCTTCATCAGCGTGATCAGCGCGATCGCGAGCAGGATCGCCGGGATCGCCATCATGCCGTCCATCACGCGCATGACCACGCCGTCGACCCGCTTGTAGAAGCCGCACAGGATGCCGACCGCCAGCCCCACCGCCGTCGCCAGCACCGCCACGCTCAAGCCCACGACCAGCGAGATGCGCGTGCCGTACACCACGCGGCTGTAGACGTCGCGGCCGAACCGGTCGGTGCCGAACCACGACTGCGCCGTGGGCCGCTTGAGGCGATTGGTCGGCTCGAAGTTGAGCGGATCGTCGGCGATCCACGGCGCCAGCACCGCCAGCCCGACCAGCGAGAGCAGGATCGCCGAGCCGATCACGATCGTCGGGTTGCGCCGGACCCAGGCGAGCACCCGCGCCCCCCGCGACGGCGCCGGCGCCTCGGCCTCGATGACGGCGGCGGTCATCAATATCGGATCCGCGGGTCGAGCCAGGTGTAGCTGAGGTCGATCATGAGATTGACCAGCACCTTGACGCCCGCGAACAGGATGATGAGGCCCTGGATGATCGGGTAGTCGCGCTTGAGGATCGCGTCGACCGTCAATCGCCCGAGCCCGGGGATGTTGAACACGGTCTCGGTCAGCACCACGCCGGAGATCAAGAGCGCCAGGCCGATGCCGATCACGGTCACGATCGGCACCGCGGCGTTCTTGAGGGCATGGCGCAGCAGCACGCCCGTCGTGGCGACGCCCTTGGCGTGCGCCGTGCGGATGTAGTCCTCGGACAGGACCTCGAGCATGCTGGCGCGCGTGATGCGCGCGATCAGCGCCATGTAGACCATGCCCAGCGCGAAGGCCGGCAGCACGATCGAGCGCGCGGTCCCAACGATGCCCTGCGCCAGCGGCCGGTAGCCCTGCACCGGCAGCCAGCGCAGCTCGATCGCGAAGATGTAGATCAGCATGTAGCCGATCAGGAACACCGGCATGGCGAAGCCCATGACCGAGAACGCCATGACGATGCGATCGACGGCCGTGCGCGCCTTCCACGCCGCGACCACGCCCATCGGGATCGCGAAGACGACCGCGATGACGAGCGTCGAGACCGCCAGCACCAGCGACGGCTCCAGCCGCTGCCGGACCAGGGTCAGGACCGGCAGGTTGGAGAAGATCGAGGTGCCGAGGTCGCCCCGCAGCAGGTTCCAGGTGTAGATCGCGAACTGCTCCCACATCGGCCGGTCGAGGCCGAGCTTGCGGCGCACGCCCTCGACCTCCGCCGGCGACGCGTCGTCGCCGGCGATCACCGCCGCCGGGTCGCCCGGCGTCAGGTGCAGCAGGAAGAACACGAACAGCGCCACCACGGCCATCACGGGGATGGTCGCGAGCAGGCGCCGGATGACGTAGGCCGTCATCCGCCCACGGCCTCTCGGCTGCCCGCTTCTACTTCTTCTCGATGTTCCACATCGGCGGCACCGACGGCACCGGCAGCACGCCGGAGATCCGGTCCGCGCGGTACGCCACCGGGTTGACCCATTGCCCGAACGAGACGTAGGGCACCTGCTCGTACGCGCGCTTCGACAGCTCGATGGCGATCTCCTTGCGCTTGGCGCTGTCGGGCGCGAAGGCCCAGGCCTTGCGCAGCTCCTCCAGCTTGGCGTCGCACGGCCAGCCGAACCACGCCTTCTCGCAGCCCATCCCGATGGAGACATGGGTGATAGGCGTGGAAGAGCTCAAGACCGTCGTGCCGGTGATGAAGATGTTCCAGCCGCCCTGGGCCGGCGCCTCCTTCTTCGCGCGGCGCGCGACCACCGAGCCCCAGTCCATCGCCTGCACGTCGAGCTTGAGGAAGCCCGCCTTGCGCAGCTGCTGGATCATCACCTGGTTGGCCGGGTTGATGTACTGGTGGTCGGTCGCGTGCAGGATCGTGATCGGCTCGCCGTTGTAGCCGGCCTCCTTGAACAGGGCCTCGGCCTTCTTGTAGTCCTTCGCCGCCTTGTACGCCTCGCTGCCGGCGTCGGTCTCCATCTCCACGCCGCAGCCGAAATACGAGAAGCAGAGCCGCTGCAGATCCTTGTTGGCGGCAATGGTGTTCAGGTAGTCGGCGTTGTTGAGGATGTAGTACATGGCCTGCCGCGCCTTCACGTTGTTGAAGGGCGGATGCAGGTGGTTGAGCTGCACGATCCCCATCGTGCCCATCGCCGGGTGCGATTCGATCTTGATGCCCGGCGTCGATTCCAGGATCGGCAGGAAGTCGGGCTGCGGGTTTTCCAGGTAGTCGATCTCGCCCGCGACCAGGGCCGACTGCGCCGTCTGCGGGTCGGGCAGCCAGACGAACTCGACCCGGTCGACCTTGACGACCTTGCCGCCGGCATGGCCCGAGGCCGGCTCCTTGCGTGGCGCGTAGTCCTTGAACTTCACGTACACGGTCTTGCTGCCCGGCACCCATTCGTCGCGCTTGAAGGCGAACGGGCCCGAGCCGATGATCTCCTGGATCTGCTGCATCGGATCGACCATGGCTTCCTTTTCGCGCATGACGAAGGGAATGCTGGTGCCGGTCTTGGCCAGCGTGTCGATCACGAGCCCGTACGGCTCCTTCAGCTTCCACTCGAAGGTCTTGTCGTCCTTGGCCGTCAGCGACGCGGTATAGCCGAACAGCTGCTTGCCGGCGCCGTCGCGCTTGCCCCAGCGGTTCATCGAGGCGACCACGTCCTTGCTGGTGACCGGCGACCCGTCGTGGAACTTCAGGCCCAGGCGCAGCACGAAGGTATAGGTCAGGCGGTCGGGGCTGACCGTCCACGACTCGACCATCTGCGGCTGCGCCTTCAGGTTGTGGTCGCTCGAGAACAGCGTGTCGTACACCATCATGCCGTGGATGCCGGCGATGGTCTGCGTCGTCCAGAAAGGATCGACCGTGCGCACGTCGGCGTGCATGGTCGCGCGCAGCACCTTTTCCGCCGCCAGCGCGGTGCCGCCGGCGATGCCCGCCAGCAGGGCCGCGGCCGCCAGGGCCGCCGGCACCCGGCGCAAACCATTCCGCTTGTCGTTCGTCCCGTTCATCGCGATTGCCCCCGTGTTCGTCTCCCGCGGCGGTCCGCCGCTTGGGCGTCAGTATGACGGGCATTCTCCAGCACATGCAACCGGCCTCGGCGCGCTGGCAACGTCCCCCCGTGTTCGTACGCATGCGGCCGAACAGCGCGGTCGATTCCCAACACATTGTTAACGATTGGGCCTGTAGAAATGCGCCTGCCTGCGCGCAAGAACGCGCATCGCCTGCACGCGATGCGCGCAGCCCTTGCAAGGCGCGCCCGAGCCATGCCCGACTCCGTCAGCCCGCTTGCTTCAGACCGTCGCCGGCGCCTGCGCGACCAGTGCCTGGAGCAGGTCGAGGCGCTGCTGGCCGGCGACGTGCCCCCGAAGACCGCGGCGTTCCTCTCCTATTACGTCCGCTGCACGCCGCCCGACCGCCTGCCCGGCCGGCAGCAGATCGACCCGCTCGACATCCCGCAGCTCCTGCCCGGCGTGTGGCTGGTCGACGTGCTGCGTCCCGAGCCCGGGCGGTTTCGCTTCCGCTATCGCCTGCTCGGCAGCCGCGTGGCGCAGGTCTACAAAAGCAACCCGACGCGGAAATTCCTCGACGAGGTGCACCCCGATTTCGCCAGCAACCCGATGCGCGGCTTCCTCGAGCACGTGGCGGCGGGCGCCGTGCCGCACTGGCGCCGCGGCAAGCCTGTGGCCTGGCCGACGCAGGACGTGGTGCAGCTCGAGCGCATCTACCTCCCGCTTGCCGCCGACGGCGCCACGGTCGACATGATCTTCGCCCTGACGCTGTTCACGCTGCTGCCCGACGGGCGCGAGTTCTAGCAGCTCCCCGGTGGCAAATTCCGGGTGGCCGGGACCCGCCATCCGTGCGAACCAGTCGCCTCGCATCCGCGTCGTCACGATGCCGAGGTCGCCTGAGCCATGAGCCCGCGCCGCCGTTCGTCTGCCGCCGCCGATCGTGCCGAACGGGCGATCGTCCGGCGCGTCGCCGCGCAGGACTGGGACCGCGTCGTCCGCGAGATCGACGCGCACGGCGCGGCCGTGCTGCCCGGCGTGCTGACGCCGGAGGAGTGTGCCGCGCTGATCGCGTGCTACGGCGACGACGCTCGGTTCCGCAGCCGGATCGTGATGGCGCGGCACGGCTTCGGCCGCGGCGAGTACAGGTATTTCGCCTATCCGCTGCCGCCCATCGTCGCCGCGCTGCGCGGCGCGCTCTATCCGCCGCTCGCCCGCATCGCCAATGGCTGGGCCAAGGCGCTCGGCGCCGCCACGGACTTTCCCGCCCGCCACGCGGACTACCTGAAGCGCTGCCACGACGCCGGGCAGACCCGGCCGACGCCGCTCATGCTCCGCTACGGCGAGGGCGACTACAACTGCCTGCACCAGGACCTCTATGGCGAGCACGTCTTCCCGCTGCAGGTCGCGGTCCTGCTGTCCGATCCGCGGCGCGACTTCTCCGGCGGCGAGTTCGTGCTGACCGAGCAGCGCCCGCGCATGCAGTCGCGCGCCGAGGTCGTGCAGCCGGCGCAGGGCGACGGCGTCGTCTTCCCCGTCGATCACCGCCCGGTCCAGGGCACGCGCGGCGTCTACCGCGTCGCCATGCGCCACGGCGTCAGCCGCCTGCGCTCGGGCCGACGCTTCACGCTGGGCGTGATCTTCCACGACGCGAAGTGAAGGGCCGAGAACCGCCCCGGCGCTCGCGCGAAGTTGCGCGGGCGGCGCTTCGGCGGGCGCGATACAAGGAGCTGTCACGCAAGCCACGGAGGCACGGCATGCCAGGCACGATCCGGGTCGGCGTCGGCGGCTGGGTGTTCGAGCCCTGGCGCGGCACCTTCTATCCCAGGGGCCTGCCGCAGAAGCGCGAGCTGGAATACGCCAGCCGCAAGCCGGCCTCGATCGAGATCAACGGCACTTATTACGGCGCGCAGAGGCCCGAGAGCTTCCGGCGCTGGCGCGAGGAGACGCCGCCGGACGACCTCGACCGCATCGCGGCGCCCGAGCGCACGCCGCCCCGGGCGCGCGACGTGTTCGTCTACATGATCAACGGCCACAAGCCGAAGGCGCCGGCGGCCGCCATGGCGCTGATCGAGCGGCTCAGGCCTTGAACTCGATCTCGACGAAGGCGAACTCGTGCGCGTTGGCGTTGACGACGTTGTGTTCGACGCCGACCGGCCGGTAGTAGGACTGGCCCGCGGCCAGTCCCGCCGTGCGCTGCACCTTGCCGTCGTCCAGCAGCAGGCTGCCGGTCACGAGCGGCACGACGACGTAGTCGTAGCCGTGCCGGTGCCAGCCCGTCTCCGCGCCCGGCGCGAAGCGCCACTGCGTGACCTTCACCCGGTCGTTGTCGACCTGCACCGTGCCGACCGCCTTGGGCCTTTGCCTCATTCCAACCTCCGCCCCGCGCCTTTGGTCGTAGCCTAGCAGAAAGCAAGAGATCGACCACAGAGGCACGGAGACGCAGAGATGCAGGAAGAGAAGACGCTCTTGGCGGCCGCCCGCCGCCCCCCTCCTTTTTCATCGCTGTGTCTATGGGGGCAATCCTTTCCCCCCTATTGCAAAACCGGGCTCGACACCCCATTTGAGGCACATCGAGTTTCGGCCGAACGACTTGGCCCCGGCCCGCGCAGGCGTGCCGACCGACGACCTTCCACCCCAAATCTCGAGCGAACCGGCGGCGCCCGTGCGGCGCGGCCATGTCTACATCATCTACGTGAGGAACGACTTTTCATGAACAAGGGAACCGTCAAGTGGTTCAACAGCCAGAAGGGCTTCGGCTTCATCGAGCCGGAGACCGGCGGCAAGGACGTCTTCGTGCATATCAGCGCGGTGCAACGCGCCGGCCTGCACAGCCTCAGCGAGGGGCAGAAGGTGACCTTCGACATCGTCGCCGACCGTCGCAGCGGCAAGTCGTCGGCTGAGAACCTGCGCGCGGCCTGAAGCTGCTGCGCCGATAGCGATACGGCTTCGTTCCGGCTGTCCGGGCGGGGCCTGACCTCGAGCCCCGCGTCCCGCCCGTCCAGCTTGGCCGGCCAGGCGCGGGGCTTCCTGTTTCAACCACGAGCGGGAGAGAGAAATGTCCAGCCCGAAGCAAGCCCCTGAAGCGGCCGCCCGGAACGCGCTGCGGGAAGAGCGCGCGCGCGACGCCGAGCGGGCGATGCGCGACTACACCGCGGCGGAGGCGGCCCTCGACGCCCGCACCGAGCGCCTGCGCGCCCTGCGCCTGGCGCGCGAGGCCGCCAATCCGCCGTCCAACGGGCAGGCGACGGTGCTTCAGCGCGTGACCGAGAAGTTGAACCTCCGCGGCGCGCAGACGCAGAAGACAGACCGCCGGCCGTCCGCTGCCGGGCTCCGGAAAAAGCGCTCTTCCGGCTGATGGCCGCCGGCGGATCGCTTTTCCGCTCCGTCCCTCCCGCACCCCGCGGCCGATCCCGTCTTCCCTTGCGCCGTCGGCCGCGCTTGCAAATTTACCTACTAGTAGGTAACATGGTGCTCCCGAACCGGACCTGGGGAGCGACCATCCATGACCACCGAACTCTATTGGCTCGTGCTGACCGTGCTGATGACGGCCCTGTTCTGGGTGCCGTATGTCCTCGACCGCCTCGCCGTGCGCGGCCTGTGGCCGACGCTGGCGAGCCCGAAGCCGGAATCGGGCGAGCAGCATTCGCTCTGGGCGCAGCGCGCGATCAAGGCGCACCAGAACGCGGTCGAGAACCTGGCCATCTTCGTGCCGGCCGTGCTGGTCGCACACCTCCTCGGCGTCTCCACGCCGGCGACGCGCCTCGCGGCCGCGGCGTATTTCTTCGCGCGCCTGGTCCATTTCCTCGTCTACACGGCGGGCGTGCCGGTGCTGCGCACGTTGGCCTTCGCCGTCGGCTGGGTCTGCCAGCTCGTGATCCTGGCCGGCATCCTCGGATGGATGTAGGCAGAACGGCCGTGTCGACCCTGCTGGTCAACGCCGACTTCGGCCGGCGCGTCGTCGTCGCGACCGACGATCTGCCCTGGATCGCCTCGCCGCAGCCCGGCGTCGAGCGCCGCATGCTCGACCGCGTCGGCGGCGAGGTGGCGCGCGCGACCTCGCTCGTGCGCTACGCGGCCGCCTCCGGCTTTCCGCCGCATGCGCACGGCCTGGGCGAGGAGTTCCTGGTGCTGGACGGCGTGTTCGGCGACGAGCACGGCGACTATCCCGCCGGCGCCTATGTGCGCAACCCGCCCGGCAGCCGCCACGCGCCGCGGACCGGCCCGGGCTGCACCATCCTGGTGAAGCTGCGCCAGATGGACCCAAGCGAGCGCGACCGCGTCGTCGTCGACACCGCGGCCGCGCCCTGGCAGGACGGACCGTGGCCAGGCACGGCGCGGATGGCGCTGTTCCGTGCGCCGGGCGACGGCGAGCGCGTGACGCTCGAACGGCTCGCGGCGGGTGCGTCCGTGCCGCGGCGCGACGGCAGGGGCGGCGAGGAGATGTTCGTGATCGCGGGCGAGCTGAGCGACGCCGAGGGCAGCTACCGCGCCCGCACCTGGATCCGCAACCCGGACGGCGACGCCCCCGCCTTCGGCTCCGCGCGCGGCGCGCTGCTCTGGGTCAAGCGCGGTCATCTGCCGCCGCCCCCTGCGGCGCCTGCCGGCGGCTGATGCCGTCGCCCGCGCCGCCGCCGCACGATCCGGGCGCCCGCGGCGAGACCGCCGGGCAGATCCTCGACATCGCCGAGACGCTGATCCAGACCCGCGGCTACAGCGCGATCAGCTATCACGACATCGCCCAGCCGCTCGGCATCCGCAAGGCCAGCATCCACTACCACTTCCCGTCCAAGGCCGATCTCGGCGTCGCCGTGGTGGAGCGCTACGCGCGCCGGTTCGCGGAAGCGCTGGCCGCGGTCGAGGCCGACGAGTCCCGGCCGGCGATGGCGATGCTCGACGCCTATGTCGAGCCCTATCTGGAGTTCGCCCGCACGCCGGAGCGCGTGTGCCTGTGCGGCGCACTCGCCGGCGAGCTGATGGCGCTGCCGCCCGCGATGCGCGCCCGCGTCGAGGCCTTCTTCGCCGCGCAGCAGGAATGGATCGCGCGCATGCTCGCCCGCGGCCGGCGGCGCGGCGAGCTCGCGCTTCCGGCCGACCCCGCCCGCACGGCGCGCATGGTCTTCGGCGCGCTGCAGGGTGCGCTGATCGTCAAGCGCACGACCGGCGACGTCTCCCAGATGAGCGACGTCGTCGAGGTGCTCAAGGCGCAGTTGTCGCCCGTCGGTGCCGCCAAGAAAGCGTCGAACGCCGGGGCGCGGCGACACCGGGCCAAGGGACGGTGATGACCATCGCGTGGCGCCGACGCCGAGAAGGCGGTCGGCTTTCAGCCGACAGCCGTCGGCCGGAATCCCGGATCTGAAGCCGATCGGCGAAAGCCGACGGCTGGCCGCTGCCTAGAGAGCCCGGCGGAAGGTGAGGTTGACGCGCGCGCGGCCCAGCCGCGCGTGCTCGCCGTCCTTCAGCGCCAGCACGCCGTGATAGTAGAGGCGCGACGTCCCGCCCCAGACCACGACGTCCCCGTGCGCGAGCGTCACGCGCAGCGCCTTGTCGCCCCGCCTTGGCCCCCCGAACTGGAACGTCGCCGGCAGGCCGAGCGAGACCGAGACGATCGGCTGGGCGAAGTCGCGCTCGTCCTTGTCCTGGTGCAGCGACAGCCGCGCGCCTGGCGCGTAGCGGTTGACGAGGCAGGCGTCCGGCACGAAGCCCGGGTAGCCTGCTTGCGCGGCCGCGCCCGAGGCGAGCGCGCTGAACGAAGCGGGCAGGTCCGGCCATGGCTTTCCGCTCGAGGGATCGACGGAGTCGTAGCGATAGCCCTTGCGGTCCGTCACCCAGCCCGTCCGGCCGCAATTGGTCATGGCGACCGACATCCGGAACCCGCCCGGCGTGACCATGTGCCGGAACGGCGCCGCCGCCACGACGGCGTCGAGCGCCGCCAGGATCTCCGCCTCCCGCGCCAGGGCGTGGCCGCGCAGCAGCACCGCCCCGGGTGCCAGCTCTTCGCGCGCGGGCCCGGCCGGTGCGGCATCGGCGAACAGGTCGGCGGTCGTCATGGTGCAAATCTGGGTCTTCCGCGCGCGATTGTGAAGCGTCGCGCTTCCGCCCACCGACGGCCGATTGCTGACTGCTGATTACCGACTTCTGATGCCTGCTCCCCCGTCGCCGACGACCGTGAACGGCGCCCAGAACAGCGGATGGGCGTACGAGAACAGCGGCTGCTTCGTCTGCGGGTCGAGCAGGCCGGGCCCGTCGATCAGCGCGAGCTCGGCCTGGCGAAGCGCCTCGCCGCGCGGCAGGGCGGGGTTCGCGCCCTGGCGCCGGAACAGGCCCGCGGTCAGCGCCCGCGCCGCGGTGGTCTCGACCGGCCAGTTCGACACCAGCAGCGCGCGGGTGCCGGCATAGAAGAAGGCGCGGCCGAGGCCCGAGACGGCCTCGGCGCCGGCGCCCGCGCCGCTCGCGGTGTTGCACGCGCTCAGGACCACCCAGTCGGCGTCGAGCTTCAGCCCCAGGACTTCTTCCATCGTCAACAGCCCATCGCCGTCGACGCCGGCCATCGACGGCGCGCTCAAGGCCAGCGCCGGCTGCATGAGCCCGTCCAGGTCGCCCGGCACCAGGCCGTGCGTGGCGAACACGACGATGCGCCGGTCGGCCAGGTTCATCGTCTTGACGGCGCGCTCGTTGGCGGCCGCGCCCAGCAGCACGTCATTGACCGGATCGGCGTTCAACGCCAGGGCGATGTCGCGCAGCTCGTCGGCCGTGTCGGGCAGGCGCGGCAGCACCGCCAGGTCGGCGCTCGCCTTGTCGCCGGTGTCGACCCGCGCGCGGCGCGCCAGCGGGATCGCCCGGCTGGCGAGCTGCGCCGTCGCGGCCGGCGCCGCCTTGGTCCGTTGGGCGGCCGGGCCTGAGCCGTTCTTCGCGGCCTCGGCGCCGGCGGAGCGCCGCGATACCGGCTCGGGCTCGGCCGGCGCCTTCTCCGGTCCGAAGGCGGGATCGCCGAAACCGATGAACATCCGGCGGTTCTCGGCCGGCGGTGGCAGGTTGCGCAGCGCCAGCAGCGAGGCGACCGACGGAAGCTGCGTCACCGCGGCCTTGCGCACCAGGAATGGCACCGGCTTGTACTCGGCGAAGGGCATCGCCTGGCGCGCGGGCTGCTTGATGTCCTCGGTCACCAGCAGCGCGAGCGGCAGCTCGCCCAGCGCGCGGTGCGGCACGAACAGCAGGCTCCGGGCGTCCTGCCAGCCCGGCGCGACCGGCGCCAGCAGCAGCCCGTAGAGCTTGTGCGCCAGCGCCACGTCGAATTGCGGCAGCCGCTCGACCGTGGCGGTGCGCGGGTCGAGCGCCTTGCGCAGACCGGCCACCATCCCCGCCACGTCCCTGGCCGCGACCGGCGCCGCGGCGAAGGCGGGCGGTCCCTGCCGCGGCACCGCCCAGACGAACAGGCGCTCCTCGCCGACATAGGTGGCGATCAGCGCCTCGCCCGGCCTCAGCACCTTCTGCGCCGCTTCGAGCGGCACCGCGCGCGGGTCGATCAGGTTGGCGTAGTCGGGAAAGCGCCGCTCGATCTCCTCGCGCAGCCGCGCGCGCGCCGTGCGCAGCTGGTCGATCTCGGTGCGCAGCGCCGTCAGCGCCTGCGGGTCCGAGTTGCCGCCGGCCTGCGACAGCATCTCGGTCAGCAGGCCCTGGCGGCCGGCGATCAGCTTCTGCGCGTCCTGCTCGTGCCGCGCCAGGTCGGCGAGCTTGGGATCGCGGATCGCGCTGCGCACGGCGGACGCGGCGAGTGCGCGCTCGACCGAGCGCCCGCGCACGGCGTCGGCCAGCCGGAAGGTCTCGGCCGCGGCTTCCGTGCCGCGCGTGTCGGCGAGCAGGCCGATATAGGCCTCGACGATCCGCTGCATCGCGCGGTCGCGCTCGGCGACCGACGCGCCATCCTCGCTGTTGTCGTCGGACTGGCGCGAGACCGCGAGCAGCACCGGCATGGACTTGGCGAACGCGTCGAGCGCCGCGTCCTTCTGGCCGGCGCGCGCCAGCGCCACGCCCAGCCAGCCGCGCGCCTCGGCGGTCAGGAAGTTCTTGTCGCCGAGATTCTTCAGGTTGCGCGCCAGCACGGCGCGCAGGATGCGATCGGCGTCGGCGGCGCGGCCCGCGCGCAGCAGCGACAGCGCATACTGCATGTTGTGGTCGATCAGGTTCCGGCGCAGCAGGGCGTCGTCGCCGACATCGCGCTCGAGCTGCGCATAGGTCGCCTGCGCCTCGGCATCGCGGCCCGCGGCCGATTGCGCCTGGGCGAGGTTGCGCCGCGCCGACGCGATCCCGCGCGAGCCGGCGCCGTGGCCGAGCTGCTCCAGGATCTCGCAGGCGGCGGCGGCCAGGCGCCCGGCCTCGTCGTAGCGGCCCTGCTGGAACAGCACGGCCGACAGCAGCCCCACGTTGGACGCGGTCTCGGCGGCATAGCGCCCCTGGAGCTTCAGGCGGCCGAGCAGCGCGCGGCGCACCTCGGCTTCGGCCTCGACCAGCCTGCCCTGGCGCATCAGCGCGCGGGCGATGTCGCCGCGGAGGCTGTCGCCCATGGCGACCCAGAACCCGGGCGGCACGCCGAGCAGCGCCTCGTTCGGGATCATCGTCGATTCCGCCAGCGCCAGCGCCGCGCGCGCGTCGCGCTCCGCCGCCTCGTAGCTGCCGGTTTCCTGCGCGATGGCCGCGCGCGAGCGCAGGATCTGCATCCGCCAGTTGGCGCGCCGGAGCGAGGCGCTGCCGTCGTTCCTGCCGAACCAGTCCGCCGACTCGGCGAACAGCCGCTCGGACTCGGCCAGCGTGGCGCGCGCGAGGTCGAGCCGCCCGGTGCGCGCGGCCAGCAGGATCTTGTTCTGATAGGCGCCGAACAGCAGGCCCTTGCGCTTCGAGCGCGCGCCTTCGCCGACGAGCAGGCGGATGCGCTGCTCGTACATGTCCAGCGCGCCGGCGGTGTCGCCGACCGACTGCAGCGCGTGGCCCGCGTGGGTCAGGTAGATGTAGCCGAGCTCCTCGTTCATGCCGGCCTGGCGCGCCACCTCGACCGCGCGCTTGATGTCGGCGGCGCGCTGCTGGGCGCGGCCGATCTCCGCCGCGGCGAGTCCGCGCTCGACCAGGAACCTGGCGAGCGCGCGGCCCTCGAGGCCGGGCGCGGGCCGGCGGTCGGCCGCCGCCTCGGCCGCCGCGCGCTTGGCGGGATCGGGCTTCTGCTGGTCGAGGATGGCGGTGATGTCGGCGATCGTGCGCGGCGGCGGCACGAAGCCAAGCGCGGCGGCGGCTTCGCCGCCGGCATCGCCCCCGGCGCCGCGGTACTGGTCGACGACGCGCATCGCCTCCTCGACCGACGTCTGGGCCGCGGCGGGCGTCGCGGCAATGAACGGCGTCGGGTCGACCAGCGCCAGCAGCAGGAAGGACGTCAGCCCGAGCCGGGCGAGGGGGGGCAAGCCGGTGGTCATGGTCGAAGTCCCTTCCCGCCGTGTCCGGCAGAGCGACGGACACGGCGATACGCGGCCTCGGCCGGCGGGGCCGCAAGGGCGGTCGATCCGTATTTTACCGGATGGCCGCTGCCGCCGGCAATGTCGCCCGCGCGCGGCGATTGCCGGAGGCGGCGCGGTGGTGGCCTGCCCACCGACACCGGCGTCGGGCCGATGCGGGGCGGGAAGCCGTCGTCCCGGCCGGTCGGGTCCCGCGAGGACACGAGCATCCCGCTGATCGCTTGCCGGACTGCACGCTCCCGGTCGGCCTGATAGACTGGCTCGGGGGAGATCGCCGTGGCCTCTGCATTCATCGCCGCAGTCACTCCGGCCGCCGTCGCTCATGCCTGAGGGCGACCGCGACGCGCTCCTGCGCTTGGCCGCCTTCGAGCATGTGCGGCGGCTCGACGACGTCCACGGCCACCTGACCGCCAACGAGCTGAAGCCCGGCTTCACGTTCGAGGGCGAGCGCGTTCCCCTCATGAATCCGCAGCGCGGCATCTTCAAGCCCCGGCAGATGCGTTTCCTGCTGTCGATCCGGACCGTCTTCCCGCGCCCGGGCGGGAAGGTCTGGTACGACGACCAGCGCACGGTGCATCGCAGCATCTTCGAAGGCGACGAGACGATCGACTATGCCTTCATGGGCCGGGACCCCGGCGCAGCCGACAACGTATGGCTGCGCGAGGCATTCGAGCACCAGGTGCCGGTCATCTACTTTCTCGGCATCGCGCCCGGGCGCTATCGCGCCATGCTGCCGGTCTTCATCCAGGGATGGGACGCCCAGTCGTTGAAGGCGCGCGTCGCCTTCGCCGTGCCCGACGAGCCGGTCTGGGCGCCGCCCAGCTCGGCGCCCGAGCGGCGCTATGCGCTGCGCGAGGTGCGCCAGCGGCTGCACCAGGACTCCTTCCGCGAGGCCGTGATCGACGCCTATGGCGGGCGCTGCGCGCTGACCGGCCTGCCCGAGCCGGTGCTGCTCGACGCCGCGCATATCGTCGAGGACGCGCACGAGGCCTGGGGCCAGCCCGTGGTGACGAACGGCATCCCGCTGTCCAAGACCCATCACGCCGCCTTCGACGCGCACCTGATCGGCATCGACCCGGACTACGGCGTGCACGTGTCGGAGCGCCTGCTCGACCTCGACGACGGTCCGATGCTCGAAGCGCTGAAGGCGCTCGACCGCGGAGCCCTCCACCGCCCGCGCCGCGTGCAGGACTGGCCCGACCGCGACCGCCTCGCGCTGCGCTTCGAGCGGTTCAAGGCGGCAACATGAGTAGCGTGCCTCGCGCCCTCTTTCCTCAATCTCAAATTTGAGATACAAGCGGACGTGAACTGGCGCGTCGAGATCCTAAACGAAACTGTTGCGGCCGAGGTTGCGGCCCTCCCAGCGGACATGCAGGCGAGATTCATCCGTCTCGCCGAGCGCATCGCACAGGTTGGCTTGGAAAGCCTGGGCGAACCGCATGTGAAGCACCTGGAAGGCAAGCTCTGGGAGTTGCGGCTGAGCGGACGCGACGGTATCGCTCGCGCGCTCTACGTCACCGCAATCGGCCGGCGCGTCATCGTAGTCCGCGCATTCGTGAAGAAGACCCAGAAGACGCCACGTGCCGAGATTGAGCTCGCTCTTCGAAGAGCAAAGGAGATCGCATGACCATCCCGTTCGAGAGGATCAAGTCGCGCCTGCTGGCAAACTCCAGGGTCAAGGCCGAGTACGACGCGCTGGCGCCGGAATTTGAGATTTCCGCCGAACTGCTGCGGGCCCGCTTGCGCGCCGGACTCTCGCAAGCCGAACTGGCCGAGCGGATGGGAACCAGCCAGTCAGCCATCGCGCGGTTGGAAAGCGGCCAGACCCTGCCAAGCACCAAGACATTGCTGCGTTACGCCAGGGCGACCGGCAGCAAGGTGCAGGTGCGGCTGTCGGCGGCGTGACCGCCGGCCAAGCGTGGACCCGACGGATATTCTGGTGCGGCGCGACAAGCTCGATCATGCGCTGCCGAGCAACTGTCGCATCTCCTCAACCCGCCCGTTGCCAGCGCCCGGGCGACAGCACTACTCTTCCGCTATGAACGACCTCGTCCGGTCCGCCGCCGCGGGCGCCGCCGCCCGCGAGGCGGCGATGCGGGCCTACCTCGCCGACGGCGCGCGGCGCGCGGCCGCGCTCGGCAATCGCGGGCCGATCCGATTCACCCCAGAAGGGGGCGTGCATCCCGACATCCTCGACGCCTATTGGCGCTGTGGCTTCTACGTGTTCGAGGGCGTGCTGGGCCAGGAGGAACTCGCCGATCTCGAGGCCGACGTGAAGGACATCTTGGGCCGCCTGCCGGTGGCGCAGGGCGCCGCGGTCGACGCCAAGGGCCGGCCGGCGCTCGGGCTCGGCTGCACGGCGCCGACCCTGTTCTGGTCCAAGCCGCTCGGCGATCCGATGGGCGGCACGTCCCTCGCGTACGGCCGCCATCCGGTCAAGATGCACGAGCCAGAGGCCGCGGCCGACGCGCCGGCCGAGATCGTCTACCTGATCCTCGGGTCGCTGCAGTTCTCCGAGGCGCAGCTCCGCCTCTACGGCCATCCCCAGCTGCTTGCCGTCGCCGCCGCGGTCAACGGCGGCGACTTCGCGCCGTTCAACGAGGCGATCTTTTCCAAGGCGCCCGGCCTTGGCGCCTCGGTCACCTGGCGACCGTGATCCGGCCGCCGACTCAAATGATGGCGCGCGGATCAACGTGCGCCTGGCACCGCGACGGCGTGACGCACTGGGACAGCCCCAACTGGGATCAGGGCACGCACGGCTTCAACTTCATGGCGCAGCTCTACGGCTGCACCCCGGCCAACGGCGTCTGGGTCGTGCCGGGCTCGCACAAGCTGCGGAAGGTCGACATCAAGGCGATGGTCGAGGAAGCCGGCAGCGACCGCCTGCCCGATGCCGTCCCCATCGTCTGCAAACCCGGCGACGTGGTCATCACCAACCGTCAGGCCGTGCACGGCTCCTTCGCCAACACCAGCCCGGACTGGCGCGTCACCTTCAATTTCGGCTTCCATCGCCGCCGTCGTGCGCGCGTTGATCCGCGCGCACATATATTTGGTTTGGCGGCCGGATCAGCGGCCGCCATGCTCGGCGTCCGGGGCGGCGGCGTGCACAATGCGCCCGCGGTCTACGACGAACAGCGCATCCGCGCGCGCGCGTTGATCCGCGCGCGCAAACATTTGGATGGCCAGCCGGATCATCGGCCGGCACGCGCCCGCGTCATCGGCTACGCGATCGACGCGCGCAGGGGGCACTTCCCCGACGAGGCGCCGTTCGTCTACAAGCCGCACGCCGATTCCGGCAGATCTGGCGCTGGGACGCGGAAGCGAAGGCGGGCATGAAGGACTACGACCTGCTCGACCTCAGCATCTGAGCGACCCATGGCCGGACTCGGCGCCTTTCTCGACGTCGAGCGGCAGCGGGCCTGGATGAACGGCAGGGCGCGCCTCGCCGACGCCGTCGCGCGTCTGGACGAGCCGGAGCAGCGCCTCCGCTACCTGGCGCGCTACGAGAAGCTCCTCGGCCGGCCACAGGCGCCCGCCGTGTTCGACATCCTCCGGCGTTACGGAAGCGACTGCATCCCGATCCCGCGGCGGACCGAGCGCTACTGGTGGTCGGTGTCCTGCCTGCCCTCGACGCCCGGCAAGGCGCTGGTGCGGGTCAACGCGAGCTGGATGGAGCTGTTCGCGCTCCACCCCGACGGCGACGGCGTCCGCGCCAAGTTCCTGGTGCACCTCTCCGACTTCACGACCGACCGTTCGCCCGACCGCCAGTCGGTCGACCAGGGCCTGCTCGCGCGCCTGGCGGGCCGGGCCGAGGACGTCGGCTGGTTCTTCCCGCGCGGCCCCGACATGTTCGGCATCAAGGTGCGGGGCCTGCGCTCGATCCGCCGCTTCCTCGCGGCGCCGCACGCGCGGCGCGCGATCCGCGCCTTCAACCTCGCGCACATGAACCGCGGCCGCAACGCCTACCAGGCCAGCCACTGCTACGGCCTCGCCGACCACATGCTGGCCGGCGCGGCCGATTCTTGACCCCGCTCTTGCGGACCCGTGCATGTGTATAATACTGTTCATTCATACACATTGCCCGGAGAACCGCGGATGCGCACCAACATCGAGATCGACGACAAGCTCATGGCGGAAGCGCAGAAGGCTTCCGGTCAACCGACCAAGAAGCAGACGGTCGAGCAGGCGCTGCGCCTGATGGTCAAGCTGCGGCGGCAGCGGGAAGTCGATGCGGCCTTCGGCAAGTACCGTTGGCGCGGCGACCTCGCCCGCAGCCGAAAAGGGCGCATCGCGAGGTGATCGTCGTCGACAGCAGCGTCTGGATCGACTTCCTCAATGGGCACAATGCGCCGCACGTCCGACGGCTGCGCGCGATCCTCGGGACGGAAGAGATCGTCGTCGGCGACTTGATGCTGTGCGAGGTTCTGCAAGGCCTCGACACCGAGCACGCGGCGCGTGAGGTCGAGGCTCTGTTGCGCCGGTTCGGCATCGTCGCCATGGGCGGCGAGGCGGTCGCCGGCGCGGCGGCGCGCCATTTCCGCTTCCTGCGCCGGCGAGGGATCACTGTCCGCAAGACGATCGACCTGCTGATCGGCGCCTGGTGCATCGAGAACCGCATGCCGCTGCTGCACAACGACGGCGACTTCCGCCCGATGGCCCGCCATCTCGGGCTGATCGAACTGCCCGTGCCGGCCTGACGGAGGAGGCGGGATCGCCCTTGCCGCCTATGCCGCCGCCGCGGGCACGGCGGCGCGAACGTGGCCGCCGGCGAACACCAGCAGCACGGCGGCGCGGAAGCTCAAGGCGGATGCGTTCATCCCGTTCTTCTCCGTTCGGGAGTGACGATGGGCGGGGCGAGGGGAAGCCGGCCCCGCCGCCCGAAGGGGCGCGGAAGCCAGCCGAAAGCGGTGGCGGTAAGGTGTGAGCGCCGTCACACCGCGCGCGGGCGTGCGCGCCGGCCGCGCGGCCGGGCCTCGGGGCGGCCCGCCCGAGTTTCGATTGCGCGTCCCCACCATTGTATTATGTTGTACACAACCGAATACGCGGGACGGACGTCATGAGGTCAACGACATTCACGGTACGGGTCGACACTGGCGTGAAGAAGCGGCTGGAGCGATTGGCCAAGAGTACCGGCCGCAGCCGTTCCTTTCTCGCGGCCGAGGCGATCAACGAATACCTCGAAGTCAACGAATGGCAGGTGGCCGGCATCAGGCGAGCCATCGCTTCGCTCGATCGCGGCGAGGGGATTCCTCATGATTCGGTCAAGGACTGGGTCGCCTCTTGGGGCGGTGCGAACGAGAAGCCCGCTCCAAGACGTTCATGACGCCGATCTGGTCGCCCGAGGCTGTTGCCGACCTCGTCGCGCTGCGCGCCTATATCGCGGAGGACGATCCGGCAGCGGCGCAACGTGTCGCGTTCCATATCATCCGCAATATCGAGACGCTGCTTCCCAACAGCCCCCAGATGGGGCGCCCGGGTCGAGTTCCTGGGACACGCGAGCTGGTGATCCCGACGACGCCGTACATCGTGCCGTACCGCCTGGTTGGCAACACGATCCAGGTCCTGCGCATCTTTCACGGCGCACGCCGGTGGCCCGAGACCTTTTGAAACCATCGCCTTTCCCGAGAGTGTGCATCGGGTCTACATCCTGAAGACCGGCCGCAGCCGCGTGATCGTGACCAAGGGCAGGCGATGGGACGACCTGTTCCGGCACGGCCCGCGCGCGACGGAGGATTTCATGGCCGAGCGCCAACAGCCCGCCGCGGAGGATCGCGAGAAGCTGTGATGCGCGCCTACATGCCGGGCGTGCGGTCGGGGAACTGGGCGCGGTGATGGGCGTCCGGCGGCGTCAGCCACCCGAGGCCGCAAACTGGCGCGCCGGACAGGATAGAACTGAGAACTCCTATGTCATTGTTGCTGCTAGGAAATTGCAGACTCAGGAGAAGCGCGGCCGGAGCCGAATGCGCGGTAGGAGCTGGCGTCGATAAGGCTCACGGAGGCCCGTTACCAACGATCCCACTTCAAGAGCATTGACAGCGTGCAGTCATATTGACTATATGTTGTCCATGTCAGACGCTCCCGAAGCCTTCTCACACCCTGCCAGCGTCCTTGCGCTCGAAACCTTCCGCCTGAACGGGGCGCTGATCGCGCTCGGCGACAAGCTCGTGGCGCCCCTCGGCCTGACCAGCGCGCGCTGGCAGGTGATGGGCGCCATCGCCGGGTCCCGCGGCACGCTCCCGGTGGCCGGGCTTGCGCGAAACATGGGCTTGGTGCGCCAGTCAGTGCAGCGGATCGCGGACGAGTTGGCCGCGGCCGGGCTCGTTTCCTTCGCGCCCAACCCGCACCACCGACGTGCCAAGCTCGTGCAGCTCACCGGGCGCGGCGCCGCTCTCTTCGAAGAGGTCACTGCCCGCTGGCTCGCCGTTGCCGATGCGCTGGTGGCCGAGATCGGTCACGACGAGGCCGACCGCGGCGGCGCCTTCCTCCGGCTCCTGCGCAGCCGCGTCGAGGCACTGCACGCGAGCGTGGTCGATCCGACCGACGAACCCTCGGGCCAAAAGGATGCCGCCGCATGATTACGCCTAGTGAGATGGAAAGAGCAGACCGCGAGCGCCGTTCTGAGACAGGTGAGCCCGAGGTTCGAAAACGGTCTCCAATCGGAACGACAGTCTCGAGCTGGAAAAGCGCGCCTGACCGGTACGGGCGCGTGGCGGTCGCCATTCACTGGGCGACCGCGCTGCTGATGGTGGCGCTTCTCGCCTCGGGCTTCCCCGCCGCCAACACGATCGATCCAGGCGCCAAGGCGGCCATCCTCCGCGTGCACGCTGTCCTCGGACTCGGCGTGCTGGCTTTGACATTGGCGCGTCTCGGCTGGTGGTTCATCGACGCTAAGCCAGCCATCATGGCCGGCACGCGGCCCTTCGTGTCGAGGGCAGCCAAGACCGTCCATGCGTTGCTTTACGTCGTCATTCTCGGGATGGCCGCCAGCGGCATCGGAATGCTGCTGCTGTCCGGCGCGGGAGCACTCTTGTTTGGCGGCGCCTCCGGCACCCTGCCCGACTTCCGGGCCTACCCGCCGCGCGTGCCACACGGCATCGGCACTCGGGTGCTCGTCGCACTCATCATCCTCCACACGGGCGCGGCCCTCTATCACCAGTTCGTCAGGCGGGACGGACCGACCGGCCGAATGTCCTTCAGCTAGCCCCGCGCAGCGTAAGAAGAACTTCCATGGTCGCCTTCACCGAAACGGACAAGGACGGTCCGCAAGATCGCGGTCGCCGGGTTCTGCGTGGCTTAGCCCGAGGGACGCTGCCATGCTGCGCCGCTTTCACCCCGTCGCCGGCATCACCGGCCTCGTTGTGATCCTCCTATTCTGGAGCTCAACCGTCATCTCGGAGCTTTTCACCACGGCAGCCACGGTCGCTGCGGTGAAGAGCGCGATCCTCTGGGGCATGCTGGTTCTCATCCCATCGCTCGCCTTCGCCGGCGCCAGTGGCTTCAGGCTCGGCGGACGCTCGCCGAGCCCCCTCATTGCAGGCAAGAGACGGCGAATGCCGATCATTGCTCTAAATGGGCTGCTGATCCTGGTGCCTTCCGCCTTCTTTCTGGCCGCGCGCGCCAACGCCGGCCGGCTCGACGACGCCTTCCATGCCATTCAAGCCCTGGAGCTCGCCGCCGGTGTGGTCAACATCACGCTGATGGCCCGCAACACTCTCGACGGGTTCAGGTTGACCGGTCGCTTGCGGACAGGGGTCGCTGGAAGAAAGTGACGCCGTGTAGACCGCGCCTCGACAAGCGCTCGGCCAGAATGCGGAGTTCGGCGATCAGCTCCTCCGCCGTCCAGCCGGACCGGTCGAGAATCAGCCGGAACTTCGGCCGATGGATCACGTCGCCGAACTCGGCGATCTGTGCCGGGCTGCTGATCAGCCGAGGCGTCCCGTCCCGCAAGGCCTCGATGAGCCAGTGCGGCGGTCCGCGCCAGAGCAGACCCGACAGCAGAACGTTCGTGTCAATCACCCCCGCACGCTTGCGGCGCGAAACTCTTCAATTAGTTCGGGGCGCGGGCAGCCTTGACCTCGGCGTTGATCTCGTCGATCGGCAGCGGCGCGATGCCCGCCTTGGCGACGCTGTCGGCGATCGACAGCAGCCGATCCGCGGCCTGGCGGCGCCGCAACGCGTCTGCCGACAACCGCTCGAGCGCTTCCGACGTCAGCAGCCCGGCGTCCCGGGCGGCCTTCGCGGTCGCGTCCGACAGCTCGACCTCGATCTTCGTCATTCTGCGTCTCCGCCGCGCACTGCCCGGTATCGCAGCAGGCTGGCGCACCCGAGAGGATTCGAACCTCTGACCTCTGCCTTCGGAGGGCAGCGCTCTATCCAGCTGAGCTACGGGTGCTGATCGCGTTCGGTGGAACGGCCGCAATCTAGGCCAAGGCGAAGGGGAGCGCAATCAGGGCCAGAGGACAGATGACAGGGATCAGGGATCAGGGATCAGGGATCAGCGGCCCGGAGATTGCCGGCCGTCCCGCGTTCTTCTGATCCCTGATCCCTGTCCTCTGTCCTCTGAATCAGTTCACGTCCAACGCGGTCACGTCGCGGGCGACCCATTGCGACCAGCCGGCGACGAAGCGGCCCTTGATGGTGCGGGCGACCGGCTTGTGACCGGCGACCTCGGCGCTGATGTCGGCGACGCAGACATAGCCGAGCTGGTCGCCGCCGGCCGGCCGGCAATGGCGCTTGCGCACCTCGGTGATGCGCAAGGTCAGCTTCGCCTCGAAGCCGAGGTCGACCCGCGGCAGGCCCTTGATCGGCCCCTGCGGCAGCTGCGCCTCGCGGCGCTGGCGCTGCTGCGCGGCCCATTCCTGGTGCATCTGCTCGAGGCTGGACTGGATGGCGAGCTCGTCCGGCTCGCCATGGCAGGCGGCCAGCGCCAGCAGCGCAGGCCCGAGGATAAACCCAAGGAGGAAGAAGCGAGCGACCGCCCTCATGGCGCTCGGGCCCGGCTACGTGCCGTATCGCTCGCCGCCCGGCCCTAGAACTTCAGGACCGAGCTGTAGACCAGCATGCCCACCACGGCCATCGCGTTGATGGCCAGGGCGCTCACGAAGAAGAAGGCGAAGTTGCCGAAGGTGGTCAGCGGATGGCGCACGCGCTCCTCGCTGAGCCGCGGCTGCGCGCGGCGCTCGGGTCCCGCCACCAGCGTCAGGTAGTAGCGGCCGAACGGCAGCGGCAGGCTGACCCGGATGTCGACCGGATGCGCGATCCACACGCGGTCGCCGCCCTTGATCTTGTCGCCGAGACCCATGGCGCGCGCGGTTTCCGGCGCGATCGGCTGATGTTCCATCGTCGTGTCGGGCTGTTCTGGCCCGCTCCCTAACCCGGAGGCCGTTCTAGCGGACAGGGTCTTAAACCGAGGTTAATGCGCTCCCTCTCGCATTAAGAGGGGTAACCGCCCTGCCACCATAGCGCGTTCCGGCCGTCCGTGGCACGACCGTCCGCGTCGATACGGGGCCGCCGGGGCGGGGCCGCCGGCTTGGATCACCGGCCGGCATCGGCTAGGTTGCGGCATCGACCGGGCTTTTCGGCGCGCCGGCCGCGCCCGGAACGCGAAGGACCTCGAGGGGAGGGCCCGAATGGGCGTGCAGCCGCAATGGGCGTGAAGGCCGAGCAGCTCAAGGCCGAGCTCCTCGCGCGCGTGCAGGAGATGGTGCGCGACAAGATGGCCGGTCCCCGCGCGCCGCTGATCGAGACCTTCCTGCGCCTGCTCTACGCCAACGTCCCGCCGGCCGACCTCGTCGGCCTCGCGCCCGACACCGCCTATTCCTCGGCCATCGCGCTGTGGCATTTCGCACTCGTCCGCCAGCCCGGCACGGCCAAGGTGCGCGCCTACAACCCGACCGTCGCCGAGCACGGCTGGCGCTCGCGCCACACCATCGTCGAGATGGTCAACGACGACATGCCGTTCCTGGTCGACTCGGTCACCGCCGAGCTCAACCGGCTGAACCTCACCGTGCACCTGGTGGTCCACCCGATCATGAAGGTGGCGCGCGAGGCCGATGGAAAGCTGGCCGGCATCGGCGAGTCGGGCGGCGAGCAGGCGAAGCCCGAATCGATCATGCGCATCGAGGTCGACGAGCGCACCGCCGGCGAGGACCTCGAGGCGATCCGCACCAACCTCGAGCGCGTGCTCGCCGACGTGCGCGCCGCGGTGCGCGACTGGCGCACCATGCGCCAGAAGCTGACGGAGACCGTCGCGACCCTCGAGAAGGGCGTGCCGCAGGCGGCCAAGGCCGAGGTCGACGAGGCGCGCGCCTTCCTGCGATGGCTCGACGACGACCACTACACCTATCTCGGCTACCGCGAATACGACGTCGCCGGCGAGGGCACCGACGCCAGGCTCGAGATCGTGCCGTCGAGCGGGCTCGGCATCCTCGCCGACCCCGAGCGGCGCGTGTTCGACGACCGGCGCAACTTCGGCCGCATGGGCGAGGACATCGTGCGCTACGTGCTGGCGCCGCAGCTCCTGACCGTGACCAAGGCCAACCGCCGCTCGACCGTGCACCGGCCCGTGCACATGGACACGATCGGCATCAAGCGCATCGACAAGACGGGCAAGGTCGTCGGCGAGTGGCGCTTCGTCGGCCTGTTCACCTCGGTCGCCTATTCCTTGAGCCCGCGCGCCATCCCGATGCTGCGGCGCAAGGTCGAGAACGTGCAGCACCGCGCCGGCTTCGCGGCCGCCAGCCACGACGGCAAGGCGCTGGCGCACATCCTCGAGACCTTCCCGCGCGACGAGCTGATGCAGATCGGCGAGGACGAGCTGCTCGACTGCACGCTCGGCATCCTGCACCTGCAGGAGCGCCAGCGCATCGCGCTGTTCGCGCGCAAGGACGCGCTCGAGCGCTACGTCTCGTGCCTGATCTACGTGCCGCGCGACCGGCTCAACACCGACCTGCGCGTGCGGCTGCTCGCCATCGTGGCCGAGGCCTACAACGGCGGCATCTCGGCGTTCTACTCGCACATGACCGACGAGCCGCTGGCGCGGCTGCACGTCATCGTGCGCACGCGGCGCGGCCACGTGCCCGCCGTCGACGTGGGCGAGCTCGAGGCGCGGCTGATCGAGGCCGGACGCACCTGGCCCGACCGCCTGCGCCAGAGCCTGATCGAGCGCTTCTCCGACACCAGGGGCCTCGCGCTCTTCAACCTCTACGCCAGCGCCTTCCCGGCCGCCTACCGCGAGCGCTTCGACGCCGCCGTCGCGGTCGAGGACATCGTGCTGGTCGAGGAGGCGCGCCAGGCCGCCCCGGCTCCCGACGGCGCACCGGGCGGTACCGCGGCCGGCCGCGGCCTGGCGCTGACGCTCTACCGCCCGGTCGAGGCCGACCGGGCGGACCAGCTCGGCTTCAAGATCTTCCACCGCGGCGCGCCGCTCGCGCTCAGCGACGTGCTGCCGATGCTCGAGCACATGGGCGTGCGCGCCATCAGCGAGATGCCGTTCGGAGTCGCGCTGCAGGACGCCGACGGAAAGCCCGCCGAGACCGTGTGGATCCACGACTTCGCGCTCACCCTGGCGCCGCGGCCCGGCGTCGTGACCGGCGAGCTCGACCTCGGGCAGGTGCGCGACCGCTTCCACGACGTCTTCGCCAAGACCTGGCGCGGCGAGATGGAAAGCGACGGCTTCAACCGCCTGGTGCTGCTGGCCGGGCTCGACGCGCGCGGCATCCTCGTGCTGCGCAGCTACGCCAAGTACCTGCGCCAGGCCGCCTTCACCTTCAGCCAGCACTACATCGAGGAGACCCTCTCCAACCACCCGCGCATCGCGCGGCGCCTGGTCGACCTGTTCGCCGCGCGTTTCAATCCCGCCCTGGATGCCAAGGCGGATGACCGGGCGGTCGTGGAGCGCGGCATCGCCGTCGAGATCGAGCACGCGCTCGACGCCGTCACCAACCTCGACGAGGACCGCATCCTGCGGCGCTACCTCAACCTGATCGGCGCGACCTTGCGCACCAACCACTGGCAGCGCGACGAAGCGGGCAGGCCGAAGCCGTATCTCTCGATCAAGCTCGACAGCCGCGCGGTCGACGAGCTGCCGCTGCCGCGCCCGCTGGTCGAGGTGTTCGTCTACGCGCCCCGGGTCGAGGCGGTGCACCTGCGCGGCGGCCGCGTCGCGCGCGGCGGCATCCGCTGGTCCGACCGGCGCGAGGATTTCCGCACCGAGATCCTGGGCCTGATGAAGGCGCAGATGGTGAAGAACGCCGTGATCGTGCCGGTCGGCTCCAAGGGCGGCTTCGTGGTCAAGCGCCCGCCCGCCGGCGGCGCGCGCGAGGCGGTCCTGGCCGAGGGCATCGAGTGCTACAAGACGCTGATGCGCGGCCTGCTCGACGTCACCGATTCCTACGGCGTCGGCGGGATCCGCGCGCCGCAGGACGTGGTCCGGCGCGACGGCGACGATCCCTATCTCGTGGTCGCGGCCGACAAGGGCACGGCGACCTTCTCCGACATCGCCAATTCCGTGTCGCTCGACTACGGGTTCTGGCTCGGCGACGCCTTCGCCAGCGGCGGCTCGGCCGGCTACGACCACAAGAAGATGGGCATCACCGCGCGCGGCGCGTGGGAATCGGTCAAGCGCCACTTCCGCGAGCTCGGCCGCGACACGCAGGCGGAGGACTTCACCGTCGCCGGCGTCGGCGACATGTCGGGCGACGTGTTCGGCAACGGCATGCTGCTGAGCCGGCACATCCGCCTGGTCGCCGCCTTCGACCACCGCCACATCTTCCTCGACCCCGCGCCCGACGCGGCCCGGGGCTTCGCCGAGCGCAAGCGCCTGTTCGAGCTGCCGCGCTCGTCCTGGGGCGACTACGACCGGAAGCTCATCTCCAAGGGCGGCGGCGTGTTCGAGCGCAGCCTCAAGACCGTCAAGCTGACGCCGGAGGTGCGCGCCGCGCTGGGGCTCGAGCGCGAGAGCATGACCCCGGCCGAGCTGATGCGCGCCATCCTGGCGGCGCCGGTCGACCTCTTGTGGTTCGGCGGCATCGGCACCTACGTCAAGGCCAAGGCCGAGACCAACGCCGAGGTCGGCGACCGCGCCAACGACGCGATCCGCATCGACGCCGCGCAGATCCGCGCCAAGGTCGTGGGCGAGGGGGCCAACCTCGGCATGACGCAGCGCGCGCGCATCGAGTACGGGCTCGCGGGCGGCCGCGGCAACACCGACGCGGTCGACAACTCGGCCGGCGTCGACACCTCGGACCACGAGGTCAACATCAAGATCCTGCTCGGCGACATCGTGGCGTCGGGCGACATGACGCTGAAGCAGCGCGACAAGCTGCTTGAGGCCATGACCGACGAGGTCGGCCGGCTGGTGCTGCGCGACAACTACGAGCAGTCGCAGATCCTGAGCATCCAGGAGCTGCAGGGGCCGGGCGGCATCGACCAGCACGCGCTCATGATGCGCGACCTCGAGAAGGCCGGCCGCCTCGACCGCGCGATCGAGTACCTGCCGGACGACGAGACGCTGGTGCAGCGCCAGAACCTGGGCAAGGGCCTGACCCGGCCCGAGCTCGCCGTGCTCCTGGCCTACGCCAAGATGGCGCTCTACGACCAGCTGCTGGCGTCCGACCTGCCCGACGACCCCGCGCTTTCGCCCGACCTCGTGTCCTACTTCCCCGAGCCGCTGCGCGAGAAATCCGCCGCCGAGATCCGCCGCCATCGCCTGCGGCGCGAGATCGTCGCCACGGTCGTGACCAACGGCATGGTCAACCGGGTCGGCTCCGCCTTCGTGGCGCAGATCGCGTCCGACACCGGCCGCAGCGCCGCCGACATCACCCGCGCCTACGTGATCGCGCGCGAGGTGCTCGAGCTCGGCACGCTGTGGAGCGCGGTCGAGGCGCTCGACGGCAAGGTCAAGGCGCCGGCGCAGTACGCCATGCTGGCCGAGATCGGCCGCGCCGCCGAGCGCGCCACGCGCTGGGTGCTGGCCAGCCTGCAGCCGCCGCTGGTGCTGGGCGACGCGATCGCCCGCTTCACGCCCGGCATCCAGGCGATCGCCGCCGGGCTCGACCAGGTGCTGTCGCCCGACGCCGCGGCGGAATTGAAGCGCCGCGCCGCCGCGATCGCGGCCGAGGGCGCGCCCGCGGACGTGGCGCAGAAGGTCGCCCAGCTCGACGCGCTGGCGGCCGGGTTCGACATCGTGCGCATCGCCGAGCCGGGCAAGCTGAAGGTGAAGCTGGTCGGCCGGCTCTATTTCGCCGTCGGCCATCGCTTCGGCCTCGACTGGCTGCGCGGCTCGGCCGCGTCCGCCGTCGGCGGCGGGCGCTGGAGCAAGCTCGCCTTCCGCGCGCTCAACGACGAGATCGACGCGATCCAGGGCCAGCTCGCCGGCGCCGTCATCCAGGCCTGCGGCCCCGACGGCCGCCTGGACAGCGAGGCCGGCCCCGCCGCCGCCATCGAGGCCTGGAGCGAGCAGCGCCGCGCCCCGGTCAAGCGCGCCGGCGACGTCATCGCCGACATCCGCGCCACCGGCCGCGTCGACCTCGCCATGCTCGCCGTCGCCGCCCGCCAGCTCCGCGCGCTGGCGGGGTGACTCGCTTTGCGAGTCCCCCCTCCCCTTACGCGAGGGGGGACAGGATTGAGCAATCCGACCCCCACCCGCGCGCTGGTCGCCTGGTCGCTGTACGACTGGGCCAACTCGGCGGTGGCGACGGTGGTCACCACCTTCGTGTTCGCGACCTATTTCACCCAGGCGGTCGCGGTCTCGCCCGAGGCCGGCACGGTTGCGTGGAGCCACGCGCAGAGCGCGGCGGCGCTGATCGTCGCGGTGCTGTCGCCCATCCTCGGCGCCATCGCCGATCGCGGCGGGCGGCGCAAGCCCTGGGTCGGCGTCTTCACCGTCGCCTGCGTCGCCGCCGTGGCGGCGATGTGGTTCGTCAAGCCCGCGCCGGACTACGCGCTCTTGGCGCTGGTGCTGGTCGTGGTCGGCACGGTCGCGTTCGAGTTCGCGACCGTGTTCTACAACGCCATGCTGCCCGACCTCGTGCCGCAGGACCGGCTCGGGCGCTGGTCGGGCTGGGGCTGGGGGCTCGGCTATCTCGGCGGGCTCGCGGCGCTGGCGCTCTGCCTGGTCGGCTTCATCCAGACCGAGCGGCCCTGGTTCGGCGTCGGCACGGACGCCGCCGCCAACGTGCGCGCGACGCCGGTGGTGGCGGCGCTGTGGTTCGCGCTGTTCGCCCTGCCGCTGTTCCTGCTGACGCCCGACCGCGCGGCNCCCGACCGCGCGGCGCGCGCGGTCGCGGCGATGGACGCCATACGCGGCGGCTTCCTGCGCCTCGGCCGCACCATCGCGCAGGCGCGCCGCCACCCCGATGCCGCCTGGTTCCTCGTCGCGCACATGTCCTATGCCGACGGGCTCGCCACGCTGTTCGCCTTCGGCGGCATCTACGCCGCCGGCACCTTCGGCATGGAGCTCGCCGAGGTGATCCGGTTCGGCATCGCGCTCAACGTCACCGCCGGGCTCGGTGCCGCCGCCTTCGCGCCGCTCGACGACCGCATCGGCGCCAGGCGCACGATCGCGCTGGCGCTGGTCGGGCTGCTGGCCTGCGGCGTGCTGGTGCTGCTGGCCGAGAGCAAGACGATGTTCTGGATCGGCGGCCTCGCGCTCGGCCTGTTCGTCGGCCCGGCCCAGGCCGCCGGCCGGTCGATGATGGCGCGCCTGGCGCCGGAAGAGGAGCGCGCCGAGATGTTCGGCCTGCTGGCGCTCTCGGGCAAGGCCACCGCCTTCCTCGGCCCCGCCGTGCTCGGCTGGGTCACCGCCCTGACCCAGAGCCAGCGCGCCGGCATGGCGACGATCCTGCTGTTCTGGCTGGCGGGACTTCTGCTGATGTCGCTGGTCAGGGATCAGGGATCGGGGATCAGGGATCGGTGAAGAGTTCTTTCTGATACCTGATCCCTGTCCTCTGATCCCTGGCTACACCTCGAGTTTCGCGATCGCGTCGGCGAGCGCCTCGCGCGCCTGCAGCAGCTTGTGGCGCGTGTCGTCCTCGGTCCGGCGCAAGAGGTCGATGCGGTCCTCCTGCGTCTTCATGGTCGCGAGGTAGCGCTTGGCGAGGTCGCTGCCCGCCGGCACGCTCGCGAGGTTCTGGCGCAGGCGCTCCTGGTCCTTGGCGATCGTCTCGCGCTGCGATGCGGCTTCCTTGACCTGGCGGTCGAGCCTGTCGACCTCGGCCTGCATGCCGGCGATGCGCTCCAGCGCCTGTCGCACCGGGCCGGGGATGCTGCCCTGGCGCGCGTAGCCGAGCAGCGCCTGGTGGTTGAGCCCGGCGATCTGCACGACGTTCTGGCGCGGGCGCTGCGTCACCACCTCGACCGTCGTCGTGCCGGCCTTGGCGAGCGGCCGCGCGATGCGGTAATGGCCGCGCGTCAGCTCCACCTCGCCCGGCTTCGGCGACACCAGCTCCCAGCCGCCGACGCGCGGCTGCTCGATCAGCAGCATGCGGTCCTCGTTGGCCGGCGCCTTGACGCGGTAGAGCGTGGTCTGCTCGTCGGTGATCGACAGCGTCAGCACGCCGCGCGCGATCTTCGCCTGCGCGATCGACTCGCGGCTCTTCACCTCGCGCTCGACCTGCACCTTCTGGTCGACCGCGAAGCTCAGCAGCCGGTCCTCGCCCGCCGGCAGCGGCGCCAGGCGCGCGTCGCCGACATAGGACGCCGCCCCCGACTTGCCGCGCTCGTAGAGCGTCAGCACGCCCGGCGGCAGGCCGCTGCCCGTCTCGTTGGTGACGCGCACGGCGGCCAGCGGGTTGGCGGCGTTGACCTGGGGCTGGTAGAGCGCGACGCGCTTGATCGGCACCTCCTTGGCGACGATCGGCAGCGCCAGCGTCTCGCCGGCCTTGACCGAGATCGGCGCCGGCGCGGTGAACAGCACCTGCGTGGTCGCTTCCTGCGCCTCGGCCGCGAACAGCTCCGCCTGGCCCGGCAGCGGCACGGGCGCCGGGGCGGGGGCGGCGTATCCCCCCAGCGCGGCGCGCGGCATGGACGCGGGCGGCGGGGACGGCGGCGCCGCCAGCGCCGCGGGTCCGCGCTCGAGCATGGCGCGGCCGCGGTCCTCGACCTTCGCCTCGGCCGTGCCGATCGTGCCCTGGTCGGGCGGCGGCAGCACGCGCCCCAGCACCTCGACCGGCACCTCCGGGCGGTGGACGTAATAGGCGTTGTAGAGCTGCTGGCGGAAGGTCACCGGATTGCCCGAGACCAGCGTCAGCTCGACCTTGCTCCAGTCCCGCCCGCTCAGGTTCTCGACCACGGCCCAGCCCTGCAGCAGCCCCTTGCCCTCCGCGCCGCTGTCCGGCACGCGCAGGCGGTACGAGCTCTTCCACAACGGCGCCGCGACGACGTAGCCGACGCGCAGCGTGCGCTTGTCCTTGCCGCGCGTCATGATCGTCAGCGTGCGCTGGTCCTGCACGCGGTGCCGCGCGATCGCCGCCAGCGCCGTGTCGACCTGCTGCTGGATCTTCGGATCGGCGAACTTCACCGACTCGGCATCCTCCAGCACGACCTGGCGCATGCCGTCGGCCGCCATCAGCGTGATGCGGTGCTTGGTGATCGTGCCGCCGTCGTTCGGCAGCTTGATCGTCTCGGGCTCCACCTTGAGGATGCGGCCGGAGACCTGGCGCGGGCCGCCGACCGTCAGCTCCGCCCCGCGCAGCGCGTTCAAGAGCGCCTCGGCCGAGCCGAGCGCGTCCTGGTCGAACGGCAGGTCGCGGAACACCTCGGACAGGGGCTCGCGCCCCGGCAGCTGGATCGAGCCGACGCCGCCCTTGTCGTCGTAGACGACGATGCTCTTCAGCACGTCGTCGACCTGGTCGAGCCGGACCGCCAGCGCCAGCTCGGCGTCGCCCTCGACCGTCGCCTCCAGCTCGAAATACCCGACGCCGCCGGTCGACAGCAGCACGCGCTTGAGCTCGAGCGAGGCCTGCGCGAAGGCGGGCAGCGCGACGAGCGACGCGGCAAGCGACAGGGCGGGGAGTCTGAGAAGCTTCATGCAAAGTCTCCCGACGGTGGGCGGCCGAGAGGGATCATGGTCCGGCCCCTCTTTGGCGGATTTATGGCCGAAGCTGGAAAGATCAACCACAGAGACGCAGAGGCACAGAGACAAGAACGAGAGAGGAGGCAATTTCTTCCGCGCGGCGCAGCCGCGTCATCAACCATCTTTCATCCTGGCTTCGTGTCGTCGCGCCTTCGTGGTTCATTCTTGAAGGTCAACGACGAAGGCACGAAGGAAAACGGAAGGAGGAACAGAGCAACCCGCGGCCGCGTGAAGGCAGCCTCCTTGTCTTTCTCTTATCTCTGCGTCTCTGTGTCTCTGTGGTCAATCTTCTTCAGTGCCGGAAATGCCGCATGCCGGTCGCGACCATGGCGAGGCCGCGCTTGTCGGCCTCGGCGACGACCTCGGCGTCGCGCATCGAGCCGCCGGGCTGGATGAAGGCGGTGGCGCCGGCCTCGGCCGCGGCGACCAGGCCGTCGGGGAAGGGGAAGAAGGCGTCCGAGGCGGCCACCGATCCGACCGTGCCGGACTGCGAGCGGCCGGCCGCCTTGGCGACGTCGGCCGCCTTGATGGCGCCGATGCGGGCGGCGTCGACGCGGCTCATCTGGCCGGCGCCGATGCCCGTGGTGGCGCCGCCGCGGGCGTAGACGATCGCGTTCGACTTGGTGTGCTTGCACACGCGCCAGGCGAACAGCAGGTCGGACAGCTCCTGCGAGCCGGGCGCGCGCCGGGTCATCACCTTGAGGTCGCCCGCGGCGACGCGGCCGTTGTCGCGCGTCTGGATCAGCATGCCGCCGGCGAGCGAGCGGAAGGTGAAGCCCGAGGCGGCCGGGTCGGGCACGCCGCCGGCGAGCAGCAGGCGCAGGTTGGGCTTGGCCGCCAGGATCCGCTGCGCGTCGGCGTCGGCGTCGGGCGCGATGATCACCTCGACGAAGATCCTGGCGATCTTCTCCGCCGTCGCGGCGTCGAGCATGCGGTTGGCGGCGACGATGCCGCCGAAGGCGCTGACCGGGTCGCAGTCGAAGGCGCGCTGGTAGGCGTCCGCCAGCGCGTCGCCCTCGGCCACGCCGCAGGGATTGGCGTGCTTGATGATGGCGATGGCCGGGCGGTCGAACTCGGCCACCAGCTCGAACGCGGCGTCGGTGTCGTTGAGGTTGTTGTAGCTGAGCTCCTTGCCCTGCACCTGGCGCGCCGACGCCAGGCCCGGCCGCGCGCGGTCGCCCGGCGTCAGCGCGCCGGTGTAGAAGGCCGCGACCTGGTGCGGGTTCTCGCCGTAGCGCAGCGTCTGGCGCAGCTCGCCCGGGATCGAAAGCCGCGCCGGGAAGGCGTCGCCGCGCTGCTGCGCGAACCAAGCGGCGATCGCCGCGTCGTAGCTCGCCGTGCGCGCATAGGCCGCGCCCGCCAGCCGCCGGCGCAGCGCCAGCGTGGTGGCGCCGTTGTTGGCGCGCATCTCCTCGATCACCTGGCCGTAGTCCTGCGGGTCGGTCAGCACCGTGACGAAGTCGTGGTTCTTCGACGCGGCGCGGATCTGCGCCGGGCCGCCGATGTCGATGTTCTCGATGCAATCCTCGAACGTGCCGCCCTGCTTCACCGTCTGCTCGAACGGATAGAGGTTCGAGACGAGCAGGTCGATCGCCGGGATGCCGTGCTGCTCCATGGCCCGGACATGCGCTGCCGCGTCGCGGCGGCCCAGGAGCCCGCCATGGATCATCGGGTGCAGCGTCTTGACGC
The DNA here is from genome assembly GCA_023150455.1 of Alphaproteobacteria bacterium. Taxonomy (GTDB): domain Bacteria; phylum Pseudomonadota; class Alphaproteobacteria; order JAEULC01; family JAEULC01; genus JAEULC01. The sequence goes on along the minus strand of JAKLKW010000016.1, from coordinate 8,541 downwards.
GCCCGTCCATGATCTCGGGGAAGCCGGTGACCTCCGACACGTCGCGCACCTTCAAGCCCGCCTTGCGCAAGGCGGCGGCCGTGCCGCCGGTCGAGACCAGCTCGACGCCGCGCTCGCTCAGGAACGTCGCCAGCGCCTCGAGGCCGGTCTTGTCGTAGACGGAAAGCAGCGCGCGCCGGATGGGCACAAGGTCGGGAGAGGTCATGGATGCTCTTATCCGATTTGTCCTCCCTCCCGCGAGGGGAGGGGGGATCGAAGCAGTGCATTGCGCATCTAGCGCGCCGCCGCCGCGGCGAGGCGGACGCGGTCGCCGTCGGGCCGGTACTCGGGCACCAGGCGCCGCAGCAGGTCGAGCGTGCGCGCGCCGCGGCGCTGGCTAGCGGCGTCGGCCAGCTCGTCGAGCGCGCGCGCCAGCACCGCGTGGTCGGTCGCGCGCGGCATGGCGAAGAGGATGCCGGGATAGCGCGTCGGCTGCAGCTCTTCGGCCGCGTGCAGCAGCACCTCGGACAGCTTCTCGCCCGGCCTCAAGCCCGTGAAGACGATCTTGACGTCCTTGTCGGGCGTCAGCCCCGCGAGCCGGACCATCTGCCGCGCCAGGTCGACCACGCGCACCGGCTCGCCCATGTCGAGCACCAGGATGCGGCCCGAGCCGTCGACCGCGGGCTCGGCCGGCTCGGCGGCGCCCAGCGCCGAGGCCTCGATCACGAGCTCGACCGCCTCGCGCACCGTCATGAAATAGCGCACCGCCTCCGGGTGCGTGACGGTCAAGGGGCCGCCCTCGGCGATCTGGCGCTGGAACAGCGGCACGACCGAGCCGCTCGAGCCCAGCACGTTGCCGAACCGGACGGTGACGAAGCGCGTGCCGCCCGCGCGGGCGCGCTCGAGCCGGTCGAGCGCCTGGCAATAGCACTCGGCCAGCCGCTTGGTGGCGCCCATGACCGAGGTCGGGTCGACCGCCTTGTCGGTCGAGATCAGCACCATGGCGGCGACGGCGTGCCTGCGGCAGGCATCGGCCAGGTTGCGCGTGCCGACGACGTTGGTCAGCACGCCTTCCTCGGGATTGGCTTCGACCATCGGCACGTGCTTCAGCGCCGCGGCGTGGAAGACGAGCTCGGGCCTCAACGCGGCCAGCGCCTGCTCGACGCGCGCGCGGTCGCGCATGTCGGCCAGCACCGTCTCGCGCCCGAGGCCGGGATGCGCGCGCGCGATCTCGAGGTCGATGGAGTAGAGCGCGTATTCGCTGTGGTCGATCAGCGCCAGCGTGCCCGGCCCGAAGGCGGCGATCTGGCGCGCCAGCTCGCCGCCGATCGTGCCGCCCGCCCCGGTCACGAGCACGCGCCTGCCGGCGACCAGCGCCCGCATGGCCTCGCGGTCGAGCACGCGGCGCGGCCGGCCCAGCAGGTCCTCGATCGGGATCGGGGTCGGCTCGAGCTTGCCGATCGCCGCGGCGTCGGTCGCCCTGAACTCGGTCAGGCGCGGCAGCTGGCCGAGCGTCATGCCGAGCCGCTCGGCGACGTCGAGCAGCGCGCGCAGCTTGTCGGGCTCGATCTTGGTCTTGGTCACGATCAGCCGCTGCGGCCGCTTGCCGCGCCGCTCGAGCTTCTGGACGACCGCGGGGATCGCGTCGACGTCGCCCAGCACGTCCATGCCGTGGATGCGCCGCCCGACGCGGTGGTCCTTGGTGTCGACCACGCCGACGATGCGATAGGGCGCGGAACCGTCGCGGCCGACCGCGCGGATGAAGGCCTCGGCCTGGTCGCCGGCGCCGACCAGCAGCACCGGCACGCGCGGCGTGCCCTCGTCGAGCAGGTTGCCGAGATGGCGGTCCTTGAACACGCGATAGACGAAGCGCGGGCCGCCGAGCAGGAAGATCAGCAGCAGCCAGTTGATCGCCGGGGTCGAGCGCGGCAGGCCCTGCAGCCGCGTGGCGAGGAACAGCGTTGCGACGAACACGATGACGGCGACCGACACGGCGCGCACGATCGCCCACAGGTCGTTGGTCGAGGCGTAGCGCCAGATGCCGCGATAGAGGCCCATGGCGCGGAACACGATCGCCGCGATCGCCGCGAAGGCGATCGTGCCGCCCAGCAGCATCTCGTCGCTGACCTGGACCGCCAGGTCCTCGCCCAGGCGCAGATAGAGCGCCAGCGGGAAGGACAGCGCCGCCATCGCCACGTCGTGGCCATAGGCCACGGACGTACGGCTGACGCGCTTGATCAGGCGTCCGGTGATGCCTGCCATCTGCCGGCGATGTTCCCCTGGGCTTGAGGTGCGGCAAGCTATAGCACAGGACCCGCCGCGGTGCAGCGCATCCGGCGGCGCCCGATCTGGCCGCCGAATCAAGCAGATACCGATGAGCGCCGGCGCCAGGCGGCCGCCACCTGGGCCAGCGCCCGGTCGACCGCGACGGGCGGGCGCCAGCCGAGGTCGCGCCGGATCGCGGCAGCGTCGACGGCGAGCGACCCGGTCAGCCGCCCGACCGCGCCGGCGAGCGGGCCGACATGGCGCATGGCCCGCCACCACGATCCCGGCAGGGCGAACAGGCGTTCCGGCCGCCCGAGCGCGCGGCGCAGCCGCGCCACCAGCGCCGACGTCGACAGGTCCTCGCCGTCGCTGACGAGGAAGGTGCGGCCGGCGGCGGCGGGATGCTCGATCGCGCGCAGGATCGCGTCGACCAGGTTGTCCAGCGCCAGCAGGCTGCGGCGGTTGTCGATGCCGCCGAGCGGCAGCGGCCAGGGCGAGTCGCTTAGCCGCAGCAAGGCGGGGAAATTGCCGCGCGCGCCGGGGCCGTAGACCAGCGGCGGGCGCAGGATCACCGTCTCCAGCCGATCGCCGGCGACGCCTGCCAGCGCCGCCTCGGCCTCCGCCTTGGACCGCCCGTACGCGTCGGTCGGGGCGCAGGGCTGATCCTCGCGGTACGGCGTTCCATCCGCGTTGCCGTCGCCCATCGCCTTGATCGAGCTTATAAAAACCAATCGCCGCCCGCCGGCCGCGGCACAGGCCGCGGCACAGGCCTCGGCCAGCCGCGCCGTGCCGTACGTGTTGACCCGGCGATAGGCGGAAAGCGCGTCGGCTGCCGTCTCGTGCATTTGGTGCACCCGCGCGGCGGCATGGACGACGACCGCGATGCCCGCCAGGGCCGGGCGCCAGTCCGTGTCGGGGCCGATCTCGCCCACGACGCGCGGCTCGACGCCCGCGGGCAGCACGGCGCCCGGCTGGCGCAGGGCGGCGGCGACCTTGCGGCCGTCCTTGAGCAGCGCCCGGCACAGGGCGGCGCCGACGAAGCCGGTGGCGCCGGTGACGAGCACCGGTCCGATCATGGTCCGCGACGTGGCTTGCCGCGGGCGAGCAGCACCAGCAGCGTCACGACGACGACCGCGGCCATGGCGAGGCCGGTGAGCGGCCAGCCGGAGGCCGCGATCACCGCGGCGACGATCAGCGCGATGTCGGCGAAGGCGATGCGCTGCACGACCTGGCCGTGGCTCCAGCCCGAGGCGGCGGCGCGCTGGTAGAAGTGGCTGCGATGCGCCTGCCAGACGCGCTCGCCCCGGACCAGCCGGCCGAGCAGGGTCAAGGTCGCGTCGGCGAGGTAGTAGGCGGGCAGGATCAGCGCGGCCGCCCACTGTCCCTGCACCGCCAGCAGCAGCAGCAGCCAGCCGAGCAGATAGCCGAGCGGGATGCTGCCGACATCGCCGAGGAAGATCTGCGCCGGATGCCGGTTCCAGCGCAGGAAGCCGAGCGCCGCGGCGACGGCGGTGATGCCCATGGCGGCGACGCTCCAGTCCAGCATCGCCGCCGAGGCCGCGGCCACGACGCCGAGACCGATGCTCGCGGTCTCGACGCCGGCGATGCCGTCGATCCCGTCCATGAAGTTGTAGAGGTTGATGAACCAGATCCAGGCCAGCGCGATCAGCACCGTTCCGGGCCAGCCCCGCAGGAAGGGATCGAACCCGTTGGTCAGGTCGGGCACCGCGGCGAGCGTGGCGACCACGGCCGCGGCCTGTGCCGCGAAGCGCACCGGGACCGGCAGGCCCGCGCGGTCGTCGCGCCAGGACAGCAGCGCCAGCGCCGCGGCGATCGCCGGCACCAGGAAGTCGACGAGGCGCGCCTGGTCCTCGATGAGCGCGATCGCGATCCAGGCCGGCACCAGCGTGCCGATCACCGCGATGCCGCCGCCGCGCGGCGTCGGCCGCGTGTGGCTCGAGCGCTCGTTCGGCCGGTCGAGGATCGCGCGCGCCGCCAGCACGCCGATCAGCGCCTTCGTGCCCCAATAGGAGGCGACCGCCGCCACCAGCCACAGCGGCAGGATCAGGTGCATCGCCTCCGGCGCGGTCATGAACTGAACTTCGCCGGAAACCACCAAGACACCAAGACACCAAGTCGGATTCCGTTGGCGGCCGAAGGCCACCTCTCGACCTTCTTGGTGTCTTGGTGTCTTGGTGGTTTTCTCTTCCGGGACTCTGCCAATTGCGTTCTCGGCTATTTCCGCTTCTCGCGCTGCAGCGCCCATTTGACCACGGTCTCGCCGTTGCCGGTGGCGCCGCCGAGCACGATCTGCTGCGCGCGCTTCATCTCGCCGTCATGGCCGAAATAGGCGGATTCGGCCAGCGCCATGGCGGCGCCGGAAGCGCGCATGCGCCAGAAGCCGCCGCGCGCCAGGCGCAAGAGCGCGCCGCCGCCCGTGAGCAGCGAGGCGCTGACGTCGGGATGCAGGTGGAAGCGCAGCGCGAAGTCGTGGCCGCCGCCGGCGCCGGCGCCCTTGCCTTGTGCCGGCGACAGCGTGTCCTCGCCGCGCAGGTCCTCGCCGCCGGGCGCCAGGAACAGGCGGCGGCGATGCACCAGGCCGAAGCGCCCGGCGTAGAGGTCGTGGCGCGCGTCGACCAGGGCCGAGCCGTCCTGGTCCTCGCGCCGCGCCGCCACCGTGCCGGAAGCGCGCGCGAAGCCGCCGGCGGGCTTGAGCCGCGCGCTGTTCGTGTCGGCCACGACCAGGGTCGAATGCGCGGCGGTCGCGCGCTGCAGCTTGCGCCATTCCGCCTGGCCCGGCGGCGCCGCGCCCATGTTGACGACCAGCCGCTCCTTCCCGACCGACATCTCGAAGGCGAGCGCGCTGGCATGCGCCGCCCAGTCCATGCCCGGCGGCGGCGGGCCGCCGACATCCATCAGGACCACCGTGCGCCCGGCTTGCAGGCGCTCGAAGCCGGTTTCCGGCAGGCGCGCCGGCAGCCCGGCGCGCGACACCGCCTGGGCCAGCACGACGTCGATCAGCCAGCCCTCGCCCTCGTTGCCGTCGTGGAACAGCGCCAGCCCGCCGTCGCCGTGCCGGAGGAACCTGACCACGCCGGCCAGCCGGTCGATCGCCTGCTGCACCGCCGCGGGGATCGGCCTCGACGCCGCGCCCAGCGCCGCGCGGATGTCGACGAGATGCCTGAGCGTCCGGAATTGCACGCAGGGCGCGCGTGCCGCGTGCCCGCCATCGGGCAGGAAGTCGCGCGCGAGGATGCGCCGGAGCCGCGCCAGGCCGGCCGACAGGCGGTCGGCGTCCTCGGGCAGCGCGATGCCGGCGGCGATCAGGGCCTTGGCGACGACCAGCCGGTCCATCGGCGCGCGCGCCGCGCCGGCGGTGCGGTCGAGATGGCGCAGCTGGCGCATGAGCGCGCGGAAGAAGCGCGTGCGCAGCGCGTCGTCGGCCGAGGCGGCGAAGAAGTCGTAGAAGCCGAGCCACGCCACCACGCGCCGCGCCAGCACGGGCGGATGCCAGGCCACCCTGTCCCACCAGCCGAAGCGGCGGCACCAGCCCGCGACCAGCTCGCGCGCGCGCCGCCGCGCGGCGCTGCCGCCGAGCGTGCGCAGGTCCGCCATCCATTCGAAGGAATGCAGCTCGTCGCGCCACGGCCGCGGCGCCGTCTCGATGTCCCAGATCGCCTCGCCCTCGGCGGTCTCGACGACCTGGTGGAAGGCAAAGGTCCCGGCCAGGATCGCCGCCCCGCGGTCGGCGTCGCCCGGCCAGGGATCGGGCGGCGCCACCGCCAGCTGCCACGCGGGCGGCCCGCCCAGCATCGGGCGATAGAGCGGACTCGCGAACAGCGGGATGCGCAGCCGGTACCAGATCCCGGCGAGCGTCTCGCCGAGCGGGCGGCCGGCGACGGGGCGGATCACCTTGAGACCAGGCTCATCCGCCGCGCAGGCGGCGGATGTTGTCGGCATAGGCGGCCGCGCCGCCCTGGAACGTGGCGGTGCCGGCGACCAGCACGTCGGCGCCCGCCTCGACCGCGAGGCGCGCCGTCTCGAGATTGATGCCGCCGTCGACGGACAGCTCGATGCGGCGGCCCGAGGCGTCGATGCGCCTGCGCAGCGCCTCGAGCTTGTCGAGCTGGGAGGCGATGAAGCTCTGCCCGCCGAAGCCCGGGTTGACGCTCATCACCAGGATCAGGTCGATGTCGCCCAGCACATAGTCGACCGCCTCGGCCGGCGTGCCGGGGTTGAGCGACACGCCCGCCTTCTTGCCGAGCTGGCGGATCAGCTGGATCGTGCGGTGCAGATGCGGCCCGGCCTCGGGATGCACGGTGATGATGTCGGCCCCCGCCTCGGCGAAGGCCGGCACGTACGGGTCGACCGGCGAAATCATCAGGTGCACGTCGAACGGCCTTTTCGTGTGCGGGCGCAGCGCCTTCACCACGCCCGGGCCGATCGTCAGGTTGGGCACGAAATGCCCGTCCATGACGTCGACATGGATGTAGTCGGCGCCGGCCCGGTCGATCGCGCGGATCTCGTCGCCCAGCCGGGCGAAATCGGCCGAGAGAATCGAGGGCGCGATGCGGATTTCCCTTTGCATCGGGCCTAGGTAGCACCGGGGAATCCCGGGAAGCAAGGCGGGCGACGCGCGCGCATCGGGATCGGATGAACCTGGTACCGCCGCGCCGGCCGATCGCGGATTTCAGCCGCCTATCGCCAAGCGGCGTGAATCAGGTCATCGGCGCAACGCGGCAACCTTCCACGAGAAGCCGAGAGCGTCGAATAGCTGGCGCGGGAGCGCGGCGGCGGTCGGGGCCTTCCGCCCGAATGCGTCGCGCAGGAGCGCCACGCCCGGATGCTCGCCGGTGGCCATGCACAGCGTCGGTCTCGACGCGAGGCACCCGTGCAGGCCGCGGGTCAGCGGTTTGCCCGTGGCGAAACCGCGTCCTGGCCGGGCGTGGGCGTACAGCAAGTCCGGCGCGTAATCCTCTACGCCGGCGACCCCATCCAGCGGGGCGATCGCGGCGCGCGCCGCCGCAACATCCTCGGTGCGTACGAGGGCGCAGCTCCCGTCCTCGATGCATTGCGCCTCGATTCCCGCGCGCGCCAGCACAGCCGGAATCCCGATCGGCGGCAGGTCCAGGTTCGCGGTCACCTGGCTGTGGTCGCTGATCACCGCAACGATCGTCTCGCTCCAGCGCGGGCCGCAGCGCAGGTCGTCGATCAGCCCGCCCACCAGGGAATCGATCGCCGCGCACTGCGCCAGTGCCTCGGGCGAATCGGGACCGTGGATATGCGAGATGCCGTCGGTGTTGTCGAGCTGGCAAAGAACGACGTCGGCACCGCCGTCGAGGGTCCGCCGCAACGCGTCGGCGACCACGGCGTCGGCGGCATAGCCGCGTACCGTCGGCGTGCCGGGCGGAAGCGCGCCGCCGGGCGGCCACTGCTCGTCGCAGCGCTCGGCGCCGACGACGCCCAGGATCCTGGGATCGCCCGCAATCACGGCCGTTGCGAGCCCCGCGGACCGGGCCGCATCGAGGAAGGTCGTCCCCCGGGCGCCGATATCCCCGGCCGGCACCAGGCCGGTCTCGGTAAAGACGTGGTTCGCGATTATGCCGTGCGACTGGGGCTCGAGGCCGGTTGCGAGCGAGGCATGGTTCGGATAGGTGATCGAAGGAAGGACGGCGTAGCCTCCGTCCCGCGACCAGGCGCCCGATTCGCCAAGTGCCGCCAGATTGGGGGTAAGCGCGGGCGTGCAATGGCGCGGCGAGAAAGCGTCCAGCACCAGCATCAGCAGCCGTGGCGTCATTCGGCCACGCCCTTGCGCCCCGGCGCGGCGCCGGACTCGGCCGCTTCCTCGACGATCGAATCCTCCACGATATCGAGCGCGCGGTCGAGCTCGCGCTCGCCGATCACCAGAGGCGCCGTCATCACCAGATCACGCCCCTCGCCGGCTGTCAGGTTCACGCCCTTGTCCAACGCGCGCCAAGCGATCGAGTCGGCGTCCGCGCCCGGGCGAAGCTCGACCGCCAGCAGCAGGCCCTTCCCCCGCGCGCAGCGCACTTCCGGCCGCCGCTCGGCCATCGCCCCGATGCGGCGGCGCGCGCGTTCGCCGAGCACGGCCGCGCGTTGCGCCAGGCTCTCCTTGACAATGATTTCCAGGGTGGTCAGCGCGGCACGGGCGGCCACCGGGCTCTTCTCGTGCGTGTAGTGGCCGAGCCTCAGCTCCGGCGCACAGTCGAGGTCGGCGCGCGCGATTGCGGCGGCGATGGGCACAAGTCCCCCGCCGAGCGCCTTGCCCAGCACCGT
>JAKLKW010000015.1 GCA_023150455.1 Alphaproteobacteria bacterium | reverse complement strand
GCCGGCGTCACCGGCCGGCGTTGTCCTTCGTGAACAGGAGATTGGCGTAGGCCTGCGGATCGGACAGGTCGATCCTCCGCAGCGCGTCGATATCCTCGAGCGGGCGGACATGGCCGGGATGGCCGCGGTCGATCACCGCCATCCGGTAGCCGAGTCCCAGCATCCGTTCGACCAGCTCCATCGGCTCGCCGCCGCGCGCGCGGATGCCGTGCGGCCAGAATTCCACCAACAGGTTCGGCCCGTCGCGCGCGAGCGTATCGGCCGCGCCGGCGAGCACCTCGGCCTCGGCGCCTTGCACGTCGATCTTGACGAAGCCGACGCGCCTTCCCGCCAGGTTCTCGCGCCCATAGGCGTCGAGCGTCGTCATGGCGACGCGGATCTCCCCCCCGGGCTTCTGCACGTTCGCCGCCGCCAGCGAATGCCCGCCGCGATTGGCCTCGTCGCGATAGAGGATCGCTGCGCCGGGCGCGGCACCCAGCGCCAGCCGCTCGGCCTTCGCCTGGGTGAAGCCGTTCAGCGCCAGGTTGGCCGCGAGCGCGGCATGGTTCTCGCCGTCCGGCTCGAACGCGACGACGCGGCCCTCGGGCCCGACCGCCGCCGCGGCGACCATGGCGTAGTGGCCGACATTGGCGCCCACGTCGATCACCGTCATGCCGGGACCGAGCCGCGCCAGCACGATCGCGGTCTCGATCGGCTCGTAGCAGCCGCGATGCAGGATGCTGCGCGCGATGTCCTTCCGCTTGGCGGGATCGACCCACAGCCGGTAGCGCGCGGTGCGCATCACGAAGGGTGCGCGCGGGCCGGTCAGGTAGAACAGCGTCTTCCACAGCCGGCGCATCGTCAGGCTGTGCTCGATCGCCGGGCTGGGAAAACGATCGGCGACCCATTGGAACAGCCGCGTGCGCGGATCGGCGGCGCGGGCGGTCATCGCATGATGGAAGGTCGGCCCCTCATAGCGGGTCACCATAGACGTTCGGATTGAACCGCTCCATCTGCCAGTCCGGCCGCAGCGAAGTCGTGAAGCCGAACCGCGCGTAAAGCCCCTGGGCGTCGCGCGTGGCGAGGGTCAGGCGGCGGAAGCCCTGCAGGCCGGGATGCGCGAGGATCGCTTCCATCAGGCGCTTGGACAAGCCGCGGCCGCGCCATTCCGGCAGGACGAAGACGTCGGCGATGTAGCCGTAGGTGGCGAAATCGGTCACCACACGGGCAAAGCCGATCTGCGCACAGGCGGCCGCCGATCCAGCCGCCGAACCGGATGGAGGGGCGCGCGGATCAACCCGCGCCGACAACGCGTACACGCCGAAGCACAGCACAGCGAGTTGGCGACCGCGCGCTCGACCACGTCGCGCGGGATGCCGCGGCACCAATAGCTCTGGCGCGCAAGGAAGCCGTGGACGACGTCGAGATCGATGCGGGCGCGGTCGCTGCTGACGACGTAGCCGGCATCACGCCGGTCGCTGTCGAAGGCGCTCATGGTTGCGCGCCCAAGCGGCCGGGCGGCGGCAACCGCGCATCAGGCAGCTTCGCGAACCGCCCTCCAGGGCTGGACGGCGCCGACGACGCCGTCGAGCGCGCCGGCCTCGAGCCCGCGCACCATCAGCCGCTCGACCCGTTCGCCGGGCATGGTCAGCCCGTACGGCCAGGCGGCCTCGAATCCGAACCTTGCGTAGTAGCCGCGGTCGCCGACCAGCAGCACGACGCGGTGCCGGGCCCACAGCGCCATGTCGAGGCCCTGGCGCATCAGGGCGCCGCCGATGCCTTCGCCCTGCCGCACCGGCGCCACCGCGAGCGGCCCCAGCAGCAGCGCCGGCATCTGCGCAAGTCCGATGGCGACCGGCCAGAAGCGCAGCGTGCCCACGATCTGGTCGGCGTCGCGCGCGACCAGCTTGAGGTCGGCGACCGGGTCGACGCCCTCGCGATAGCGATAGGACGTCTTGGACTGCCGGTTGGCGCCGAAGGCCTTGTCGAGGAGCTGCTCGATCGCGGCCTCGTCTTCCGGCCGCTCGGTGCTGATCTGGTACATGGGGCGAAGGTCCCGTTGCAGGAGAACGACAAACGACACGCTCAAGACCGGCGCAAACCCGCGCGCGGCGCATCGTCGGGACCTGTTGTCGGATCAGAAGCTGGTGGGAATCAGGCTCGACGACCGCCTAGCGCCGGGGCGCCGGGGCAGTACGTCGTCGTCGCGGAATCCGATGCAACGCTTGAGCCATGACCCACGCATAAGGGCAGAAGGTTGAGAAGTCAATAATTTCGTAGCTTGCGGTCACACCTGCCGGAACGGCTCGCGCGACAGCACGCGACGGAGCGCCGGCTCAAAGGCTTCGATCGGCATCGTGTCATAGTTCGGGTCGAACGCCGTCTGGTCCCAGCGTTCGCAGAACCGGGCGCAGGCGTCGAAGTGCGGATGGCCGCGGAAGCGTTCGCGCTCGTTGCGGTCCTGGCCGATGTGATGGAAGTAGTAGTAGCCCTGGAAGATGCCGTGATGCAGCACGACCCAATGCGTCTTCTCCGACACGTAGGGGCGCAGCACCGCGGCGGCGAGCTGCGAATGGTTGTCGGGCGCCAGCGTGTCGCCGATGTCGTGCAGCAGGGCGGCGACGACCGTTTCGTCGTCCTCGCCGTCGCGGAAGGCGCGCGTCGCCGTCTGCAGCGAATGGCCGTACCGGGTGACCCGGTACCCGCTGTCCGGCATGCGGTTGAAGCGAAGCGCGGGCGGGCGCCTCAGCCGCCGCGCTTCAGGGCGTCGAGGCGCTCGCGCAGGGCGCCGTATTCCGGCGAGGCCGGGTCGAATTGGCCGAGCAGGCGGCCCCAGAATTCGGCGGCGGCGATGCGGTTGCCGACGGCGGCTTCGGCGAGGCCGAGCTGGAACAGCGCCTCGCGGTCGTTCGGGTTGCCGTCGAGGCGCCGGCGCAGCGCGCCAAGGTCGCCGGCCGGCGTGCCGGCGCGGATCGCGGCGGCATCGAGCGGACGCGGTTGCGATGTCGCCGGCGCGGCCGCCGGCGGCGCGGCTGCGACGGTCACGCCGAGCTGCTGCGCCGTGGCGGCGATCTGCGGCCGGGCGGCCGGATTGGCGGACAGCGCCTTGGCCGCGGCGTCGGCCGCCTTGGCGTCCTCGCCCATCACCTTGTAGGCGCGGATCAGGCGCAGCCAGCCGTCCACGTCGTTCGGCTGCTGCTCCATGCGCTGCGCCAGACCGTCGACCATGCCGCGGATCATCTGCTGGCGCTGCTCAGGCGACATCTGCGCCGCGGCGGCCATGTCCGCCGGGCCCGGCCCGCGTTCCGCGCCGGATGGCGCGGCTTGCGTCTGCGGCGGCGCGGGCGCTGGCGCCTGCGGCTGCGGCAGGGCGGCCAGCACGGTCGCGGCATCCTGCTTCAGCTCGCGCGCGAGGCCCGCGATGCGGTCGCGCACCATCGGCAGGAACGGCGCGTCGGCCGGCGTGTCCTTGGCCAGCGCGACGAGACGGTCGAGCGATTGCTGCAGCCTGCCCGCCTGGCCCTCGGCCATGGCGATGTAGAAGCGCGCGCGCGGATCCTTGGGATCGCTCTTCAGCACCTCCTCGAGCTCAGCGCGCGCCTGCTCGGGCACGGTGCCGTCGGCGGCCATGATGCGCGCCTCCGCCAGCGCCGAGAGCAGCCCGGGCTCGCGCTTGGTCAGCCCCACGGCGCGCTCGAGCGCGACCGCCGCCTCGCGATGGCGCTCGAGCTGCTGGTAGGAGCGCGCCAGCAGCGACCAGCCCTCGGGATCGCCGGGATTGGCCTCCATGCGCTTGGCCAGGCGCTCGGTCAGCGCCTGCATGGATTCGGTGCCGCCGGCGCCGCCCGGATGCGGGTCCGCGGTTTGCGCCGAGGGCGCCGAACGCAGGTCGCGCCGTTCCGCCAGGGGCTGGCCCGGCAAGCCGGGACGGCCGAGCTGGACATAGAGCGCGATCGCCAGCGCCGGGACGGCGACGGCGAGACCGGCCGCGATCAGCGGTGCTGTGCCGGAGCGCGCGGCGGGCGGCGCAGCGCCGCGCGCCTCGCCGGCAGCGAGCAGGCGGCGCTCGACCTCGGTCCGGGCCGCGGCGGCCTGGTCGTCGCTCAGGACGCCGCGCGCGCGGTCGCGCTCGATCTCGGCAAGCTGGTCGCGGTAGACGGTCATGTCGTACTCGGCACGCGACGGCGGCGGCGCAGCGGCGCCGCGCAAGAGCGGGCGCGCGAGCGCGAAGCCCAGGCCACCGGCCAGCAACGCGGCGACGATCCAGAAGATCATCGCGACTTTCTCCGCGGCTTGACGTTGTCCGGGACGGCCGGCGCGGCCTGGTCGTCCGCGAGCAGCGCGTCGAGCCGCGCCCGCTCCTCCGGCGAAAGCGGCGCCGCCGGCTGGGCCTCGCCACGGCGCCGGCGCGCCAGCAGATAGAGCCCGCCCGCGCCGAGCAGCAGGACGGCGAAAGGACCGAACCACAGCAGCCAGGTTTCGGGCTTCATCGGCGGCTTCAGCAGCACGAAGCTGCCGTAGCGCCTGGTCAGGTAGTCGAGCACCTGCTCGTCGCTGTCGCCGGCGACCAGCCTCTCGCGCACCAAGACGCGCAGGTCGCGGGCCAACGGCGCCGCCGAGTCGTCGATCGACTGGTTCTGGCAGACCAGGCACCGCAGATGCTTGCTGAGCTCGCGCGCGCGGCCCTCGAGCGCCGGATCCTTCAGCCGCTCGTCCGGCTCGACCGCGAGGGCAGGAAGCGTGATCGCGACCACAGCCGCCAGCAGGAACGCAACGAGCCGCCGCATTACTTCGCCAGCTTCTCGATCAGCGGCAGGACGCGGTCGTTCAGCTCGTCCGGGCCGAGAGGGCCGACGACCTTGTAGCGGATGCGGCCGTCGCGATCGATGACGTAGGTTTCGGGCACGCCGTAGACGCCGAAGTCGATGCCCGTCTTGTTGTTCGGATCGAAGCCAATGCGGCGATACGGATTGCCGAGCTCGACGAGGAAGTCGTTCGCGTTCTTCTTGCCGTCCTTCCAGGCGATGCCGTGCACGGCCACCTTGCCTTCGCGCGCGAGCCGCATCAGCACGGGATGCTCGACCCGGCAGGGCACGCACCACGAGGCGAAGAAGTTCACCAGGCTGACCTGGCCCTTGAGGTCCGCGGTCCTGAGGCCGGGATGGGAGTCGGCGAGCGGCGGCAGGTCGAACTCCGGCGCCGGCTTGTCGAGCAGCGCCGAGGGCAGCTTGCGCGGGTCCATGGTCAGGCCGACCGCAAACAGGGCGACGATGACCGAGAACAGCGCGACGGCCACGAGCGGCAGCACGCGCCGCGGAGTGAAGCGGCGCGGCGCGCCGGCGACGTTCTCGCTCATGGGTTCAGTCGTCCCCGGCGGCGGGCTGCGGTAGCGTCGCGGCCTTGCGCGCGCGCGCCGGCGCGCCGACGCGGAAGCGCCGGTCGCTGAGGCTGACCGCCCCGCCGGCGATCATCAGCGCGGCGCCGAGCCAGATCCAGGTGACCAGCGGCTTGTAGTAGAGCCTGACCGTCCAGCCGTTCTGCTGGCTGCCCTCGCCGAGCGCGGCGTAGAGATCGGAGAATCCCAGGGTCAGGATCGCGGTCTCGTTGGTCGCCTGGCGCTGCACGGGGTAAAAGCGCTTGGCCGGCTCGAGCACGGCGATCTCGCGGCCGCCGCGCGAGACGATGATGCCCGCCTGCTCGGCCGTGTAGTTCGGCCCTTGCAGGCCGCCGCGCACGCCGACCATCTGGAACTCGTAGCCGGCGAGCTGGGTGCGGTCGCCCGGCTTCATGGAAGTGATCGATTCGCTCTCCCAGGCCGCCGTGGCGGTGATGCCGGCGACGGTGAAGGCCATGCCGGCATGGGCGATCAGCATGCCGTAGGTGCTGCGCGGCAAGGAGGCGGCGCGCTGGATGCTGTCGGCGAACGGGGCGCGGAACAGACGCACGCGCTCGACGAACTCGGTCAGCGTGCCGAAGAACAGCCATGCCGCCAGCGCCATGCCGAAGACCGCCAGCACGGGGCCGCCTTGCGCGAGGTAGAGCGTCGCCAGCGCGACCACGGCCGTCGCCGCCAGGGCGGCCAAGAGACGCTGCAGCGCCGCCGGCAGGTCGCCGCGCTTCCACGCCAGCAGCGGGCCGACTGCCATGGCGACGATCAAGGGCGTCATGATCGGCACGAAGGTCGCGTTGAAGAACGGCGCGCCGACCGAGACCTTGTCGCCGCCGAGCGCGTCGAGGAACAGTGGGTAGAGCGTGCCGAGGAACACGGTTGCCGTGGCCGTCGCCAGCAGCAGGTTATTCAGCACCAGCGAGCCTTCGCGGCTGATCGGCGCGAACAGCCCGCCACCCTTCAGCGCCGGCGCGCGCAGCGCGTAGAGCGCGAGCGCCCCACCGGTGGTCACCGCCAGCAGCATCAGGATGAACACGCCGCGCGCGGGGTCGGTGGCGAAGGCGTGCACCGAGGTCAGCACGCCGGAGCGCACCAGGAACGTGCCCATGAGGCTGAGCGAGAAGGCGATGATCGCCAGCAGCACGGTCCAGCCTTTCATCGCGTCGCGTTTTTCCACCACGGTGGCGGAATGCAGCAGCGCCGTGCCGATAAGCCAGGGCATGAACGACGCGTTCTCGACCGGGTCCCAGAACCACCAGCCGCCCCAGCCCAGCTCGTAATAGGCCCAGTAGCTGCCCATGGCGATGCCGGCGGTGAGGAAGCACCAGGCGACCAGCGTCCACGGCCTGACCCAGCGCGCCCAGGCCGCATCGATGTGGCCTTCGATCAGCGCGGCGACGGCGAAGGAGAAGGCCATCGAGAAGCCGACATAGCCCATGTAAAGGAAGGGCGGATGGATGGCGAGGCCGATATCCTGCAGCAGCGGATTGAGGTCGCGCCCGTCCGCCGGCGCCGGCACCAGGCGGTGGAACGGGTTCGAGGTCAGGAGGATGAACAGCAGGAAGCCGATCGCGACCCATGCCTGGACCGACAGCACGCGCGCGCGCAGGCCCGGCGGCAGATTGCGGCCGAACAGCGCCACGGCCGCGCCGTAGACCGCCAGGATCAGGACCCACAGCACCATGGATCCCTCGTGGTTGCCCCAGACGCTGGTGACCTTGTAGAGCATCGGCTGCAGCGAGTTCGAATGCTGCGCCACGTTCACCACCGAGAAATCCGAGGTGACGTAGCACCACATCAGCGCGAAGAACGCGAAGGCCATCATGGCGAGTTGGCCGAGCGCCGCCGGCCGCGCCACCGCCATCCAGGCGGCATCGCCGCGTGCTGCGCCGATCATCGGCACGCTGCCCTGCACCAGGCTCGCGACCAGCGCCAGCACGAGGGCGAAATGGCCGAGCTCGGCGATCATGGCTTGGCGCCTCCTGGCTTGGCCGGGGTTTCCTTCCACTGGCCCGACTTCTTGATCGCGTCGGCCACTTCCTTCGGCATGTAGCTCTCGTCGTGCCGCGCCAGCACCTCGGAGGCGACGAACACGCCGTCGGGCCCGAGCCTGCCCTCGGCGATCACGCCCTGCCCCTCGCGGAACAGGTCGGGCAGGATGCCCTTGTAGGTGACCTCGATCGCCTTGACCGTGTCGGTCACGCGGAAGGCGGTGACGGTGCCGCCGTCCAGCTTGCGCACGCTCTTCTCCTCCACCAGCCCGCCCAGGCGGAAGCGCTGGTTTTCGGGCAGCGGCTTGGCGGCGATGTCCGACGGGCTGCGGAAGAAGACGATGTTCTCCCGGAACGCCGCCAGCATCAGGGCCGTGGCCACGCCGAGGCACAGCATCGCGGCCACGACGACATAGAGGCGGCGGCGCTTGCGCGTCATGAGCGGCTGCCCCGCTCGCGCCGGCGCTCGCCCGTCCGCCGCTCGCCGGGCCTGCGGTCGGCCTGGGGCAGCGCCTCGAGCTCGGCCTCGCGCGCACGGGCTTGGCGCCAGGAGGCGAGGAGCAGCCCGGCCAGCACTGCGGCGGCGACCGCGAAGGCCGGCCACACGAAGGCCGCGTAGCCGCCCATGGAGAGAAAGCTCATGATCCCTTCCAAGACCGACGAACCTACCCGCGCGCCCTGGCCTTACCGGGGCATTCTACCGCCCGCCCCCTTCCAGTCGAGCGCCCGTTAACCTGTTGGTATCGCAGCGGCTTCAGGCCGCAGCCCGGGCCATGCGCAGGACCCTGAGGCGCCGCGCCGCCAGCTCGGCCCGGACGCGCAGGATCAACACCACCACATAGTAAGCCTTGAACGCCAGCGCCATGACCAGGAGCGGCCACAGCATCGACGGATGGATGCTGGGTCCGCCCATGCGCAGCACGCTCGCGGGCTGGTGCAGCGTGTTCCACCAGTCGACCGAGAACTTGATGATCGGCACGTTGACGAAGCCGACCAGCGCCAGGATCGAGGCCGCCCGCGCCCCGCGCTGCTCGTCGTCGAAGGCGTCGACCAGCGCGATGTAGCCCAGATAGAGGAACAGCAGCACCAGGACCGAGGTCAGCCGCGCGTCCCACACCCAGTACGTTCCCCACATCGGCTTGCCCCAGAGCGAGCCGGTGACCAGGGCCACGACCGTGAAGCAGGCCCCGATCGGTGCCGAGGCCTTGGCGACCACCTCGGCGAGCGGATGGCGCCAGATCAAGGCGACGGCGCTGGCGGCGGCCATGGCCGTGTAGACGAACAGCGCCATCCAGGCGGCCGGCACATGCACGTACATGATGCGCGCGGACTCCCCCTGCTGGTAGTCGGCCGGCGACACCACGAGCGCCAGGTAGAGGCCGACCACGAGCGACACGACCAGCACGGCCAGGGCGATCGGCTGCACCACGGCGGCGATGCGCAGGAACCGGCCGGGATTGGCGAAACGATGCATGGGCCGGGTTATGCCTGCCGCCAGCCGGAATGACAAGGCGGGGCCACGGCCCGGACGCGCGCTTGTGAAGGGTCGGTTGAACGCACCGTCCAACCGGGAGACCCTTGTCCCGTGTCTCACCCGAGGGGTTCAGTCCATGGAGCCCGTGACGGTTGACGCTTCGTGTCGGTCTCGCTGCATCTTGGTGCCAAATGAACGGTCCCGGCCCGTCGAGCGTCGCCGTGACGCCGCTCGGCCCGGTGCGCATAACGTCCTGATAAACATAACAAAAGTTTCTTGCCCCCGGCATGCCGCCGCGCAGCGATGACGGATGACGGATTTCGGCGCGGCGGAAGCAGGCTTGTCCGCGCGCGCCGGCCGGAACCGGGCGGGGAAAGCACGCACGGCCGCCGCCCGGGGCGCTCAGAAGATGAAGTCGCCGTTGTCGAGGGTGGCGGTGAACTTGCCGAGGATGGTGAGCGAGTTGCCGCCGCCGAGGTCGATCAGCACGCCGCCGCGCACGTCGGTCGAGGCCGCCTGCACGTCCGCCACGTCGCCGAACAGCCCGAGCGCGCTCAGGTCCACCACGTCGAACTTGTCGAAATGCCCGATCACGTCCTCGCCGCTGAGCGGCCCGATGACGTAGGTGTCGGCGCCCGCGCCGCCCAGCAGCAGGTCGTTGCCCTCGCCGCCGTCGATCGTGTCGTCGCCCGAGCCGCCCCTCAGCGTGTCGTCGCCCAGCCCGCCCTGGAGCACGTCCTCGCCCATGTTGCCGAGCAGCGTGTCCTCGCCGTCGCCGCCATCGAGCGTGTCGCTGCCCTGGTTGCCGGTCAGCGTATCGGCCAGGTCCCCGCCCGTGATCGTGTTGTCGCCGGTCGAGCCGATCACGGTGCCTTCCTGCGTCGCCGCCCCGATCACGTTCTCGATCGAGATCAGCGTGTCGCCGGTGCCATCGCCCCCCGTCACCGTGCCGAAGGCGAGGTTGAACACCACCGGGTCGGCGGAGCCGGAATAGTCGGCCGTGTCGAAGCCGGCGCCGCCGTTCAACACGTCGCCGCCGGGGCCGCCGGTCAGCACGTCGTCGCCGTCGCCGCCATTGAGCACGTCGTTGTCGGCTCCGCCGTCGAGCACGTCGTCGCCGAGCCCGCCGGACAGCGTGTCCGAGCCGCCGTTCGCGACCATCGTGTCGGCGGCCGACGAGCCGATCATCGTCTCGTCGCCCGCGTCGCCGTTGACGATCACCGAATCCTCGTCGCCCGGCGACGGCGTGTCGTCCCAGGCCGGCCCGAAGGTCAGGCCGGACAGGTCGACGCTGCCGCCGGCCGCCAGGTTGACCTCGAGCGTCTCGGTCGAGCCGGCAACGCCGTTGATGTTCCAGGCCGCGCCGTCGACATGGTCGCCGGTGAAGGTCGCGGTCGCCCCGGCGCCGATCTGCACCGCCTCGATCCCCTGGATCAGGTCCGCGGCGCTGAAGTCGGTCGAGCTGGCGGCCAGGATCGTGTCGCTGCCCGTGCCGCCGTCGATCGTCTCACCCGCCACCACGTCGCCCGAGCCGAACACCAGCACGTCGTCGTTCGCCCCGCCGTCGATCAAGTCCGCGCCGCCGCCGCCCGTCAGCGTGTCGCCGTCTCCGCCGCCCAACATCGTGTCGTTGCCGGCCTCGCCGTCGAGCGTGTCGGCGCCGTTGCCGCCGTCCATCGTGTCGTCGCCGGCCTCGGAATCGAGCCAGTCGTCGCCGTCCAGCCCGGTCAGCGTGTCGTTGAAGTTGCCGCCCTTCAGATGCTCGCCGTCGGCCTGGTTGCTGCCGGTGATGACGTTGTCGAAGTTGGTGGCGCCGTGCACGCTCTCGATGCCGATCAGCACGTCGCCCTCGGCATCGCCGCCCTGCTCGGGATTGCCGTCGCCGAGATCCACGATCACGCCGGCCGGCGAGCCGTCGTAGAGCGCGTGGTCGTTGCTGCCCGCGCCACCGTCCAGGGTGTCGTTGCCGGCGCCGCCGGTGATGCGGTCATTGCCGTCGCCGCCCGACAGCGTGTCCGCGCCGCCGAGGCCGAGCAGCGTGTCGTCGCCGTTGTCGCCGCCGAGCGTGTCGTTCTGCCCGGCCCCGGTCAGCGTGTCGCTGCCGTCGGCGCCGTGGAAGATGAACTCGCCGGTCGCCAGCGAATAGGCACGCATCACGTCGTCGCCCGTCGTGCCGGTGGCCTCGAGCGGCGTCAGGGTGCGGTTGTCGTATTCGGCCACCGACGCGTTGTCGATGTCGACGTTGGCGATGGTCAGGTTGGTGATGCCGGCGTTCAGCTTGCCGGGCTCGCCGGTGCGGATGCCGGTGCTGGTGCCGTCGATCGTGCCGT
Source organism: Alphaproteobacteria bacterium (assembly GCA_023150455.1). Taxonomy (GTDB): domain Bacteria; phylum Pseudomonadota; class Alphaproteobacteria; order JAEULC01; family JAEULC01; genus JAEULC01. The sequence goes on along the minus strand of JAKLKW010000015.1, from coordinate 31,982 downwards.
TCTGGATCGTGACGTTGTCGAGCGAAGCCGGCGGCGAGGCGTAGCTGGGTGCGTCGTCGCGCTGCTTGACCGTGATGGCGCCGCCGAACAGGCCCTCGGTCAGGTCGGCACCATAGCTGTGGCCCACGTTGGTAAACGCGAAGTCCTCGATCGTGATGTTGCTGTAGCTCTCGTACTTGACGTTGATATCGATGCCGGCGCCGAACTCGCCGGCGTTCGCGCCGGTGCCGCCGAAGGCGGGCCCGCGGCCGTACTCGCCGACCTCGGTCATGGTGACGCCGGTGATCAGCGCGTTCGACAGCTGTTCGACGTAGATGCCCTTCTCGGTCAGGTTCTCGAAGCTCGTGCCGTCGATCAGCACGTCGCTGAAGTCGCCTGCGCCGCTGGACGCGGCATAGATGGTGATGCCGTGATAGCCGTCCTCGATCGTGCCGCCGATCAGCTCGAAGTCGGTGACGACCGCGGCCGTGCCCTTGCGGATGCCGGTCACCGATTCGTCGATCGTGACGTCCTGGACGGTGAGCCCGCTGTTGCTGCCCAGCTCGATGGCGGTATTGAAGTAACGCACCTGCAGGTCCTGCAGCGTGACGTCGTTGGCCGAGACGGTGATGCCGGCGCCGGCCGCGCCGGTGTAGCTGACTGCGGTCTCGAGGAACTCGCCGACCGTCTGCCCGCCGGGGATCGAATTGTCCGACCGGAACGTGCCCTCGATGATCGTGCCGTCGCCGGCGCCGATCAGGGTCAGCGACTTGTTGACGACGACGTTCTCGGTGTAGTTGCCGGCGAAGATCTGGATCGTATCGCCCGCGCTGGCGGCCGCGACCGCCGCGTTGATCGTGCCGAAATCGCCGCCCGTGCCGACCGTGATGATGGCCATGGGTCAGGTGCCCCGCTTCCGCCCCGCGTGCATCCACCCATTCTGGTTCAATGCACGGTTGTCGATCCGGCGCCGCAAGCAACGCGACGCAGCGCCTCGGTCAACTTTTCAGGAAGCTACCTGACCCCCAACCCGATAATTCTATATAAGTTTGACGGATTTCGGCAATAGGTTGATTTACCATGGCCGGAACCGGCGGACATTTCCGCGCGAAACGGCAGCGCATTCAGAGACTTGCGGTCGGTCCCGGCCACGAAGACCGCGAAGGGCGCGCGCCCCTGTCCGAGAGCGCGCCCTCGTTGTCCGCCCGTGCCGGGCGGTGCTCGATTAGAAGATGAAGTCGCCGTTGTCGAGCGTCGCGATGCTCTTGCCGAGGATGGTCAGCGAGTTGCCGCCGCCGAGGTCGATCAGCACGCCGCCGCGGACGTCGGTCGAAGCCGCCTGCACGTCGGTGACGTCGAAGAACGAACCGAGCGCGCTCAGGTCGACCACGTCGAACTTGTCGAAGTGGCTGATCACGTCGGCGCCGCTGAGCGAATCGATCACGTAGGTGTCGGCGCCGGCGCCGCCCTTGAGCAGGTCGTTGCCGAGCCCGCCGTTCAGCACGTCGTCGCCCATGTTGCCGAGGGCCGTGTCGTCGCCGTCGCCGCCGTTGATCGTGTCGTCACCCTGCGCGCCGGTCAGCTCGTCGTCGAAGTCGCCGCCTGTCAGCACGTTGCCGCCGCCCGAGCCGAAGATGGTCGACGCGAAGTTGGTGGCGCCGGTGATGTTCTCGATGCTGTTGAACGAGTCGCCGTCGGTCGAGGTGCCCAACGCCAGGTTGATCTCGACGGGCCCGGTGGCGCCGCCGTAGCTCGCCGTGTCGAAGCCGGCGCCGCCGTTGAGCACGTCGGCCCCGTCGCCGCCCTCGAGCACGTCGTCGCCGTCATTGCCGTTCAGCGTGTCGCCGTCATTGCCGCCGTCGAGCGTGTCGTTGCCCAAGCCGCCCGAAAGCGTGTCGAACCCGTCGCTGCCGAACACCGTGTCGGCGACCGACGAACCGATCACCGTGTCGTCGCCCGTGGAGCCGTTGACCACGACCGAATCCTGGTCGCCCGGCGAGGGCGTGTCGTCCCAATCCGGTCCGAAGGTGAGGCCGGAGAGATCGAGGCTGGTCCCGACCACCATGTCGACCTGGAGCGTCTCGGTGCTGCCGAACGCGCCGTTGATGTTCCAGGACTGCCCGTCGATCTGGTCGTCGCCGAAGGTCGCCGTCTGGCCGGCGCCGATCTCGACTTCGTCGATGCCGGTAATGAAGGCGCCTGCCGGCGAGAAATCGGTCGAGGTCTGCACCACCAGCGTGTCGCTGCCGGTGCCGCCGCTGATCGTCGTGCCGAGCACTACGTCGCCGGAATTGAAGATCAGCGTGTCGTCACCGCCCTGCGCATCGATGTAGTCGCCGCCGGTGCCGCCGTTGCCGGTGATCGTGTCGCTGAAGTCGCCGCCCTTGAGATGCTCGCCGAAGGCCGCCGTGCCGATCAGCACGTTGTCGAAGCTGGTCGCGCCGTGCACGCTTTCGATCGAGATCAGCACGTCGCCGCTGGCGTCGCCGGTCGAGACCTGCGGGCCGGCGTTGTTGAGGTCGACCTGGACGCCCGCGGTGGAGTTCTCGTAGTGGGCATGGTCCTCGCCGATGCCGCCGTCGAGCGTGTCGGCGCCGGCCTCGCCCCACAGGCGATCGTCGCCGTTGCCGCCGATGAGCGTGTCGAGCCCGTCGCCGCCATGGATGACGTCGTTGCCGTCGCCGCCGTCGAGGACGTTGTCGCCCGTGTCGCCGGTCAGCGTGTCGTTGAAGGCCGAGCCGACGACGTTCTCGATGTTGGCGAGGGTGTCGGTGCCGTCTCCGGTGGCCGTGCCGGCGGACAGGTCGACGATGACGGGCCCGGCCGCGCCGCTGTAGTCGGCGGTGTCGTTATCGGCGCCGCCATCAAGGGCGTCGTCCCCGGATCCGCCGATCAGCGTGTCGTCGCCGGCGCCGCCGTCGAGCGAGTCGTTGTCGGCGCCGCCGTCGAGCGTGTCATTGTCGGCGTCGCCGGTCAGCGTATCGTCGCCGGCGAGCCCGAAGATCGTATCGTCGAGGTCGGCGCCGTGAATCGTGTCGTTGCCGGCCGTGCCGTCGAGGCTGTCGGCCTGCGGCGTTACGGGAGCACCACCCAGCGTGTTGGGTATTAGCTGATCGCCAAACTGGTCGGCCATGGGGTGACTCCGTCTGCTCCAACCTGGCCGACGCCGTCCTGTCCTGGCGGCTGGCGACCAAATTGCGGGACGTAATCGCGTGAGCGACCGGCCCGCCCGGAGGCACCCCTACATGAAGTCCCCTGCGTGATCCAAAAAACATACAAAACACGAGAAGTAATTTCAACTTATTCCAGTGAAATTGGTTAACGCGCGCGCCGGCCGTCGCCTCCGTGAGCTCGCGAAACACGCTTGATATCAATAGCTTAACGAGATCGGTCCGCGCCGTGCAGCGCCAAGCGGGATTCGTTCGTACACGGACGACACGGGCCAAAAAAAGAAAGGCCGGACAGGAGGATAGTCCTGTCCGGCCCAAGACGATCGCGGGCGAATGCGACCGAGTTGATGGCTCTCAGGTTCGTACTGAAAGCGAGCCCTTCTGCTGCCCCCGTATCCGCTAGAGGATGAAATGGTCCGCGGTGAAGAACTCGGACCCGTGGTTCATCACCGTCACCGTGTTGCCCGGCGAGAAGGTGAAAACCGCCTTGCCCTGGGCGTTCTCGCTCATGATGGCCTGGACGTCGGCGAAGCTGTCGAAGCCGGGCAGCGCGGACAGGTCGAACTTGTCCTCGATCTGGAAGCCGCGGACGATGTCGTGGCCGTTGAGCGGCTCGACCACAACGATGTCCACGTCCGGATCGTCGTTGACGAACAGCGTGTCGCAGCCCTTGCCGCCGTAGAACGTGTCGCTGCCCATGGCGCCGTAGAGCGTGTCGTCGCCGTCGCCGCCGTAGAGCACGTCGTCGCCGTTGCCGCCGCGCACGACGTCGTCGCCGTTGCCGCCGTAGAGCGTGTCGTTCTCGCTGCCGCCGATCAGCAGGTCGTTGCCGTCGCCGCCCCACAGCGTGTCGTCGCCGCGGTTGCCCCACACCTCGTCGTCGCCGTCGTCGCCGTGGCTCTGGTCGTTGCCGTGGCCGCCGAAGACCGTGTCGTGGCCCTCGTCGCCGTGGGCGATGTCGTCCTGGCCACCCGGCCGCACGATGTCGTTGCCGGTACCGCCGGTGAGCACGTCGTTGCCCTGCGCGCCGATCAGGAAGTCGTCGCCGGAGTCGCCTTCGATCCAGTCGTTGCCGATGCCGCCGTTGGCCCAGTCGTTGCCGGCGCCGCCGATCAGCCCGTCATTGCCGCAGAACCCGTACAGCGTATCGTCGAAGCCCTGGCCGACGAGGATGTTGTGGTCCCAGTTGCCGAGCAGGAAGTTCTCGCCGTTGACGCTGCCCCAGACGTTCTCGATGCCGATCAGGCGGTCGCCATGGACCTCGCCCGAGCCGGTCTGCGGCGCCATCGTGCGCAGGTCGACGCGCACGCCGGTCGCGGCGTCGGAGTAGTCGGCCCAGTCGACGCCGTTGCCGCCGTCCAGCACGTCGGCGCCCGGTCCCCCGTTGAGGATGTCGTCGCCGTCCTCGCCGTAGAGCTTGTCGTTGCCGTTGCCGCCGACGAGGATGTCGTCGCCGCCGCGGCCGGCGAGCAGGTCGTCGCCGTTGAAGCCGACGAGGATGTTGGCATTCTCGTTGCCGTAAAGGTAGCTGTCGAAGTCGACCGCGCCGGCGGCGTTCTCGATCGAGCTGTAGGTGTCGCCTTCGGCGTGGTTGTACTGGCCGACCCCCGCCGCCAGATCAACCTCGACCCCCCCGTTCGAGCCGAAGTAGACGGCCCAGTCGCTGCCGGGGCCGCCGGACAACTCGTCGGCGCCTTCGTGCCCCTCCAGCGTGTCGTCGTCGGGACCGCCATTGAGCTGGTCGTCCCCGGCGAAGCCGCGCAGGAAGTCGTCGCCCCCGAGCCCGTTGATCGTGTCAACGTTCGGCGTGCCGTCCAAATTGTCGTCAAAAGGCGTGCCGTTGATGACCGGCATGGGCCCCTCCTACCTGTCGAAGCCATCGAAGCTCGGGCGCCCTCACTGGCGCTCCGGCGCTCACTGCGTCATCCTGCGTGCCGACGGGTCCTGGTGGACCCGCCCACCGGCGTGATGCGGTGAACGGGAAGGATCATACGAAAAGATCGGTCAAATGCAATCGAATTTTTATCCAGATGGTTGATAATCTTTTGTTAACTCTAGCGAGAAAGAAAATATTAACTGTGTTTCTATGCCAAAACATTGATCTCTATGGAAATGCTACTCCACGGATTGGCGTACAGCGGCGGCCGCGGCCCAGGGGCATAGGGGCAGCGCCGCCGCCAGCAGCGCACCCAGCAACAGCAGATGTGGTCGCGCGCTGGCGCCGCTCAGCGCGGCCTCGACAGCAGCGGCGCCGAAGATCAGCGCCGGAATGTAGAGCGGGAGCACCAGCAGCGCGATCAGCACGCCGCCCCGGCGCGCGCCCAGCGTGAGTGCGGCGCCGACCGCCCCGACCAGGCTCAAGACCGGCGTGCCCAGCAGCATCGCGCCGACCAGCGTGGCGAAGCCTTCGGCCGGCAGGTTCAAGAGCAGCGCGAGCGCCGGCGCCGCCAGCACCAGTGGCAGGCCGGAGACGAGCCAGTGCGCGAAGGTCTTCGCCAGCACGACGAGCGCGAGCGGCACGGGCGCGAGCGCGATCAGCTCGAGCGCGCCGTCCTCGTAGTCGGCGAGGAACAGGCGATCGAGCGACAGCAGCGCGGCGAGCAGCGCCATCACCCAGAGGACGCCGGGCGCGATCCGCGCCAGCACGTTGGCCTCGGGCCCGACGCCGAAGGGAAACAGCGCGACCGCGACGACGAAGAACAGGACCACCATCGCGGCGTCCGCGCCCTGGCGCAGCGCCAGGCGGAGGTCGCGGCCGATCACGGCGAGGAGGGCGGCGCCGGCCGGGTTCATGCCGCGGCCGCCCGAGCGAGGTCGAGGCGCTGCGGCGCGGCGATCGCCAGCGGGGCGTGGGTGCTGAGCACGGCAATGCCGCCGTCGGCGCGATGGGCCTCGATGGCCGCGCACAGCGCCGCGATCGACTCGGCGTCGAGCCCGACCGACGGCTCGTCGAGAAGCCACAACGCGCGCGGGAGGGCGACGACGCGGGCCAGCGCCAGACGCCGGCGCTGGCCCTGCGACAGGTAGCGCGCGGGCAGATCGGCCAGACGATCGAGCTTGAAGCGCGCGAGCGCTGTCGCGGCCCCGCGTGCGTCGCCGCCGCCGAGGGCGATCCAGAAGGCGAGGTTCTCGGCCACGGCGAGCGCGGGCTTCACGGCGTCGAGGTGACCGAGATAGACGAGGCGCGCGCGATGCGCCTCGGGCTCCTCGGCGATGTCCTGGCCCGCCCAGCGCAACCGGCCGGCGGCGGACGGAAGCAGGCCCGCGAGGACGCGAAGCAAGCTGGACTTGCCGCTGCCGTTGGGCCCGGTCAGGACCAGCGCGTCGCCGGGGGCGAGCGCGAAGGCGAGGTCCGCGAACACCTGCCGCCCGCCACGCCGACAGGCCAAGCCTTCGCCATCGAACGTCGCAGGCGCGGTCGCGGAGGGTTGTGGGTTGGCTCGGGCGTTCAACAGGCGGGTCCGGTAGGCGACGAGACGCTGCGCATCATAGCCGCATCGCCGGCAGGAGCGGGGCCCGAAAGAAATAGGCGGTCGCTCGGGGGGGACCAAGCGACCGCCGTAGACCAGCCTTTTGCGGCTGTCCGAAACCGCGGGGGGATGCGGTCTCGCACTAGAGGGGAGGTCTAGGGTTGTTATTACAGCCCGGAACTGTGGTGCGGATGTGCCGGGATTAAGGCTTTTGTGTGATTTTCCGGCCGACTGATCGCGGATGCCGCGATCCGAAGATTCCCGGATTGCTCAGTCGCGCGCCAGCCGCTCGATGGCGTCGGCCAGGACCATGGCCAGGCAGCGGTAGCTGCGGTCGTTCATGTGAAACCTGTCGCTCGACAACATGCTGGCGAAGGTGAAGCCGCCGCCCTGCACCCAATGGCGCATGACCGCCTGGCGATGGAACACGGCCACGCCGAGATCGCGGTCGAGCGTCGCGAACAGGCCGAGATAGACGGCCGAGCCGCCGCCGCTGGCGACGCGCGGCGTGTACTGCGGATCGAGGATCAGCACGTCGATGTTGGCCCTGCCGAGGCGCGCGACACCCTCGCGCAACTCGGCGCGAAAGGCATCGCCGGGAATGCCGTGCAACGCGTCGTTGACGCCGGTTTGCCAGATGACGAGCTGCGGCCGGTGCTCGATCGCGTCGCGCGACAGGCGCGCGACCATGTCGCGGGCGAGCTCGCCGCCGACGCCCTTGTTGATGACCGTGACCGCGCTCATCGGGAAGCGGCGCGCGAGCTCGCGCTCGAGCTGGCGCGGATAGCAGTTCGTCGGATCGCTGGCACCGACGCCCTCGGTCGACGACGACCCGATGGCGACGATCTTGATGGGGCCGTGGTCCCGCAAACGCAGCTTCGTGCGCGGCAGATTTCCGCTGATCCGCGCCACTTGCGCGGGCACGGCGCATTCCCGCTGGCCGAACAAGTCGCCCGGCTGCATCAGCGTGGCCGTAGTCTCGGCCAGGGCAGGCTGCGCGAGGGCCCAGAGCGCCGCCGCGACGGCAACGGTAACGAATCGCATCGATTTCAGAACGGCCGACCGACCCCTTGTATTCCCCGCACTCCCGCCCTGCGCGGGCGGCTGTGCTATGTTTTCCCGATGATGGCCAAAAACGCCTGACGAGTCATCAAGAATGAACCCGATCAAGGTCGAGCGCGATCGGCGGCTGGACTTTTTCCGTGGTCTCGCGCTGATCTTCATCTTCATCGACCACGTGCCCGGGAACCGGCTCGCCTACGTCACGCTGGGCGGCTGGAATTTCTGCGACGCCGCGGAAGTCTTCGTCTTCATCTCCGGCTACACCGCCGCGCTCGTGTTCGGCGCGATGTACCAGCGCATGGGGCCGCTTCTGGCCGCGATCCGCGTGTTCGGACGCTGCTGGACGCTGTACGTGGCGCACGTGTTCCTGTTCGTGATTTTCATGACCGAGGTTTCGTACACCGCCGAGCGCTTCAACAACCCCATGTTCGTCGAGGAGATGCGGGTCGACGAGTTCCTGCGCACCCCTCATATCGCCGCGCTGAACGCGCTGGCGCTGCGGTTCCAGCCCGCCTTCATGGACATCCTGCCGCTTTACATCGTGCTGATGCTGGGCCTGCTGGTGTTCCTGCCGCTGATCGCCCGTCGGCCCTGGGTTGCGGTCGGCCTGTCTCTTGCCGTCTATCTGTTCGCCCATCGCATGGGCTTCAACCTCGCCACCTATCCGGACGGCGAATGGCTGTTCAACCCGCTGGCCTGGCAGCTCTTGTTCGTCATCGGCGCCTGCCTCGGCTATCCGCGGGCCGAGCGTTGGCCGGGCTTCGTCGACCGCCCCTGGCTGCTGCCGCTGGTCGTGACGGTCTTGTTTCTTTGCATTGCAGGAAAGCTGTTCCTGGCGATGGCTTCGGTCCACGCGATCGATCTGCCGCGGATCGCGCGCGTGCTGTGGTGGGGCAACAGCAAGTCGTGGCTGGGGCCATATCGCCTTGTCAACATCCTCGCCCTGGCCTATCTGGCCGGGTATCTGATCAAGCCGGGCATGGCCTGGCTGAACGCGCTGTGGGTCAGGCCGATCTTGCGCATGGGCGAGAACTCGCTTTATGTGTTCTGCCTCGGTATATTCTTGTCCTATCTGGGTCATTTGATCCTGGTCGAGATCAGCTCGCGGGTGCCGATGCAACTCGCGGTTTCGCTGGCCGGAGTCGCGATCATGATGGCGGTTGCCGAGGCGATGAGCGGGACCAAGCGGGCCGAGGCGCGCCGGCGCCGCGCGGCGCCGGCATAGGGACGCATGCGGCACCCGGCGCTCCTCGCGCTCGTGCTGGCGGCGCTGGTCGTGGCTCCGCCCGCGGCCGGCGCGGCCGAAGGGGACGTGCCCGAGCAGTGCGTCGTGCCGGCCGCGCTGTTCGACGACCTTGCCTCGTTTCCCAACGCCGCCGCGCACATGGCGCGGGACGGGCGCATCACGATCGTGGCGATCGGCGCCGCCAGCACGCAGGGCACCGGTGCCTCGAGCGCCGCCACCGCATGGCCGGCGCGCCTGGAGAAGGTGCTGGCCGCGCACCTGCCGGAGATCCGGGTCCGCGTGGTGAACCTCGGCCGGCGCGGCCAGACCGCGCGCGAGGCGCTCGAGCGCATCCCGGGCGAGGTGGCGCAGCTGAAGCCGGACCTCGTGATCTGGGAGACGGGGACGGTGGAAGCCGTGAGGTCCGAGGATACCGACGTCTTTCCCTGGGTCATGGCCGAGGGCGTCGACCGGCTGCACGAGCAGCATGCGGACGTGATCCTGATGGATCCGCAGTATGCCCGCGGCACGGCGCTGCTGATCAACTTCCAGCCCTATCTCGACGCCATCCAGCAGACGGCGACGCTGCCCGGCGTGACGCTGTTTCCGCGCCACCAGATCATGCGCTACTGGGCCGAGAACGACCGCCTGGTCCCCGCCTCGCGGGCGGAGATGACGCGCGGCAACGACATGATCTACGACTGCATCGCGCAACTCATGGCCGAATTGATCGAACGCGGCCTCAAGCACGGGGCGCACGCGCAGCGGTGAGGGCGCCTTGCGCCGCCGCCGGCCCGTGCTGAACGGCATGGAAAAAGTCGACAATCCGCGCGCCATCATCGACCGCCGGGCCCTGCTGGGCCCGATCGAGGAGGTCGCGGCGCTGGAAGGGACGAAGCAGCGCGCGGCGCTGCTCACCCTGATGAAGCAGGCGCTCAAGGCGGGGCAGGACGAGGTTCTCAGGCGCTTCGAGGCGAACGACCGCGGCGCCGAGGTCATGCACTGCACGTCGTACCTGATCGACCAGATCGTGCGGCTGCTTTACGACTTCGCGACCGAGCGCGTGTTCCGCGCGCCGAACCCGACCATGGCCGAGCAGCTGTCGATCGTGGCGGTCGGCGGTTATGGCCGCGGCGAGCTCGCCCCCAAGTCCGACATCGACCTCCTGTTCCTGCTGCCCTACAAGCAGACGCCGCGCGGCGAGCAGGTGGTCGAGTACATGCTCTACGTCCTGTGGGACCTGGGGCTTCAGGTCGGCCACGCCACGCGCTCGATCGACGAATGCCTGCGCCAGGCCAAGGCGGACATGACGATCCGCACCGGGCTGCTGGAGGCGCGCTACGTCTGGGGCGACCAGGACCTGTTCAAGGCGCTGCGCAAGCGCTTCGAGGCCAAGTTCCTGTCAGGCAACCGCAGCGACTTCGTCGAGGCCAAGCTCAAGGAGCGCGACGAGCGTCACCTGCGCCTGGGCGACTCGCGCTACGTGCTCGAGCCCAACATCAAGGACGGCAAGGGCGGCTTGCGCGACCTGCACACGCTGATCTGGATCGCCAAGTACCTCTACAAGGTCGGCGAGCCCGAGGCGCTGGCGGCGCGGGGCATCCTGACCGAGGACGAGGCGCGCAGCTTCATCAAGTCGCGCGAGTTCCTGTGGTGCCTGCGCTGCCACCTGCACTACCTGACCGGCCGGCCGGAGGAGCGGCTCACCTTCGACGTACAGGCCGAGATCGCGCGCCGCATGGGCTACACCGACCACGCCGGCACCAAGCGCGTCGAGCGCCTGATGAAGCACTACTTCCTGGTGGCCAAGGACATCGGCGACCTGACGCGCGTGTTCTGCGCCGCGATGGACGCGCGCATGAAGCGCTCGCGCTTCGCAGCGCTGGCGCGCGTCGGCAACTGGCGGCGCGACCTGGGCGATTTCACGATCGACTCCGACCGGCTGACCGCCAAGCGCGCCGACATCTTCGTCAAGGACCCGGTCAACTTCCTGCGCCTGTTCCACGTCGCGCAGAACCAGGAGCTCGACATCCATCCCGACGCGCTGCGGCTGGTGCGGCGCGACCTGCGCCTGGTCAACGCGCGCTTGCGCGCCAATGCCGAGGCGAACCGGCTGTTCCTCGAGATCCTGACCGGCCGGAAGGATCCCGAGACCATGCTCCGGCGCATGAACGAAGCCGGCGTGCTGGGCCGCTTCCTGCCGGATTTCGGCCGCGTCGTGGCGCAGATGCAGTACGACATGTACCACGTGCACACGGTCGACGAGCACACGATCTACGCCATCGGCATCCTGTCGCGCATCGAGAACGGGGAGCTGAAGGAGGACCACCCGGTTTCGAGCGAGGTCGTGCACAAGGTCGTGTCGCGCCGGGTGCTGTACCTCGCCGTGCTGCTGCACGACATCGCCAAGGGGCGCGGCGGCGACCACTCGGTGCTGGGCGAGCAGGTCGCGCGCGAGCTGTGCCCGCGGCTGGGCTTGAGCGACGAGGAGACGGAGAACGTCGCCTGGCTCGTGCGCTACCACCTGCTGATGAGCTATGCCGCCTTCAAGCGCGACGTCGACGATCCCAAGACGGTCGCGGATTTTTGCGCGCTGGTGCAGAGCCCCGAGCGCCTGCGCCTGCTGCTGGTGCTGACCGTGGCCGACATCCGCGCGGTCGGCCCCAATGTGTGGAACAACTGGAAGGCCGCTCTGCTGCGCGAGCTGTACTGGCGGGCCGAGGAGATGCTGTCGGGCGGCTTGAGCGCCGGCAAGGGCATGAAGGCGCGCGTCGAGGCCAAGCAGGAGGAGCTGCGCGCCGAGCTCAAGGACTGGTCCGACGAGGATTTCGCCAGGCACCGCAGCCGCTGCACGCCGGCCTATTGGCTGGCCTTCGACCTGGCCACGCTCGCGCGCCACGCCCGCCTGATGCGGCGCGCCGACCGCGACAACGCGCCGCTGACGGTCGACACCAAGGTCGATCCCGCGCGCGCCATCACCGAGGTCACGATCTACACCGGCGACCATCCGGGCCTGTTCAGCCGCATCGCCGGCGCGCTGGCCTTGAGCGGCGCCAACATCGTCGAGGCGCGCATCTTCACCACGCATGACGGCATGGCGCTGGACACGTTCTCGGTGCAGAGCGCGGAGGGCGGCGCCTTCGACCGCCCGGACCGGCTGGCGCGGCTGGCCACGCGCATCGAGCAGAGCCTGTCGGGCAAGCTGCTGCCGCGCCAGGAGTTCGCCAAGCCGGCGGCGATCCAGAGCCGCACGCGCGTGTTCAAGGTGCCGCCGCGGGTGCTGTTCGACAACAAGGCGAGCGCCACGCACACGGTCGTCGAGGTCAACGGCCGCGACCGGCCCGGCCTGCTGTACGACGTCACGCGCGCGCTGACCGCCTGCAACCTGCAGATCTCCTCGGCGCGCATCTCGACCTACGGCGAGAGCGTGGTCGACGTCTTCTACGTCAAGGACATCTTCGGCATGAAGGTGGTCGACGAGGGGAAGCTCGCCAAGATCAAGGAGCAGGTTCTCGCCGCGCTGGCCGAGCCGGGCGCCGCCACCGCCGCCGCCGAAGAAGAAGCGCCCTCGCGCCGCCGCGCCGCCGCTTCGCGCCAGGCGGCGGAGTAGGGTGTCGCCGCCGACGCCGCCGTGATATCATGATGCAATCACGGAGGCACGGATGGCTCAGGTTGTGATTCGCAACATCGACGACGACGTGATCGAGCGGCTTAAGGCCAAGGCGCGCGCGAACAAGAAGTCGCTCGAACAGACCCTGCGTGAAACCCTGATCGAAGCGGCTAGACCGTCGCGCCGGTCGCTGCTGGCAAAGCTGGAGCGAATTCGCGCGCTGACGCCGAAACGGCCGAAAGCCGCTCCCCTGGCGGAAGAGATCATCCGCGAGGACCGCGACAAGCGATGACCATCGTGGTCGATGCGAGCGTCGGCCTCAAGTGGTTCTTCGTGGAGGCGCAAAGCGATCTGGCGTACGCGCTGCTCAGGGGCGACGAGCCGCTTGCCGCTCCGTCCCTGATTGTCGCCGAGACGTGCAACGCCGCCTGGAAGGCCGTGCGCCTACGGACCATGACGCCGGCTCAGGCGGATTGCGTCGCCGTGGACCTTTCTTCCCTGCTCAACGAGCTTCACCCCATTGGCCCTCTCGCGCCCCGCGCCATGGCGATAGCGCGAAGGCTCGATCATCCCGTCTATGACTGCTTCTATATCGCCCTGGCGGAACACCTGGATTCGACGTTGGTGACCGCCGATTCCCGCCTTGTCAGGCGGCTGCATCGAACCGCCTGGGCGCGCAGGCTGGTCGACCTGACGCACTACACAGCCCCGAAGGCTCCCTAGAGCGGCGAGCACCGATGTACCACGCTCGCGTTCCCTGCTGATCCCCGCATGTCCCTGTTCCGCGGCATCGCGACCATCGGCAGCATGACCATGATCAGCCGCGTGCTGGGCTTCGCGCGCGACGTGCTGATGGCGGCGCTTCTGGGCGCGGGCGGGATGGCCGACGCGTTCTTCGTCGCCTTCCAGTTCCCCAACCTGTTCCGCCGCCTGTTCGCGGAGGGCGCGTTCAACGCCGCCTTCGTGCCGCTGTTCGCCGGCACGCTGCAGGCGCACGGGGCCGAGGCCGCGCGCGTCTTCGCCGGCCGTGCGCTCGCGGTGCTGCTTTCCGTGCTGATCCCGTTCACGGTCGCGGTCGAGCTCGCGATGCCCTGGCTCATGGTCGCGATCGCGCCCGGCTTCGCCGACGAGCCCGAGCGCTTCGCGCTCGCGGTCGTCTTCACGCGCATCTGCTTCCCTTATCTTCTCTTCATGGCGCTGACCTCGATGCTGGGCTCGGTGTTGAACGCCGTCGACCGCTTCGCCGTGGCGTCGGCCGCGCCCATCCTGCTCAACATCATCATGATCCTCGCCCTTCTGGGCCCGGTGCACTGGACGACGACGGCGGGCCACGCGCTGGCCTGGGCCGTCGCCGTGGCCGGCGTGGCGCAGTTCCTCTGGCTGGCGCAGGACGCCGGGCGCGCCCGCATGCTGCCGCGCCTGCCCCGGCCGCACCTGTCGCCGGACATCCGCCGGCTGTTCGCGCTGATGCTGCCCGGCATCTTCGGCGCCAGCGTGGTGCAGCTCAACCTGTGGATCGGCACGGTGCTGGCGTCGCTGCTGCCGAAGGGCGCGATCTCGTATCTCTACTACGCCGACCGCGTGAACCAGCTGCCGCTCGGCGTGGTCGGCGTAGCGGTCGGCGTGGCGCTGCTGCCGATCCTGTCGCGCCAGCTCAGCGCCGGGAACCTCGACGCGGCGCGCGCGAACCAGAACCGCGCGATCGAGTTCGCGCTGCTGCTGACGGTGCCGGCCGCCGCCGCGCTGATCGTGGTCCCCGGCCCGATCATCTCGGTCCTGTTCCAGCGCGGCGCGTTCGGCCCGGCGGACGCGGCGGCGACCGCGGCCACGCTCATGGCCTTCGCCGCCGGCCTGCCCGCCTATGTGCTGGTCAAGGCGCTGTCGCCGGGCTTCTTCGCGCGCGAGGACACGGCGACGCCGGTGAAGGTCGGCGCCGCGGCGATGCTCGCGAACGTCACCCTGGCGGCGACGCTGATGATCCCGCTCGCGCATGTCGGCATCGCGGCGGCGACCGCCGTGTCGTCCTGGATCAACGCCGGCGCGCTCGCCGTCATCCTGTGGCGGCGCGGGCACCTCGATCCCGACCGGCGCCTCCGGCGCCGCGCCGCGCTGATCCTTCTCGCCGCGCTGGCGATGACGGCGGCGCTGCTCGTGGGCGAGTGGGCCCTCGCCGGCCTGTTCGCCGGCGGCGGCCTGGTGCGCGCCACGGCGCTGGTGCTGCTGGTGTCGCTCGGCCTCGCGGTCTATGGCGGGGCATGCCTCGCGCTCGGCGCCGCCCGGCCCTCCGAGCTGCGCCAGGCCCTCTCGCGCAAGGGCGCAAGCCCGGTCCCCGCCATGAAATAGGCGTCGCCCCGGCGCGCGTCGATCCGCGCGCCCTCATTCTAGTCGGCGGCCGGATCAGCGGCCGCCTGGCGCGCGTCGATCCGCGCGCCCTCATTCTAGTCGGCGGCCGGATCAGCGGCCGCCTGGCGCTTGACCCGCCTGCCCCGGCTCCGCCATAAAGCCCGCCCGCCACCGCCTCGATTCCACGCGAGAACGGACATGAACCGCATCTTCTCGGGCATCCAGCCCACCGGCAACCTGCATCTCGGCAACTATCTCGGCGCCATCCGCAACTGGGTGCAGCTGCAGTCGAGCTACGACTGCATCTTCTGCATGGTCGACATGCACGCGATCACCCAGTGGCAGGAGCCGGCGGAGCTCCGGCGGTCGACGCGCGAGGTCGCGTCCGCCTATATCGCGTCGGGCATCGACGCGAAGAAGCACATCATCTTCAACCAGAGCCGCGTGCGTGCGCATGCGCAGCTCGCCTGGATCTTCAACTGCGTGGCGCGGCTGGGCTGGCTCAACCGCATGACGCAGTTCAAGGAGAAGGCCGGCAAGGACCGCGAGAACGCCTCGGTCGGCCTCTACGTCTATCCCAGCCTCATGGCGGCCGACATCCTGGCCTACAAGGCGACGCACGTGCCGGTCGGCGAGGACCAGAAGCAGCACCTGGAGCTGGCGCGCGACATCGCGCAGAAGTTCAACCACGACTTCGGCGTCGAGTTCTTTCCGCTGATCGAGCCGATCATCAAGGGCGAGGCGACGCGCGTGATGTCGCTGCGCGACGGCTCGAAGAAGATGAGCAAGTCCGACCCGTCGGACTACAGCCGCATCAACCTGACCGACACGGCCGACACGATCGCGCTCAAGATCCGCAAGGCCAAGACCGACCCGCACCCGCTGCCGGAGTCGGTCGCCGAGCTGGAGAAGCGCCCCGAGGCCGACAACCTGGTCGGCATCTACGCCGCGCTGTCCGACAAGACGCGCGGCGACGTGCTGGTGCACTACGCCGGGGCGCAGTTCTCGAAGTTCAAGGCCGAGCTGTCGGACCTGGCCGTGTCCGTCCTGGGGCCGATCGGCGCGGAGATGCAGCGCCTGATGAAGGACCCGGACCATGTCGACGCCATCCTGCGCGACGGCGCCGAGCGCGCCCAGGCGATCGCCGATCCGATCGTCGCCCAGGTCGAGGAGATCGTCGGCTTTCTCAAGCCGTGACGCCCGGCGCCGCTCCGTGGATGCTGCATCGCGGTAAGTCCTTGACTTATCGCGCTGCAGCCCTTATCTAGACATTCGCATACGGTTTCTCGCGATTGCGCGATCCGCCCAGGGCCTCCCCGGGCGACTTATCCCGAGACGCTTTTCACCACCATGGCTGTCCCAGTCGCGCTTGGGTAGCTGCGACAAGGGCTCGTGCTCGTCCACCGAAAGAGCGGCGCCGCGCGGGTCCAAGAAGGACAGACTGATCTTGACGACTCCGACCTTTGCGGAACTCGGCTTGGCCGAGCCGCTGCAACGCGCATTGAGCGCCGAAAACTACCTGATCCCCACGCCGATCCAGGCCAATGCCATCCCGCTGGTGCTCGCCGGCCGCGACCTTCTGGGCATCGCCCAGACCGGCACGGGCAAGACCGCGGCCTTCGCGCTGCCGATCCTGCATCGCCTCGCCGCCGAGCGCGCCCATGCCGGTCCGCGCCGGACCCGCGCGCTGGTGCTGGCGCCGACGCGCGAACTCGCGATCCAGATCGGCGACGGATTCCGCACCTACGGCCGCCATCTGGGCCTGCGCCACGCCGTGGTCTTTGGCGGCGTCGGCCATCGCGCCCAGATCGAGGCGATGGCGCGCGGCGTCGACGTGCTGGTCGCCACGCCCGGGCGCCTGCTCGACCTGATGGGGCAGAACTTCCTTAGGCTCGACCGCGTGTCGGTCCTGGTGCTGGACGAGGCCGACCGCATGCTCGACATGGGCTTCATCCGCGACGTCCGGCGCATCGCGGCCGAGCTGCCGAAGGCGCGCCAGTCGCTGCTGTTCTCGGCCACCATGCCGGCCGACGTCGCCACGCTGGCGCGCGAGCTCTTGAACGCGCCCGAGCGCGTCGAGGTGACGCCGGCGGCGACGCCGATCGAGCGCATCGAGCAGCGCGTCTATCACGTCGAGGCGCAGCGCAAGCGCGCGCTCTTGACCGGGCTGCTCGCCGACCCGGCGCTCGGCCGGGTGATCGTGTTCACGCGCACCAAGCACGGCGCCGATCGCGTGGCCGAGCATCTCGGCCGCGCCGGCATCGAGGCCGACGCGATCCACGGCAACAAGTCGCAGAACGCGCGCCAGCGCACGCTGGCGAACTTCCACGCCGGAGACCTGCGCGTGCTGGTCGCGACCGACATCGCGGCGCGCGGCATCGACGTGGCCGACGTAACCCACGTGATCAACTTCGAGCTGCCGCACGAGCCGGACAGCTATGTCCACCGGATCGGGCGCACCGCGCGCGCCGGCGCCAGCGGCGTGGCGATCGCGTTCTGCGACCCGGCCGAGCGCGAGAACCTGCGCGCGATCGAGCGGCTGACGAAGCGCAAGCTGACGGTGATCGGCGACGCGCCACCCGAGCATGACGCGAGCCGCGCGGACAACGACGACCGCCGCCCGCGGCCCGCGCGGCCGCAGGGCAAGAAGCGCCGGCGCTGGCGCGGCAATTTTCCCCGACGGGCGGCCTGAAGCGGCCCCGGAGCGGGACCGCCAAGACGCCCACATTCCACCGCAACTACATCGAGCAGGAGACAACGATGGCTACCGGTACCGTGAAATGGTTCAACGCGCAGAAGGGCTTCGGCTTCATCCAGCCGGACGACGGCGGCAAGGACGTGTTCCTGCATATCAGCGCCGTCGAGCGTGCGGGCATGGCGCCGCCGAAGGAAGGCCAGAAGGTCAGCTACGACCTCGAGGCCGACCGCCAGGGACGCAGCTCGGCCGCGAACCTGCGCGCGGTCTGACGCCCTGATTGCGCCGCGGCGGGCGGGAAGCCGGCCGCCGCGGCGTTTTCCCGGTTTTCACCGCGTTTCAGGAGAAACCCAATGGCAAAAGAAGAATTGATCGAATTCGAAGGCGCGGTGCTCGAGGTCCTGCCGGACCGCCGCTTCCGCGTGCAACTGGACAACGGCCACACCGTGCTCGCCTATACCGCGGGACGCATGAGCAAGGCGCGCATCCGCACGCTGGCGGGCGACCGTGTGACAGTCGAGATGACGCCCTATGACCTCGACCGCGGCCGCATCACCTACCGCCACAAGGACGAACGCGCCGCGCCCACCGCCGGCGCTCGGCCGCAGTACCGCAAGTTCCGGCGATAGCAGCCGAATACGGCGGGGACTTGCGTTCCCGCCGCCGATGCCCATCTTCGGGCGGCAGTCGAACAGCCGCCCGGGGATGATGCGCCATGCCGAACGATCTCCTGAGCCTAGCCTTCGACCCGACCGCCTGGGCGGCCCTCGCGGCGCTGATCGCGATGGAGGTCGTGCTCGGCATCGACAACCTGATCTTCATCTCGATCCTGACCAACAAGCTGCCGGAGGCCGAGCGCGCCGGCGCGCGGCGGCTCGGCATCGGCCTGGCACTGATCCTGCGCCTGGCGCTGCTCGGCACCGTCGCCTTCGTCGTGCAGCTGACCACGCCGATCTTCACCCTGTTCGGGCACGGCTTCTCGTGGCGCGACCTGATCCTCCTGGCCGGCGGCCTGTTCCTGGTGTGGAAAGCGACCAAGGAGATCCATCACAACGTCGATCCCGATCCCGGCCCGGACATGTTCGACACGCGCGCTGCCGGGCTCGGCTACGGCGCGGCGATCGGCCAGATCCTGCTGCTCGACCTTGTGTTCTCGATCGACAGCATCATCACCGCGGTCGGCATGACCGACGACATCCCGATCATGGTGATCGCGGTCCTGGTCGCCGTCGGCGTGATGTTGGCGGCCGCCACGCCGCTTTCCAACTTCATCAACGACAACCCGACCATCGTGATGCTGGCGCTCGGCTTCCTTTTGATGATCGGCATGGCGCTGATCGCCGAGGGCATGGGCGCGCACGTGCCGAAGGGCTACATCTACGCCGCGATGGCGTTCTCGGCGATGATCGAGGGCCTCAACATGCTGGCGCGCCGCGCGCGCCGGAAGCGGAGGGAAGCGGCTGCCCGGCTCCGCGCCGATTAGCCGTCCTTCCCGCTGACGCCCGCCTCGGCGAAGGTCGCCATGCCGGTATGGCAGGCGACCGCGCCTTTCAGCGCGACGACCGCCAGCGCCGCGCCCGTGCCCTCGCCCAGGCGCATGTCGAGCGACAGGATCGGCCGCTTGCCCAGGCGCTCGCACAGGCGTGCGTGCGCCGGCTCGGCCGAGCAATGACCGACCTGGCAATGGTCGAGCAGGTCGGGACGCAGCGCATGCAGGACCGAAGCGGCCGCCGTGCAGGTGTAGCCGTCGAGCAGGACCGGCACGCGCCCCATCCGGGCAGCCAGCACCGCGCCTGTGATCGCCGCCAGCTCGCGTCCGCCCAGCGCCGCCAGCGCGCCAAGCGGATCGCCCGCCGCCACCCGGTTGTGCGCCGCGCCCGCTTCCACCACGTCGATCTTGCGCCGGAGACCGTCGCCCGCGACGCCGGTGCCCGGGCCGACCCAATCCGCGGCCCGACCGCCGAACAGGGCATGGCACAACGCCGCGGCCGAGGTGGTGTTTGCGATGCCCATCTCGCCCAGGCACAGGATGTCGAGGCCCGGCTCGACCGCCATCATGCCGTAGGCCATGGCATGCACGCATTCCGCCTCATCCATCGCCGGGCCCAATGTGAAATCCGCCGTCGGCCGCTCGAGGTTCATCTCGTAGACGCGGAGCTCGGCGTCGAGCGCGCGGCAGAGCTGGTTGATCGCAGCCCCGCCGGCGATGAAGTTCTGCACCATCTGCGCCGTCACCGCGGCCGGATAGGCCGACACGCCCCGGGCCGCGACGCCGTGGTTGCCGGCGAACACGGCGACGCGCGGCCGGTCGAGCTTGGGCGGATGGCGGCCCTGCCATGCGCACAGCCAGGACGTCAGCACCTCGAGCCTGCCGAGCGCGCCCGGCGGCTTGGTGAGCTGCGCCTCGCGTTCGGCCGCCTTGGATTCCGCATAGCGATCGGGACCGGGCAGCGCAGGCAAAAGAGCGCGGATCTCGGCGAAGCTGGCGGCGGGACGGACGGTCATGGAAGCTCCGGAGCGGGACGGGTGGCGGGAGACTCGTCTATAACGGGCTCGAATCCAAGGACCATGACGGCCCGCGGCGAATGACCGACCTGCGCCCCGACGCAGCCGAAACCTGGCTGGACGCATGGACCCGGGACCTGAAGGTCGCGGCGATCTTCTTCACGCGCGTCCCGATCGCCCACGCCGGCACGCTGAGGCTCGCCGACCTGGCGCGTGCCTGGCGCTGCGCGCCGCTGATCGGCGCCGCGATCGGCGCGGCGGGCGGTGTCGTCTTCGCCGCCGCCCATCACCTGGGCCTGCCGCCGCTGGCGGCCGCGCTCTCGGCCCTGGCGGCGACGGCGCTCGTCACCGGCGCGCTGCACGAGGACGGATTGTCGGATTTCGCCGATGGCCTCGGTGGCCGCGATGCGGCGCAGCGCCTCGACATCATGCGCGACAGCCGGATCGGTGCCTACGGCGCGCTGGCCCTGATCTTCTCCGTGGGCCTGCGCGCCGCGGCGCTGGCGGCCATGACGGGGCCCGCAGAGGGATTCCTGGCGCTGGTGGCGGCGCACGCGCTGTCGCGGGCCGCGATTCCGGCCGTCATGACCGGCTTGCCGCCGGCGCGCCGCGACGGCTTGGGCGCGGATGCCGGCACGCCCGAGCGGCCCGCGCTGGCCCTGGCCCTGGGGCTCGCCGCGGTTCTGGGGTTCTTCGTGCTGGGAATCGGGCCCGGCGTGGCGGCGATGCTCGCCGGCTGCATGGCCGCCATGGCCATCGCGGGGATGGCGCGGCGCCTCGTCGGCGGCTATACGGGCGACATACTGGGCGCCGTGCAACAGGCGGCGGAAGTCGCCATATTGCTGGCGATAACGGCAACGAGCGGAGCACGATGAGCAACCGACAGAAAGACTCGCCCGCGGTCACGCGCTGGTGGTGGGTCCGGCACGCGCCGGTGACCGAGGACGGCGGGCGCGTGTACGGGCAGTCCGATCCCCCGGCCAACGTCAGCGACGTCGAGAGCTTCCGCGCGCTGGCGGCGATGCTGCCGCGCGAGGCGGTGTGGGTGGCGAGCCACCTCAAGCGTACGCACCAGACGGCCGAGGCCGTGGCGGCACACGGCCATGCCAAGCCCTCGCTGATGATCGAGAACGACCTGGCCGAGCAGTGCTTCGGCGAATGGCAGGGGCAGATCCGATCCGAGATCTACCGGACACACGGCCTGCCGCATAATTTCTGGCTGGCGCCGGCGCGCACCTGCCCGCCGGGCGGCGAAAGCTTCATCCAGGTGATCGAGCGCGTCGAGCGCTGCGTCGCGCGCCTGTCGCCGGCGCATGCGGGGCGCGACGTCGTCGCCTTCGCGCATGGCGGCACGATCCGCGCGGCGCTCGCACTCGCCAGCGGCTGCACGCCCGAGGTCGCGCTCAACTTCTCGATCGACAACCTGTCGCTGACCCGGCTCGACCACATCGATCCGGGCGGGCCGGCCGCGTGCTGGCGCGTCAGCGCGGTCAACGTGCCGCCGCGGGTCGGCCGCATCGTCATGGGCCATACCGGCGGCACCGCCGTAGCGTGACGTCGCTGCCGCGGCTGACCCTGGTGCTGGGCGGCGCGCGCTCGGGCAAGAGCCGCTACGCCGAGGGCCTGGTCGCCGCTTCCGGCGGCGGCACCTATCTCGCCACCGCCGAGGCGCTGGACGAGGAGATGCGCGCGCGCATCGAGGAGCACCGCCAGCGCCGCGCCTCGACCTGGACCACGCTGGAGGAGCCGATCGATCTTGCCGGCGCGCTCGCGCGTGCCGACGCCCGACGCCCTTTGCTGATCGACTGCCTGACCCTGTGGCTCGGCAACGTCATGCTGGCCGGGCGCAACGTCGACGCCGACTGCGACGCGCTCATCGCCGCCCTCGGCCGACGCGCGGCGCCGGTCGTCGCCGTGTCGAACGAGGTCGGCCTCGGCATCGTCCCCGACAACGCCCTCGCCCGCGCCTTCCGCGACGCCCAAGGCACGCTCAACCAGCGCGTTGCCCAGCTCGCCGACCGCGTCGTCCTTCTGACCGCGGGACTGCCGCTCGTGCTGAAGGGCTGAAAAGACAGCAATCGGCCCTCAGCTATCGGCTTTCAGGCAGAGCTCGTTGGCTGATCGCTGACAGCTGACAGCTATCTGACGTGGTTGATCTTCTCCTCTTTTCCTGTTTCTCTGCCGTCGTCGATGGTCCCCGCTTCTCGGGGCTAAGAGGGAATCCGGTGGAAGCCGGAGCTGCCCCCGCAACTGTCGGCGGCGAGCGTTTCTCCAGCGCCAGCGCCACCGCGGCTCAACAGCCGCGGGAAGGCCGGGAGAGCGCGGCGACCCGCCAGCCAGGAGACCTGCCATCGGCGCGGCTTGAACCCTTTGTCGACCGGGCGGGGTGTCCCGGGGAGGTCCGTGTCGTGAGCAAGCGCATTCCCGCCACCGTTGTCACCGGCTTCCTCGGCGCCGGCAAGACCAGCCTGCTGCGACACGTCCTGGAGAACGGGCGGGGAAGGCGCCTGGCCGTGGTGATCAACGAGTTCGGCGACCTGGGCATCGACCGCGAGATCGTCACCGGCTGCGGCATCCAGGGCTGCCGCGAGGACGACATCGTCGAGCTGGCCAATGGCTGCATCTGCTGCACCGTGGCGGACGACTTCCTGCCGACCATCCGGAAGCTGATCGAACGGCCGGACCCGCCCGACCACATCGTCATCGAGACTTCGGGCCTGGCGCTGCCCAAGCCCTTGGTCAAGGCCTTCGCTTGGCCCGAGGTGCGCGCGCGCGTCACGGTCGACGGCGTGATCGCGGTGATCGACGCGGCCGCGGTCGCGGCCGGCCGCTTCGCCGACGATCCGGACGCCGTCGCGCGCCAACGCGCGGCCGACCCGTCGCTCGACCACGACAATCCGCTGGAAGAGGTGTTCGAAGACCAGCTCGCCTGCGCCGACCTGGTGGTGCTGAACAAGCGCGACCTGCTGGACGACCAGGCGCGCGCCGGCGTCGAGCGCGAGGTCGGGGCGGCTTTGCGGCCGGGCGTCAAGCTGGTCGCTGCCGAGAACGGCCGCGTGCCGATCGAGGCGCTGCTCGGCATCGATGCAAGGGCCGAGGACGACCTGGCGGCGCGGCCGTCGCATCACGACGACGACGGCGGCGCGCACGACCACGACGACTTCACCAGCTTCGTGGTCGAGCTGCCGTCCGTCAGCGACATCGAGGCGCTGCTCGGCGGACTTCGCGCCACGGTCGCACGCCACGACATCCTGCGCGTGAAGGGATTCCTCGACGTGCCCGGCCGTGCGCGGCGCCAGGTCGTGCAGGGCGTCGGCGACCGGTTCCAGGTCTATTTCGACCGCGACTGGCGGCCGGGCGAGGCGCGGCGCAGTGCGCTGGTCGTGATCGGCCGCACCGGCCTCGACCGCGCGGGCATCGCCGCGGCGATCGCGGCGGCCGCAGGCACGGGAGGCGTCGCGGCCGACTGACATGCACCTCCTGGCCGCACAGCCGGGCGAGGTCGGCGACGATGCGGCAGCCGTCGATCTCGGCCAGACGCCGGGCGACATCGTCACGCTGACCGCCGCGGACAGCGAAATCGCTTCCTTGAGCGCGGCGCGCGCCGGACTCGCGCCGGACTTCCCCAGCCTGCGCGCCGCGAACCTGTTGCGGCTGAAGCACAACCTGTCTGTCGATCTCTATCTCGACGCGGTCGCCGCGCGGGCCAGGCTCGTGGCGGTGCGCCTGTTGGGCGGGCGCGGCTACTGGCCCTACGGCGTCGACGAGCTGGTCGCGATGGCGCGTCGCCCCGGCGGGCCGAAGCTGGCGCTGCTGCCGGGCGACGACCAGCCCGACCCCGAGCTCCTCGCCGCCTCGACCCTGCCGGCGGAGGCGTGCCACCGCCTGTGGCAGTACCTGGTGCAGGGCGGGCTCGACAACGCGCGCGAGTTCCTGCGCTTCGCCGCGCACCTGATCGGCCGCTTGCAGGATTGGCGCGAGCCCGCGCCGCTGCTGCGTGCCGGACTGTATTGGCCGGGCGCGTCGTCGCCGTCGCTCGCCGCGCTGCGGCAGGCGTGGCGGCCGGGCCGGCCCGTCGCGGCGATCGTGTTCTATCGCGCGCTGATGCAGGCGGCGAACACCGAGACGGTCGACGCCCTGGTCGCAGGCCTGGATCGCCGCGGCCTCGACGCGCTGCCGGTCTTCGTCGCCGGCCTGAAGGATCCGGTCGCAGCGTCGCTCGCCGCGACGCTGCTGGCCGAGGCGCAACCCGATATCGTGCTCAACATGACCGGCTTCGCGGTCGGCAAGCCCGGCGATAGCGGCGCCGCGCCACCGTTCGACGCTGTCGATGCGCCGGTGCTGCAGCTGGTCGCCGCGCAGGGTGACGCGGCGGCATGGCGCAGCGGCACGACCGGGCTGAAGCCGACCGACATCGCCATGAACGTGGCCCTGCCCGAAGTGGACGGCCGCGTGCTGGCCGGCGCCGTCGCCTTCAAGCACGCCGGCCTGCGCGACGCCCATAGCCAAGCCGACATCGTCCGTCACCTGCCTGAGGCCGGGCGCGTCGCGCACGCGGCCGGTCTGGCGGCCGCCTGGGTGCGGCTGCGCCGCGCGGCGCCGGGCGAGCGGCGCATCGCCCTGGTGCTGGCCAACTATCCCAATCGCGATGGGCGCATCGGCAACGGCGTCGGGCTGGACACGCCCGCCAGCGTCGCGATCATCCTCGGGGCGCTGGCGGATGCAGGCTATGCGGTCGTCGACGCGCCGCGCGACGGCGACGCGCTGATGGCGCGGTTGCTGGCCGGGCCGACCAATGCCCCGCAGAGGCGCGCAGGAGGGCAGGTCTTCCTGCTGGCTGACTACCGCCAGCAATTCGAGTCGCTGCCGCCCTCCGTGCGCGATGCGGTCACGGCGCGCTGGGGCGCGCCGGAGGCGGATCCGTTCTTCCGCGCCGAGGCCGGCGGGTTCGTGCTGCCGTTGCATCGCTTCGGCAACGTCGCGCTCGGGGTGCAGCCGGCGCGCGGTTACAACATCGATCCGCAACGGAGCTACCACGATCCGGCGCTGGTGCCGCCGCATGGCTATCTGGCCTTCTATGCCTGGCTCAGTCGCGGCTTCGACGCCCACGCCGTCGTGCACGTGGGCAAGCACGGCAACCTGGAATGGCTGCCCGGCAAGTCGATCGCCTTGTCGGAGGACTGCTTCCCGGAGGCCGCCTTCGGTGCCCTGCCGCAGGTCTATCCCTTCATCGTCAACGATCCGGGTGAAGGCACCCAGGCCAAGCGGCGCACCGCAGCCGTGATCGTCGATCACCTGACGCCGCCGCTGACGCGCGCGGGCAGCTACGGGCCGCTGCGCGAGCTGGAGCTGCTGGTCGACGAGTACTACGCCGCCTCCGGCGTCGATCCGCGCCGCCTGGACGAGCTCAAGCGCCGGATCGTCGAGCTGGCGCAGTCGACCGGCATCGCGGCGGATTGCGGCCTGGCGCCGGGCGGCGACGGCGCCGACGTGCTCAAGCGGCTGGACGCCTATCTGTGCGAGCTCAAGGACCTGCAGATCCGCGACGGGCTGCACGTGTTCGGCCGGACGCCGGACGGCGAGCGGTTGACCGAGCTGCTTGCCGCGCTGGCGCGCGTGCCGCGCGCGGGCGTCGCGCCGGAAGATGCCGGGCTCACGCGCGCGCTGGCGGCCGACCTGGCCCTCGGCTTCGATCCGCTGGGGGCCGACATGGGTGCACCATGGACCGGTCCGCGGCCGGGCGCGCTCGGCGACATCGCGACCGACGCGTGGCGCAGCGCGGGCGATACGGTCGAGCGCATCGAGGCGCTGGCGGCCGCGCTCATCGGCGGCGCGCGGACGCCCGAACCCGCGTGGAGCCGGACCCGCGCGGTGCTGGCGTGGGTCGACGAGACGCTGCGACCGGCCGTCGCGCGCTGTGGCGAAGCCGAGATTGCGGGGCTGTTGTGCGGCCTGGACGGCCGCTTCGTCGCGCCCGGCCCCGCCGGCGCGCCGAGCCGCGGCCGGCCCGACGTGCTGCCGACCGGACGCAATTTCTACTCGCTCGATCCGCGCGCCGTGCCGACGCCGGCGGCCTGGGCGCTGGGCTGGCGCTCGGCCGGGCTGCTGATGGAGCGCCACGCGCAGGAGCACGGCGACTGGCCGCGGCGCATCGTGCTGTCGGCCTGGGGCACCAGCAACATGCGCACGGGCGGCGACGACGTCGCGCAGGGCCTGGCGCTGATGGGCGTGCGCCCGCGCTGGGAGGGCGCGTCGGGCCGGGTCATCGGCTACGAGATACTTCCGGCGAGCGTGCTGGACCGGCCGCGCGTGGATGTGACGCTGCGCGTCTCGGGCTTCTTCCGCGACGCCTTTCCCAACCTGATCGAGCTGTTCGATGCGGCCGCGCGCGCCGTGGCGCGCCTGGACGAGCCGGAACGGGACAATCCGCTGGCGGCCGCCGTCCGCAGCGAAAGCCGCCGGCTGGAGGCCGGCGGGCTGGCAGCGGACGAGGCGCTGCGCCGTGCCGGGTTCCGCGTCTTCGGATCAAAGCCGGGGGCCTATGGCGCCGGCTTACAGGCGCTGATCGACGAACGCGGCTGGCAGACCGAGGCCGACCTGGCGCGCGCCGTCGTCGCCTGGGGCGGCTACGCCTATGGCGCCGGCGCCGAGGGGCGCGCGGCGCACGGGCAGTTCGAGGCGCGCCTCGCGCGGGTGGAGGCCGTGGTGCAGAACCAGGACAACCGCGAGCACGACCTCCTGGACAGCGACGACTACTACCAGTTCGAGGGCGGCCTGGCCGTCGCCGCCCGCGTGCTGTCGGGTGCCGCGCCGGCCGTTTACCATAACGACCACTCCCGTCCGGAGATGCCTCGCATCCGCACACTGCAGGACGAGATCGCCCGCGTCGTGCGCGCCCGCGTGGTCAACCCCAAATGGATCGAAGGCGTCATGCGCCATGGCTATAAGGGGGCTGCGGAAATCGCGGCCACGGTGGACTACCTGTTCGCCTTCGCAGCCACGGCGCGGGCGGTGGCCGACCACCATTTTGACGCGGCCTACCAGGCTTTCCTGGCCGACGACCGGGTGCGGACGTTCATCGAAGGCGCCAACCCGGCCGCGCGGGCCGAGATCGCCCGGCGCCTGCTCGAGGCTCAGGACCGGGGACTGTGGCAATCGCGCATCAACAGCGCAAATACGTGCCTGAAGGCCTGGACTAAGGCGCCCTAACCCGCGGTCTCGCCACGATTTCGCCAAGGTCTTTGGCAACTCTTCCGCGCGCCGGCGTCGCTCGCGATTCGCGACGCCCGCTCGGGGATTCCAGGGGGCCGAAGGAGCGGATTCGTTCATGGGTTGTCGCGCGGCGACGATCGCTGCGGCTTTTCTCGTTGGCTGCCTGGCCCTGATCCCGGCATGCGGCAACGCGGATTCGGCGGCCGACAACGACCGCATCGAGCGCGCGGCCCAGGTTCTCGACCGCTTCGTCAACGATCCGGCCAACCACGGGCTGCGCGAAGCGCTGAAGCGCGCGCGCGGCGTGCTGATCGTGCCGATGTACGTGCGCGCCGGCATCGTCATCGGGGGCACCGGCGGCTCGGGCGTCATGATGCTGCGCCGGCCGGACGGCGGCTGGAACGGACCGGCCTTCTACGACGCGGCGGCGGGCACGCTGGGGCCGCAGGTGGGGGTGTCGAAGTCCGAGCTGGTGATGCTGTTCATGTCGCAGCGCTCGGTCGAACGCGCCCTGCACGGCTCGATGCAGTTCGGCGCCGACGCCTCGATCGCCGCCGGCCCGGTCGGCGCGGGCGAGCGCGGGCCGTTCGCCGACATCTACACCTATGTCCGCCCGGTCGGCGCCTATGCCGGCGTCAGCGTCTCGACCGGCGCGGTCGAGCCCGACCGCAGCGAGAACGAGCAGTTCTACGGCAGCGGCGCGACCGCGGAAGCGATCCTGGTCGAAGGCCGCTACAACAGCGACCGCGGCGACAAGCTGCGCCGGATCCTGGCCCAGTACTAGTCCCCCTGTACCGGCCGCGGGCGGCGGGCTGCTATAGTCGGGCGCATGAGCGACCCTACCATCGACGAGATCAATCGCCAGCATGCCGAGAAGATGCTGCGCCGGCGCGAGGCGCGCGCGCGCATGATGGCGGACAAGACCGCGGAGCGCGGCCTGCTGATCGTCCATACCGGGCCGGGCAAGGGCAAGTCGACCGCGGCGTTCGGCATGGCGCTGCGGGCGATCGGACACGGGATGAAGGTCGGCGTCGTGCAGTTCGTCAAGGGCGCCTGGTCGACCGGCGAGCGCACCGTGCTGGAACGCTTCCCGGACCTGGTCGAGATCAAGGCCATGGGCGAGGGCTTTACCTGGAACACCGCCGATCGCGAGCGCGACATCGCCGCCGCGCGCGCGGCATGGGCCGAGGCCCGGCGCATGATCGCCGACCCGTCCTTCCGGCTGATCGTCCTCGACGAGCTGAACATCGTGCTGCGCTACGACTACCTGCCGCTCGACGAGGTGCTGCCGGTCCTGACCGGCCGCCCGCGCAACCTGCATGTCGTCGTCACCGGACGCAACGCCAAGCCCGAGCTGATCGAGGCGGCCGACCTGGTGACGGAGATGGCGCTGGTCAAGCACCCGTTCCGCGCCGGGGTGAAGGCGCAGAAAGGCATCGAGTTCTAGTACAGTGACGGTCGTCATGGCCCGGCAGGCGCGCCATGAGGATCATCGGGGTCGGAGCCGTCCAAGGTCCCGGGACGACCGGCGGGCCGAAGGACGAGGCGAGGTCGGAAGATAGGGGAGATGAGCATGATCGGCTTCGGACGTGTCTGCGCGGCGCTGGCGCTGGCATTTGCCATCGGCACGATGGCCCTCGCGCCCGCCATGGCGAAAAGCGAGCAGCAGAAGGTCGACGAGGCGGCATCGGTCATCCGTAGCTTCCTGTCCGACCCCAATTTCGCCGGCTTGCGCCAAGCCATGGCGCAGGCGCGCGCCGTCATGATCATCCCGCGCTTCGAGCCGGGCTTCTGGGGCGTCGATGGCGACGACGATGCGGTCCTGGTGGTGCAGCGCGAGGACGGCACCTGGAGCCATCCTGCCTTCTACGACATCGACGACGGCTCGGTGACCCGGGGGTTCTGGAGCCGCGGCTCGTCCGTGGTGCTGCTGGTGATGAACGACCGCGCGCTCGACATGCTGCTGAACGCCTACCAGGACGTGCGCATCGGCGCGCATCTGACGGTCGCGGTCGGCTCGGCCGGCAACGCGGCGCCGCCTTCGGGCGTCGACCTGGTCAGCTACGCGCGCACCTATCAGGGCTATTCCGGCGCATCGGTCGCCGGCGCCGATCTCGAGATCGACAAGGGCGACAACCAGGACTACTACGGCTACGGCGCGAACCCGCGCGGCATCACGATCGAGAACCGTTTCCGCAATGGCGGCGCCGACAATCTGCGCAACGCCATGATCGGACGCTGAGCGCCGCGGCGTACGGAACGGAGGGCATGGCGCGCCGCACCGCTTGCCTGATGCTGCAGGGCACGGGATCGGACGTCGGCAAGTCGCTGCTGGTCGCCGGGCTGTGCCGCGCCTATGCGCGGCGCGGCCTCGAGGTCCGGCCGTTCAAGCCCCAGAACATGTCCAACAACGCCGCCGTGACGGCGGATGGCGGCGAGATCGGCCGCGCCCAGGCGCTGCAGGCGCGCGCCTGCGGCGTGCCGCCGTCCGTGCACATGAACCCCGTGCTCTTGAAGCCGCAGAGCGAGGTCGGCGCGCAGGTCGTCGTGCAGGGCCGCATGGCCGGCAGCGCCGACGCGCGCGCCTATGCCCGGCTCAAGTCCACGCTGCTGCCGGCGGCGCTCGACAGCTTCCGGCGCCTGGCGGCGGAAGCCGACCTGGTGCTGGTCGAAGGTGCCGGCAGCCCGGCCGAGGTCAACCTGCGCGAGGGCGACATCGCCAACATGGGCTTCGCCGAGGCCGCCGACCTGCCGGTCGTGCTGGTCGGCGACATCGACCGCGGCGGCGTGATCGCCGCGATCGTCGGTACGCACGCGCTGCTGACGCAGCCTGAGCGCGCGCGGCTGAAGGGCTACGTCATCAACAAGTTCCGCGGCGACGCCACCCTGTTCGAGCCGGCGCCGACGATCATCCGCGAACGCACCGGCCTGGACTGCCTAGGCATCGTGCCGTGGTTCGCTGCCGCCCGCCGGCTGCCGGCGGAGGATGCCGTGGCGCTGGACGCCCTGACGGATGTCAATGGGACGGGCGACCACGGCGTCGATGGCGGGCGCCGCATCCGTGTCGTCGTACCGCGCCTGCCGCGCATCGCCAATTTCGACGACCTCGATCCGCTGCGCGCCGAGGCCGACGTGGCGGTGATCATGGTCGCGCCTGGCGAGCCGCTGCCTCCCGCCGATCTCATCCTCCTCCCGGGATCCAAGGCCACGCTGGCCGATCTCGAGGCGCTGCGCGAAGCGGGCTGGGACACGGATATCCGCCGCCATGTCCGGCGTGGCGGGCGGGTGCTGGGATTGTGTGGCGGCTACCAGATCCTCGGCACGCGCATCGCCGATCCCGACGGGATCGAGGGACCGCCGGCCGAAGCGGCGGGCCTCGGCCTGCTCGCAGTCGACACGGTGCTGACCGGTGCGAAGTCGCTGCACGAGGTCGAAGGCCGCGAAGCATGGACGGGAAAGCGCGTGCGCGGCTACGAGATGCATATCGGCGCGACGACCGGCGCCGATGCCGCGCGCCCGATGCTGCGCCTGGACGCCGCCGGCAACACGCGCGGCGACGGCGCCGTCTCGGTCGACGGCCTGGTCGAAGGCTGCTACGTGCACGGCATCTTCGCCGACGACGCGTTCCGCGCCGCCTATCTGGCGCGCCTGCGGCCGGGCCGGCCTGCCAGCGGCCTCGACTACAATGCCGGGATCGAGACGACGCTCGATGCCCTGGCCGATCACCTGGCACACGCGTTGGATCTCGATCGAATCCTCCGGATTGCCCGCGCATAGCCCGGTTGCGGTTGCGTACCGCCCGGCTCTCGGTCATGCTTCGCCGATGGCGCATCTACCGGTGGGTGCCGATGCCGCGCCGCAAGGTCTTTCGTCTCGTCCTGATCAAGCCGTCGCACTATGACGACGACGGCTACGTGATCCAATGGGCGCGGTCGATCATGCCGTCCAACTCGCTGGCCTGCCTGTACGGGCTTGCCGGCGACTGCGCCGAGCGGCGCGTGCTCGGACCCGACGTCGATTTCGAGATCGAGGCGATCGACGAGACCAACACGCGCGTCCGGCCGCATCGCATCGCGCGAAGCATCGCCGCCGCGGACGGCGGGATGGTCGGCTTGGTCGGGGTGCAGTCGAACCAGTTTCCGCGCGCGGTCGACATCGCGCGGCCGCTGCGCCAGGCCGGCATTCCCGTGGCGATCGGCGGATTCCACGTCAGCGGCTGCCTCGCCATGCTGCCCGAGCTGCCCGCCGACATCAAGGAGGCGATGGCGCTGGGCATCTCGATCTTCGCCGGCGAGGCCGAGGGACGGCTGGACGAAGTGCTGCGCGACGCCTGGGCCGGGGCGCTGAAGCCGCTCTACAACTACATGGACGATCTGCCGGGCATGGAAGGCGCCGTCGTCCCGATCCTGCCGCCGGAGCGCATCCGGCGCGCCGCCGGCGCGCATACCACGTTCGACGCCGGCCGCGGCTGCCCGTTCCAGTGCTCGTTCTGCACCATCATCAACGTGCAGGGCCGCAAGTCGCGCTTCCGCAGCGCCGACGACGTCGAGCGCATCATCCGCGCGAACCACGCGAACGGCATCCGTCGATTCTTCATCACCGACGACAACTTCGCGCGCAACCGCAACTGGGAAGCGATCTTCGACCGCATGATCGCGTTGCGCCAGAACGAGCGGATAAAGTGCACGTTCATCATCCAGGTCGACACGCT
>JAKLKW010000014.1 GCA_023150455.1 Alphaproteobacteria bacterium | reverse complement strand
GACATAGGTCCTGCCGGCGGGGATCTGCGGCTGCGTCAGGCCGCCGACGCCGTCCATGCCCGACGGCAGCAATACGCCGTGCCAATGGACCGTCGTGTGCTCGGGCAGGCGGTTGGTGACGAATATGCGGACCTTGTCGCCCTCCACCGCCTCGATCGTCGGGCCCGGGCTCTGGCCGTTGTAGCCCCAGAGATTGGCTTTCATCCCCGGCGCGAGCTCGCGCACGACCGGCTCGGCCACCAGGTGGAATTCCTTCCACCCGTCGTTCATGCGCCACGGCGCGGACCAGCCGTTCAAGGTGACGACCGGGTTGAACGGGCGGCCGTTCGGCGGCGGCGGCGGCACCTGCGTGGCCGCGCCGGCCCTGGGGTAGGCGGGCTCCGGCAGGGCCGCGAGGGACGAACGGGCGACCAGCCCGGCGCCGAGCGCGGCGGCGCCGGCCGACAGAACGGTACGGCGGGTGATCATCGGCTGCTTCCTTCTTCTCGTTCAATGCGCTGGCACGGCGAGGGCGCCGCCGGAGGTGACGGTGCGCGACGGCCGCGCCTCGTCGACGGCGGCGCCGCCGATCAGCGTCACGAACTGAAGGTCGACCTCGGCCAAGCGCAAGTCGCGCGAGGACTCGATCGCCGCGACCACGATCGCGATCTGCTCGCGTGCGTCGGTCAAGAGCTCGAACACGCTGACCAGCATGCCGTTGTAGCGCAGCAGCAGCTCGTCGGAGATGCGCTTGCGCAGCGGCACGACCTCGTCGCGATAGTGGCGCGCGATGTCATAGGCGGTGCGATACGCAACGTAGGCGGTGCGCGCCTCGGACCGGGCGTTGACGGCCAACTCGGCCAGCCGGTTCACCGCCTGCATGTAAGTCTGCTCGGCGCGCGAGACGCGGGCGTCGCCCAGGTCGAAGATCGGCACCTCGAACGCGACCTCGAATCCGCTCTGCGGCGCCGATGCGCGCTCGGTCTTCGACAGGTACCCGGCTTCCAGCACGTTGACGAAGCGCGTCGCGCGCGACAGGTCCAACGACTTGCGCAATGCGTCGGTGTCGGACTTGGCGACCTGGATGTCGTAGCGCGCGGCGACCGCGCGGGCCTCGATATCGGCGACGTCATCGATCGTCTCCGGTAGCTCGGGCAGGCGCGGCGGCAGGGTAAACGCGACGTTCTCGCCCCACAGACCGAGAAGCCGGGTGAGCGCCTCGCGCTCGCGCGCGGCATGCAGCCGCGCGCGCGCCAGGAGCCCGGCCGCTTCGGCGTAGAACGCTTGCTGACGCGCCGCGTCCAGCGCACTGAAATTGCCGACCTGCCGCATCTGGCGCGCCAGCAGGGCCTGCGCCTCGGCCGCATCCTTGGTCTGCTCGACATAGGCGGCGATCTGCTCCGCCGCCACCGCCTTGATCCAGGCGCGCCGCGTGTCCGCCGCGAGCTGCAGCACCTTGCCGGCCGCGATCAGCTTCGACTGCTCGAAGCGGCGCTGCTCGATCAGATAGTTGATCGGGAACAGCAGGTATCCGAGGACATTGACTGAGACTTGGCGCTCGATCTCCAGCTCTCCGCTGCCCATGATCTTCGAATAAGCGAAGCCGGGATTGGGCGGCCGGCTGGCGGCGGCCAGATCGGCGGCGGCGATACCCAGCTCGGCGAACGATGCCTGCAGGCCGCGGTTGTTCAGCAGCGCGACTCTTGTCGCCTCGTCCAGTCCCAAGGGTTGCGCCAGCAGGCTTTGGGCCTCGGCCCGCAATGCCTCGCGTTCTCTTTCCGAAGTGGCATAGGATGCTGCGATTCCGGTGGTCAGCCGGGTCGTGGCCGAGATCTCCTCGATCGCGTCGTCGCGGAAGGTCGCGGCGCAGGCGGACAGGCTCAAGGCCAGGGCGGCGAGGGCGAGCCGGCTGAGGCCGGAACGATGGTCCGTCATGGTCGCTCCTCACGGCTTGTGGTGTTGATGCTGGCCGTCCGAAGGCGGCTGCGCGGCGCCCGCCGGCCTCTCCGGCGGCTGGTCGTCGCCGGGCGCTTGCGGCGAGGCGTCCTCCATATGGCCCATGTGCCCGCCCATGCGGCCCACCGCCTCGTTGGCGTCGCGCCAGGGCGCCTTGCCTCCGTCGCGCCAGCGTTCGTAGCCGTCGAACGCCGAGCGGTAGCGCGTGGTCGGCGCCGCCGCGGCGGGATCGCCGGGATCGGCGGCGCGCGCCGCGGCGACGCCGAGCAGGAAGCCGCCCAGCAGCAGCATTGAGCCGGCACCCAGGCCCGATAGCCGTCCCGCCGGACTCCCGGGCCGTATCCGAATGATCATTAGGCCTCCGCAAGCGCTCGCGTTCAAGAAGGACGGTGCAGCCGGCACACCGGGCGCCGTCGGCGATTCCGGAACGGCCGATCAGCGCGGCGGATGGTCTGGAGGCGAGGGGACGATGCCCGACACGTGCTCCGTCCGACCGGCCGGACGGGCGGCGCGGCCGTGCGCGGCAAGCTCGAAGGCGTGATCGGCAGTCGCCATACAGCCGGGCCCGCCGGCGGCGCACGCCGCGTGCAACGGCGCGCCGGCGCAGTGGGAGTCGTTCCCCTGATCCCCGTCATCGGCCGCTACGAGGACCTGCGCAACGCCGTGGCCCGGGACACGCGCGTCGTCGCCGGCAAGCGGCGGCACGCCGTCGTGATCGGCATGGGCATGCACGAAACCCGTCGTCAGCAGCGCCGCCAGAAAGGCGCCGATGCAGGCAAGCAGGCGGAGGGAGCGCCTCCACCTTCGAGGCGACGCGGACATGCCTCGCTCCGATGCGTCTCGTGATGCCATCGCCTTCGCTCTTATGGACGAGCGAAATTCCACGTCAAGGCCCGATAGCGGCTTCCCCTTGTAGGAAGCTCGCGGACTTGACGTCGTCGCGCGCCGACCCGGTCTTCCCCGGACGGGCCGGCGGCGCGGTCCGACGCTGCGGCCGTGCGCAGGCCGCTGGGCAGGCATGCAGGAAGCTCGCTGTCGTCAATGGGCATGGGCTTTGCAACTGCCATGAACCCATGCCAAGCTTCGTTTTGCGGCAGTGGGGCAGGGGAAATTCGACATGACTGCGTTGCGCGAGGTGAGGCAGGCCGAGGACGTGGAGTGGCAACTGCGTTGCGACCTCGCGGCGTCGTTCCGGATGCAGGCGCGGCTCGGCATGAACGAGCATATCGGCAACCATCACAGCCTGATGCTGCCGGGCTCCGACACGCTGTTCCTGATCAACCCGCGTGGGCTCCTGTTCCAGGAGATCACCGCCAGCAAGCTGATCGTCTGCGACCTCGACGGCAACGTCGTGCGCGGCCGGGGCGAGCTGCGCAAGGTCGCGTTCCACATCCACGCGCGCGTCCACCTGGCCCATCCGCAGGCCAAGTGCGTGATGCACGCCCATCCGCCCTATCTGACCGCCATGTCGCTGATGGAGAACGGGCGGATGGAGCTGTCGCACCACAACGACCTCATGCTGTACGACCGCATCGTCTACGACGACGAGGCGCACGGGCCGGTGCACGACAACTCGGAGGGCGACCGCATCGCCCGCGTCATGGCCGGCAAGACCATCATGGTGATGGCCAACCACGGAGTCACCGTGGTGGGCCCGACCGTGCACGACGCGTTCGACGAGCTCTACATGGCCGAGCGCACCTGCATGTACCAGATGACCGCGCGCATGGCCGGCGGCACGCTCCGGCGCCAGCCCGACGCGCTGCGCCGGCGCCATCAGGGCGCATTCGGCGAGTACTACGACTCCCGGCTGCATCTCGACGCGTGGCGCCGCATCCTCGACCGCGAGGAACCGGACTACGCGAGCTGAAGCAAGGACCGCCCATGCCCGATCAACGGCTTCCCCAGCAAGAAGAGAGACAACGACCGCCCATGGCTGCCTCGCGCATCACGGCCACGATCGACTACGACAAGAGCGGCAGGCAGACCGGCTTCCTGCGCCTGCCGCATTCGGTGCACGAATCGGCCTATGGCTGGATCCCGATCCCGATCGTCTGCATCAAGAACGGCAGCGGGCCGACCGTGCTGCTGAGCTCGGGCAACCACGGCGACGAGTACGAGGGCCAGGTCACGCTGATGAAGCTGATCCGCGAGCTCGAGCCGGCGATGGTGCAGGGGCGGATCATCTTCCTGCCGGCGGCGAACTTCCCGGCGGCGATGGCCGGGCGGCGCACCTCGCCGATCGACGGCGGCAACCTGAACCGCTCCTTCCCCGGCGACCCGGACGGCACGCCGACCAAGGTGATCGCGCACTACATCGACAGCGTGATCCTGACGCAGTGCAACTACGCCTTCGACCTGCATTCCGGCGGCAGCTCGCTGATGTACGTGCCGAGCGCGCTCGGCACGGTCGTGCCGGGGGCGACGGAGCGCAACAAGCAGGTGCTGGAGCTGCTCGACGTGTTCGGCGCGCCGATCGGCTACGTGTCGAACCGGCCGATGGGTGCCGACCAGACGCTGGGCGCGTCGGCGGCCCGGCGCGGCGCCATCGCGCTCGGCACCGAGATGGGCGGCAGCGGCACGGTCACGCCGGCGGCGCTGAAGATCGCCGGCGCGGGGGTGCGGCGCATCCTGAAGCACCTGGGCGTCGTGCCCGACGTGAAGGTCGCGCCGTCGCCCGGCACGCGGCTGATGGAGGTCGGCGGGCCCGACTACTTCGTCTACACGCCCGAGAACGGCGGCGTGTTCGAGCCGCTGGTCGAGCTGGGCGACACCGTCAAGGCCGGCCAGCCGGCCGCGGCGATCCACTTCTCGCACACGCCCTGGCGCGAGCCCGAGGTCGTGCGCTTCGAGCGCGACGGCGTCGTCCTGTGCAAGCGCATCCCCGGCCGCACCGAGCGCGGCGACTGCCTGTTCCATCTCGGGACGGAATATCGCGGCTAGGCGCCGGGCGGTCCAGGATTCCGGCTTTGTCGTCGGTCATAAGCCAGGAGCATGCGCGGCATGCCTGGACATGCCCAGATTGGGTAGCATCCTGCCCGGAATGGGGTCTCCACGCCGACGAGCCGCGCCTGTCCACAGCCGTGCTTTCTCCCTCTTCCTCTTTTTCGCCTTCGTGTGCTTCGCGCCCTCGTGGTTGATCCCTTTCGGATTGGACACGAAGGACACGAAGCTCGGAAGGAAGGACACGAAGGGCAAGCAAGTGGAGGAAGCTGCGCGGCTGCACCGCGTACCGAGGCGGGGTGCGGAAATCCGCTTTATGCGCCGGGCGGCTTGAACGGCGCCGGGTCGAGGAAGCGGTCGACGGCGTTGCGGGTCAGGCGCGAGATGTTGTTGTCGTAGCCGTCGTGCGCCAGGCTGGCGACGAAGCTGATCGCGCCGGTCGACAGCACGGCGCCGCCGCCGGCGGTCTCGAAGAACACGATGTCGGCCTTGACGCGCGGGTTGAGCGTGCCGTCGACGCCGTGCGTGTTCGACAGCATCTCCTCGTTCACCAGCAGGAAGGCGTTGGAGTGGTTCTCGGACGAGGCGACCACCAGCGCGTGCGGCGGCGAGCCGAGGCGCTGGTCGTAGCAGTCGATCTCGAGTCCCGCCGCGCCGTCGCCCCAGGCGCCGAAATCGCCGAGGATCTCGTCCTCGATCCCCTTGAACAGGAAGGCGGCGCGCTGGTCGCGCGAGGCGGCCGTGCGGCGGTAGTAGGTCGAGGCGTCGAATCCCTGGGCGATGAATCCGATGCCGACCAGCGCGTTCGGCGGCCGCCCGATCCGGCGCCACAGGCCGCCCAGCTCGCCGGTCGCGTGGTGGTACTGGCCGGGCATCTCCTCCCAGGCGCGCGTGCCGTCCTCGGCGCGGCGCAGCTCGATCATGCCGGGATGTGCGGGCGGGAAGGTCACCCGCCAGTAGAAGCCGTTGCCGCCCATGTACATGAAGCGCCCGCCGCCGGCGAGATAGGCCTCGGTCGCGCGCAGCATCTCGAGCGTGTTGTACTCGGGATGGCTGCCGGACATGACGCAGCCATAGGGCTGAAGCAGCGCCACGCCTTTTTCCTGCAGCTCATGGTCGCTGATCACGTCGTACTCGATGCCCTGCCGGTCGAGCCAGTCGATCAGGCAGAGATCCATGTTGAAGTTCCAGAACCGCCCGGTCGGCCGGAAGTTGAACAGCGGCCGGCGGGCGGTCGCATGGGCCACGCCGAACCCGTCGCGATGCACGTCGTAGGTCGAGCTGCCGAACTCCTTGTGCGCCGCCAGCATGACGTCGGTCATGTCGACCGTCGGCAGCGCGCCCATGGCCAGCTCGAACGGTCCCGGCGTCATGCGCCGGCGGTAGTTGGCGTAGGCGAGATAGGTCACGGTCGAGGCCTGGACCGCGAGCCGCGCGCGCTTCGCGCCGGGAGCGGGGCTGACGATGAAGCCCACGTAGAAGGCGGGACCCGATGCCTGCAGCTTCACGGCGTAGAAGCCGCTGCGCAGGGATGCGGGCAGGCGGAAGCGCAGGCTTTCCTTCCAGTGCGCGTCGGACAGGTCGTCGCCGTGGAAGTGGATCGCGCCGTAATGCGACGGGTTCTGCGTCCAGCAATGCACCGTGCCGTCCCACGCGGCACCGGTGACCGCCCGCTTCGGCGCATTGATCGTGCGGCCGTGCAGGGCGGCGGGCGAGAGGTCCTCGATCAGCGTCGTCTCGATGTGCCGCGAGAAATCCCAGCGCGCTTCGAGCGTGCCTGAACGCAGGACCGGTGCTTCGAGCTTGCCGTAGAAGTGATCGCGGGCGCCGGCGGCCGCCGGCGCGGCCGCCATCAGCAGCGGCCCTTCGGCCTCGATCCCCGCGCGCACGCGGCCGGTGACCGCGACCGGCTGCTCGTCGTGGAAGCCCGCCGCCGGCTTGACGCCGAGCGTCACGGCGCCGGTCGCAATGTCGTAGCTCGCATCGACGCGGTACCACCAGCGCGCGCGCAGCTTCCGTCCGCTCGCCACCGTCTCGTCGCCGACGACGAGCGCGACGGCGCCGGCCTCGTCCAGCACCAGGCGAACGGCGCCGAGCGACAGCAGCGCCTGCACGCCGCATCCGGGCAGGGTCGGCCAGACATGCACGGACAGCGCGATCGATCCGAGCGCCGGCAGGCCGTCGACGACGGCGCAGGAGCCGATGCCGGTCGGCTGCTCCTCGCCCCGGTGCTCGCCGGTGAGCGCGTCGATCGCGACGGCTTCCTCCTTGAGGCCCGGACCCTTGGGCCCGGTCTCGCCGCAGATCAGCCGCGCGAGCTGGGCGCGGTAGCGCCGCGCCGGATCGAGCACGCTGACGCGCAGCGTCACCTCGTCGCCCGGATGCGCGTAGACGCGGTCGACATAGCCGACGACGGTCGGGCCGCTCGGCGTCGCGCCGGTCATGGCAGCTTCAGCTCCTGTCCGCTCAGCGCGCGCCAGCGCCGCTTGAAGGCGGCCCATTCGCCGTCCTCGAGCCGCGTGAAGACCTCGTCGGTGAACAGGCGCGGCGGCTGGCCGTCGGGCAGGCGCTGGCCGAGCACCCATTTCCCGGGCTCGATCGAGACCAGGATCAGGTCCTGGCAGTTCTCGGCCCGGCGCATGACGTTGAGCAGGGCCTGCAGCTCGGGGCTGTGGCGGCCGAAGGGACGGGCGCGGTACTCGGCCGCGAGGTCGGTGCGCTTCGGATCGATGCTGCCGACACTCATGCTACGTCGAACCGCGCGTCGACGCTGGCGGCGGCGTCCTGGATCTCGCGCCAGGTCGTGGCGTCGATCTCGATGCCCTTTGCCACGCGCTCGGCCCGCGCGATCCGCTCCGGCTCGCCCGGCACCAGGACGGGCAGGGCGGGGTCGGCGGCGCGCGTTTGCTTCATGTAGGCGATCAGCGCGTCGATCTCGGCCTCGACGAAGTCGCGCGTCGTCATGCGCTCCGGGTCGATCACCACGGTCAGCATGCCGTTGACGATGCCGCGATCGCGCGGATTGGCCGGCTGGATCGTGCCGGAGCCGACGATGGCGCCTGCCAGGAGCTCGGCGATCAGCGCCAGGCCATAGCCCTTGTGCTCGCCGAAGGGCGTCACGGCGCCGATCGGCGGCTCGTAGATGACCGCGGGATCCGTGGTCGGCGCGCCGTCGGCGTCGATCAGGGCGCCGTCGATCACCTTCTTTCCCTCGTTGTAGGCGACGCGCACCTTGCCGAGCGCGATGCGGCTGGTGGCGAAGTCGAGGATGATCGGATCCGTCGTCGCCGTGCCGGGCACGGCGATGCAGATGGGATTGGTCGACATGCGGCCTTCGCGCCCGCGGAACGGCGTCACCTTCGGCGGACCGGAATTGCCGTTGACGAAATGCACCGAGAGCAGGCCGACCTTCGCGGCCTGCTCGCCATAGGCGCCGACGCGGCCGATATGATGCGTGTTGCGCAGGCCGTGGACCGCGACGCCGTTGCTGCGCGCGACGCCGATCGCCCATTCCATCGCGTCGCTCGCGATCACCTGGCCGTAGCCGTTGCGCCCGTCCCAGACGGCGAACTGGCCGTTGTTGCCGAGGATCGTGGGCGACTGGTTGGGCACGAGCGTGCCGGCTTTGAAGTTGCGCACGTAGTGCGGCAGCATGCCGACGCCGTGGCTGTCGTGCCCGGCGAGGTTGGCGTCGACCAGGTGATCGGCGACGGCCTTCGCCTCGGGCTCGCGGCTGCCCATCGCCATGAGCATGCTCGTGGTGGCGCGGCGCAGCCGCTGGTGGTCGTGGCGCATCGGCGGCAGTCTTTCCATCGCGCAAGGACGGCGTCAAGCGCCACTTCACAAAGGCGCGCATGCGCGAGGCTTGGCATGTGCTTTGCTCTGTGCTTAGGATACGCCCGGAACGGGGAGCCAATAGGAATGTCGGGTCCAAGCGACCGAAGCGCCGCGCGTCTCGGCGACGCCGCCGTGCCGGATGAGCGCGATCGCTAGCCTCGCCCAATCGCCCGCGGCCACGCTGCCCTCGATCAACGGTCTGGGGCTGGGCGATCCCTTCGCGCGGGCACTGGCGGCCCGCTTCACGCTGCATCGCATGCCCGACGCGTTCGACCCGCGGGCCGAGGTGCTGGTCTCGGTCGGTGCGCGCGTCGACGACGCGCTGCTCGACCGGATGCCGGCGCTGCGCCTGGTGGCGGTGCTCGGCGCCGGCTTCGACTACGTCGACATTGCGGCGCTGCGCCGGCGCGGCATCCAGCTCGCCAACACGCCGGGGCTGACGGATGCCTGCGTCGCCGATCTGGCGATGGGCCTCATGATCGCCGTGCAGCGGCGCGTGCTGGCCGCCGACCGCTATGTGCGCGACGGCAAATGGCTGCAGGGACGGTTTCCGCTGGCGCCGCGGTTCAGCGGTCGGCGACTCGGCATTTTCGGCCTCGGGCGGATCGGCGCGGCGATCGCGCGGCGCGCTCTCGGGTTCGATCTTGAAATCGCTTACCACGACCGCGCCCGGCGGCCGGACCTGCCCTACCGCCATTTCGACGACCTCGGTGCGCTTGCGGCGTGGTCGGACAATCTCGTCGTCGCCTGCCCGGCGACGCCGGAGACGCGGCACCGCGTCGACGCGGGCGTGCTCCGGGCGCTCGGCCGAGAGGGCGTGCTCGTCAACATCGCGCGCGGCGCGGTGATCGACGAGGCGGCGCTCGTCCAGGCGCTCGAGGCGGGCACCATCGCCGGCGCCGGGCTCGACGTGTTCGAGAACGAGCCGCAGGTCCCGCCGCGGCTGCTGGCGCTGGACAACGTCGTGCTGACGCCGCACCTCGCCGGCGGCACGAACGAGACCTGGGACGCCTGCTACGCGGGCGTGATCGCCAACATCGAGAGCTTCTTCCGCACCGGTCGGCCGTCGACGCCGGTCGACCTGAAATGACAGGACGACAACAAGGGGGAGTGACCATGAAAAAGAGACACGTCGTGCAACTGGGCCTCGCGGCCGGGCTTGTCGGATTGGCGGGATCGGCGCTGGCGGCGCCGTTCACCTGCCCGAAGAAGGGCGGGGACCTGGTCTTCGCCGGCGAGGCCAAGGTCAACAGCCTCGACCAGTATTCGTCGCAGACGATCTCGACGCGCAACGTGGTCTCGAACATCTTCGAGCCGCTGATGACGCGCGACGAGACCAACCAGCCGATCCTCGACCTCGCCGAGTCGATGACGGAGGCGCCTGACGGGCTCAGCTACACCTTCAAGCTTCGCCAGGGCATCAAGTTCCACAACGGCAAGGACATGACCTCGGCCGACGTGAAGGCGTCGTTCGACCGCTATGCGAAGATCGGCATCGAGCGGGCCTTCCTGGTCAACGTCGAGAAATGGGAAGCGCCGGATGCGTTCACGTTCATCATCCGGATGAAGAAGAAGCAGCCGACCTTCATCGAGGATCTGAGCTCCTTCAGCCAGCCGGTCGTGATCATTCCCGCCGAGCAGAAGGATGCGGAGTTCCTCCGGCTCGAGCCGATCGGCACCGGCCCGTTCCAGGTCGTCGAGTATGTCGCCGACAGCCACGTCAAGCTCAAGCGCTACGAGGGCTACAAGCCCAACACCAAGTTCGAGCAGCGCACCGGCTTCGGCGGGTACAAGGTCGCCTGTGTCGACACCGTCACCTACCGCATCGTGACGGAGCCCGGCGCGCGCGTCGCCGGCATCGAGACCGGCGAGCTGTCGGCCGTCGAGGACGTTCCGACCAAGGCGCAGGCCCAGCTCAAGAAGAACAAGAACGTCGTGCTGGTGCCGCTGGAGAACTGGTGGGTGCATATCATGCTGCCCAACACCAAGACGGCGCCCACCAACAATCTCGCTTTCCGCCGTGCGGTCCAGGCGGCGCTCGACATGGACGAGATCATGGATGCGTCGACCGACGGCGCCTACAAGCTGAACATCGGCTTCCAGTATCCCGGCCGCGCCACCTATACCGATGCCGGCAAGGAAACCTACAATCTCAAGAACAAGGAGCTGGCCAAGAAATACCTGAAGGAGGCCGGCTACAACAACGAGCCGCTGGTCCTGCTGACCAACAAGGACTACACCAGCATGTACAACGCCGCGCTGGTGGTGTCCGAGCAGCTCAAGGCCGTCGGCATCAACGCCAAGCTGGACGTGATGGACTGGCCGACCTCGGTCAACCGCATGATCAAGGAGAAGGACAGCTGGAACTTCTTCTACACGGGCTACGGCACGCAGCCCGCATTGGGCCCGCTTGCCACGATGAAGTTCTTTGCCGGAGGTAACGCCACGCCGTCGCCGCCCGACGCCGAGCTCCAGGCCGCCTACGACGACATGATCACCCTGCCGGATCCGGCCAAGCGCCAGGAGGCGTTCGCGCGGATGCAGAAGCGCATCCTGGAGCAGGTCTATGCGGTGCCGTTCGGCTCGCTGACCAAGGTCCAGGCGGTGCGCGCGAACGTGAAGGGATACAAGCCCTTCCGCATCCCGCGCTTCTCGAACGTCTGGATCGAGTAGCGGCCAGGCGGGGGCACGTCGCGATGGGCCGCGTCATCCTGCGCAGCATCGCCGGGGCGATCCCGGTGGTGCTGCTGGTGACTCTGATCACCTTCGGGCTGATGCGGCTCATCCCCGGCGACGTCAGCGCCGCCCTTGGCGGCATCACCTCGACCACCGAGGAACGTGAGCAGATCCGCAAGAATCTGGGGCTGGACGAGCCTGTCCATGTGCAACTGCTCAAGTGGTATGGCGGCTTGCTGCGCGCCGATCTCGGGCGTTCCCATTTCCTCGGCAAGGACGTCACGACGGCAACCTTCGAGCGCCTGCCGGTGTCGTTCTCGCTCAGCCTCTATGCGCTCGTGATCACGCTGATCCTCGGCATCGTCAGCGGCATCCTGGCGGCGCTGAGGCAGAATACCTGGGTCGACCAGGCTGCGATGATGTTCGCCTTGATCGGCGTATCGATGCCGAATTTCTGGCTCGGCCTGATGATGATCGTGTTGTTCTCCGTGCATCTCGGCTGGCTGCCGACCGGCGGCTACGTGCCGTTCACACAGGACCCGATCGGCTGGCTGCGCTCGACGACCATGCCGGCGATCTCGCTGGCGCTGCTGCAGGTCGGCCTCTTGGCGCGCATCACGCGCTCGACCATGCTCGAAGTGCTGCGCCAGGACTACGTGCGCACGGCGCGCGCCAAGGGGCTGCCGAACTACCTCGTGATCGGCAAGCACGCGCTTGCCAACGCCATGATCCCGATCATCACCGTGATCGGCATCATCGTCAGCCTGTCCGTCTCGGGCGCCGTTGTGACCGAGACGGTGTTCTCGATCCCGGGCGTCGGGCAGCTCCTGACTTCCGCGATCCTCAACCGCGACTATCCCATGATCCAGGG
Source organism: Alphaproteobacteria bacterium (assembly GCA_023150455.1). GTDB lineage: Bacteria > Pseudomonadota > Alphaproteobacteria > JAEULC01 > JAEULC01 > JAEULC01. The sequence goes on along the minus strand of JAKLKW010000014.1, from coordinate 31,547 downwards.
CGGGCTCCTGTTCGTGACGCTGATGCTGGTCGGCATCAACATCGCGGTCGACGTCGCCTATGCCTGGCTCGACCCGCGCGTGAGATTCGAGCGTGGCTGACAGCGCCGTCGCCTTCGACGAGGCCGTCGCCGCGGCGGCGGAGCCCGAGCGGCGCTCGGCGCGCTGGGACACGCTGCGGCGCCTGTGGCGGCACCGCTCGTTCAAATTCGGCCTGGCGCTGTTCGCCATCATCGTCGCCGCGGCCGTGCTGGCGCCCTGGATCAGCCCGGTCAGCCCCAACAAGCTGCAGATGCGCCTGCGCTTCGAGCCGCCGAGCTGGGATCATCCGTTCGGCACCGACAATCTCGGCCGCAGCCAGCTCGCCCGCGTCGTCTACGGCGCGCAGCTGTCGCTGTTCATCGGCACGATGGTCGTGCTGGTCAACGCCGTGTTCGGCACGCTGATCGGCGCGCTGGCCGGCTACTTCAAGCAGCTCGACAACGCGCTGATGCGCATCAACGACGCGATCATGGCGTTTCCGGCCGTGCTGCTGGCGATCGGCGTCGCCGCCGTGCTCGGCCGCTCGACGCCGAACATGATCCTGGCGCTCAGCATCGTCTACATCCCGCGCACCGCGCGCATCGTCAGGTCCTCGGTGATCGTGGTCAGCCAGATGGAATACGTGCAGGCGGCGGTTGCCGCCGGCGCCGGGCATTGGCGCATCCTGCGCCGGCATATCCTTCCGAATTCCATGGCGCCCTTGCTCGTCCAGCTCAGCTTCCTGTTCGCCTACGCCGTGCTCACCGAAGCGACGCTGAGCTTCCTCGGCCTCGGCGCCGAGCCGCCGGCGCCGACCTGGGGCAACATCATGTCCGAGGGCCGGCAGTACATGCGCGAGGCGCCCTGGATCATCACCATTCCCGGCGCGGCGCTCGCCATCACCGTCATGGCGCTCAACCTGCTGGGCGACGGGCTGCGCGACGTGCTCGACCCCAGGCTGAAGATCCAGCAGTGACGCTGCTTTCCGTCCGCGACCTCAGGGTGCTGTTCGGGACCGAGCACGGCGAGATCGCCGCGGTCGACGACGTCGGCTTCGACCTCGCGCCCGGCGAGATCCTGGGCGTGGTCGGCGAATCCGGCAGCGGCAAGAGCGTCACGGCGCTGGCGATCATGGGCCTGCTGCCGAAGCCGCCGTCGCGCATCGGCCAGGGCTCGATCCACTTCCAGGGCCAGGACTTGCTGCAGCTCGGCGAGCGCGACATGCGGCGCATCCGCGGCCCCGGCATCGGCATGATCTTCCAGGAGCCGATGACCTCGCTCAACCCGGTCTTCACCATCGGCGACCAGCTGATGGAGACGGTGCGGGTGCACCAGCACTCGGGGCCGAAGGAGCAGCGCGAGCGCGCGGTCGAGATGCTGGCGCGGGTCGGCATCGCCCTGCCGGCGCGGCGGCTCGACGACTATCCGCACCAGCTCTCGGGCGGCATGCGCCAGCGCGTCATGATCGCCATGGCGCTGATCTGCAACCCGAAGATCCTGATCGCCGACGAGCCGACCACGGCGCTGGACGTGACCATCCAGCAGCAGATCCTCGAGCTGCTGCTCGACCTGCGCGACGAGCTCGGCATGGGCATCGTCATCATCACGCACAACATGGGCGTGGTGGCCGAGATGGCCGACCGCGTGATCGTCATGTACGCCGGCAAGATCGTCGAGCGCGCGCCGGTGAACGAGCTGTTCGAGCGCCCGGTGCATCCCTACACGCGCGGGCTGCTCGACAGCATTCCCTCGCTCGCCGACGAGCGCGAGCGGCTGAAAACCATTCCCGGCACGCTGCCGCGGCCCTGGGCGCTGCCGGCGGGCTGCCGCTTCCAGCCGCGCTGCCGCTGGCGGGTCGAGGCCTGCGCTTCGACCGTGCCGCCGCTCGGGCCCGTGCGCGAGGGTCACGAGAGCGCGTGCCTGCGCCAGCAGGAGCTGGCCGCCGAATGAGCGCGCTGGTCGAGGTCGACGGGCTGACGAAGCATTTCGCCGTCGGCGAGAGCGGCCTGCTGCGTCGTCCGCGCGGCCTCCTGCGGGCCGTCGACGACGTGAGCTTCACGGTCGACGAGGGCGAGACGCTGGGCCTGGTCGGCGAGTCCGGCTGCGGCAAGACGACGGTCGGCCGCATGCTGCTGCGCCTGATCGAGCCGACCGCGGGCAAGGTGCGGTTCGAGGGGCAGGACCTGCTGCGGCTGGCGCCCGACGCCATGCGCGCGAAGCGCCGGCACCTGCAGATCATCTTCCAGGATCCCTACGGCGCGCTGAACCCGCGCATGACGGTCGAGGACATCATCAAGGAGCCGATCGAGATCCACGGCGCGATGGACGGCAGGCAGGCGCGCGCGCGGGTGATGGAGCTGCTGTCGCGCGTCGGCCTCGCGCCCGAGCACGCGCGCCGCTACCCGCACGAGTTCTCGGGCGGCCAGCGCCAGCGCATCGGCATCGCCCGCGCGCTCGCGCTCAACCCGCGCTTCATCGTCTGCGACGAGCCGGTGTCGGCGCTGGACGTGTCGATCCAGGCGCAGATCGTCAACCTGCTGCAGGACCTGCAGGACGAGTTCGGCCTCGCCTACCTGTTCATCGCGCACGACCTGGGCGTGGTGAAGCACATCTCCGACCGCGTCGCCGTCATGTATCTCGGCAAGATCGTCGAGCTCGCCGACCGCGGCACGCTGTACCGGCAGCCGCTGCATCCCTACACCCAGGCGCTGATCGCCGCCGTGCCCGAGGCCAAGCCGCGCCAGCGCCGGCGCAAGGCCGCGATCACCGGCGAGATCCCCAGCGCGCTCAACCCGCCGCGCGGCTGCCGCTTCCACACGCGCTGCCCGCACGTCATGCCGGTCTGTCGCGAGGCCGAGCCGCCGGTCACCTCGCCCGCCTCGGGACACCAGGTCGCCTGCCACCTGTTCCCGGCGGGATGATCAAGTCGGCTCCGCCCTCTTGATGCCGCCTACCTGTTCATCGCCTGCCGGCCCAGTCCTGGGCGGAAATCCGGTTGATCTGCTCGATCGAAAAAGACGGTGCGTCCTTCTTCTCCAGGAGTCCGTATGCATCGCGGATCTTGCCGGTCGGACGCTCGGCTTTCATCAGGACACGTCCGTCGGGCAGCTTGTCCAGGACGATCCTGTCGCCCGGCTGGACACCCGGATGGTTCAATATTTCATCGCGGCGGTGTTGCAGGCAGGCAGAACCAGTGCGGCGCCCGCGCTGCGCTCCAGGCAGATCGCACCGCACAGATGGGCCGACCGGGTGTTCTGATCGTGATCGGCGCGCGGTCGGGTGCCCTTCCTCGCCCACTTGTAGGTCAGCTTGTTCTTCTGGCCGACCCTCATCTCGTCCTGGAACCAGACCTCGATGGGGATGCCGGGCGCGATCTTCTGGCGGATCCCGATCATGTCCCTTAGCGTGGTGTAAGAGCGGCGTTGACGTCGCGCTCTCCGGCGGGCTTGGCCGGTCAGGTCAGGCTGCCACGGCGGGCAGACTGACGATGGGTTCATCGCTCAAGGGAGCGGTGGTTTCCAGGGTCATATTGCGGGCGCGCTGGACGGCCCACTCGTCGTTCTGCTCGTGCAGCATGGCGCCGGCCAGGCGGGTGATGGCGTCCTCGTTCGGGAAGATGCCGACGACATCGGTGCGGCGTTTGATCTCGCCGTTGAGGCGCTCGACCGGGTTGGTCGAGTGCAGCTTGGCCAGATGCGCGGGCGGGAAGCCCATGTAGCCGAGCGGGTCGGGCTCGGCATCGTCCATCATGGCGGCGAGCTTCGGCACTCTGGGGCGCGGCTGGTCGGCGACCTGGCGCCACTGGGTGCGCGCGGCCTCGGCGTCGTTCCGGGCGAAGGCGGTGGCGATGAAACGGCGGCGACGACCCGGCGCCCCTGCGTGCCGGCGTGCGTGAGCACGTTGCGCATGAAGTGGACCCGGCAGCGCTGCCAGGAAGCAAGCGGCTGGTTGGCGACGGCGGCCTTCAGCCCCTCATGTGCATCCGAGATCACCAGCTTGACGCCGCGCTGCCCTCGGCGTGCCAACTGGCGCAGGAAGTCGGTCCAGAAGGTCTCGGCCTCGGACGGGCCGATCGCCGGGCCGAGAACCTCGCGCCGGCCGGCGCTGTTGATCCCGACCGCGATAATCACCGCGACCGGGACGATGCGCCCGTTCTGCCGAACCTTCGGATAGGTCGCATCCAGCCAGATGTACGGCCACTCGCCCTCGAGAGGGCGATTGAGGAACGCGTCGATCTTCTCGTCGATCTCGCCGCACAAGCGGGAGGCTTCTTCTTCGAGATCCCGGTCATGGCGAGTGCCTTGACCAGTTCGTCGACCGGGCGCGTCGAGATGCCTTGCACGTAGGCCTCCTGGATCACGGCGGTGAGCGCCTTCCCGGCCATGTGCCGCGGCTCCAGGAAGTCGGGGAAGTAGCTGCCCTTGCGCAGCTTCGGGATGCGCAGCTCGACCGTGCCGGCGCGCGTCTCCCGCAGCCGGTCGTGATAGCCGCTGCGATGATTGACGCGCTCCGGATCGCGCGCGCCGTACGCGGCTCCGGTCAGGCTCTCGACGTCGATCTCCATCAAGCGTTGCGCCGCAAAGCCGATCATCTCGCGAAGAAGATCGGCATCCACGCTCTTCGCACCATTGGGAACTGGAAGAGTTCCTTCGGCCGCCAGAGCTCGTCGGTGAATGCCTCGAGTACCGCTCCCGATGGCCAGAATAAGCATAGCAATGTCCAAAAGCGCTTTACGGGATTTCGGAAAACAGGCCTAGGCTCGCCCAGTTCCTTTTCTGGGGAAGCAAGATGCGCCGTCGTACGCGGACCCGAAACACTGAGCGACCGGCAGCGCCGGCATATATCACTCGGAAGCTTCCTCCGTTTGCGCCACTCGATGACGAGCAATTGTCTCTCATTGAAGCGAAGGCGGACGAACTACTGAAGGAGATTGGGGTCGAGTTTCGCAATGACCCCGAATCTTTGCTTCTGTTCCGCGATGCGGGCGCGGATGTGCAGGGCGAACGAGTGCGGTTCGAGTCGGGCATGGCCCGCCGGATTGTCCAGGCCACGGCGCCACGGGAGTTCATCCAGCACGCCCGGAATCCGGCGCGATCGGTTCGCATGGGCGGAAATGCGGTCGTGTTTGGGGCGAGTTACGGGATGCCGTTCGTCAGCAGCCTCGATGAGCCCCGCCGCTACGGCACCATTGCCGACCTGGAAAATTTCGTGAAGCTTACCTATCTGACGCCGCATCTGCATCATTCAAGCGGCGTGATCTGCGAGCCTACCGACGTGCCTGTTACCAAACGGCACCTCGACATCACCTACGCGCATTTGAAATTCTCCGACAAGCCTTTTCTCGGCGTCGCCACGGCCGGGTCCCGTGCTGCCGACACCATCGCCTTGTGCGAAATCGTATTCGGCAAAGAATTCGTGGACCGCAACTGTGTCGTAGGATCCATCATCAACATCAATTCTCCGCTCGTGCTCGATCATACAATGCTGGAGTCGCTACGCGTCTATGCGGCGGCCAACCAGGCGGCGATCGTTTCGCCATTTGTCATGGCCGGCGCCATGGGGCCGATCACCGTGGCGGGAATGATGGCTCAAGTGCTCGCCGAGGCAATGGCTGGGGCCGCTCTTACGCAACTGGTCCGTCCCGGGGCCCCGGTGTTCTTTGGCGTGATGCTAAGCGGCCTCAACTTGAAAACGGGGGCGCCCACTCGCGGCGCGGAAAGCTGGCTCGCAATGCTGGGCCTGGGCCAGTTGGCGCGCCGGCTGGGAATTCCATATCGCGGCGGAGCGGCCTCGACCTCCGCTAAGACGATCGACTCGCAGGCGGGACAGGAGTCCGCCGACATGCTTCTGATGACGGTATTGTCCGGCGTCAACTTCCTGATTCACGCTGCCGGTCACATGGAAGGTGGCCTTTGCCTCAGCTACGAGAAATTCATGCAAGACGTCGATCATCTGGCAATGGTTTCTCGCCTGCTGGGCGGGTTCGATCTGCGCGATGACGAGTTCGCCTTCAGTGCGTTTAGGGAAATCGGGCCTGGACAGCACTATCTCGGCGCAGCCCATACGCTGGAGCGCTTCGCCGATGCGTTCCATATTTCCAGCGTTTACGACTCCAACTCCTACGAACAATGGCGCGAGGAGGGAGAACTGACGGCTGCGCAACGGTGCAATGCCGCGTACAAGAAAGCGCTGGCGTCGTATCAGCCCCCGCCGATTGCTCTCGGACTGGACGACGGCCTTCGGGAATTCGTTGCACGCCGCAAGGCGGAGCTGCCCGATTCCGTGGAGTAGCTGCTGGCGCCGCTTGTGCCGCGAAAAGAAGCTTCCTATCCTTAGCCCTATTCCGTCGCTTCTTCAGAGAGGCCCGTGTACGCCGTTGCTTTCTTGTTGATTCCGGAATTTTCAATGCTCGGGGTGATCTCAGCCATCGAGACGCTCCGCATCACCAATTCGCTGCTGGAAAAACCTGCCTATCGCTGGATCCTTGTGACCGATACCTCGACCGAGGTGACGGCGAGCAGCGGCATGAAATTGGCCTGCGATACGAAGCTAAAGGACCTGAAAGAATTCGACCTATTGCTTGTTTGCGGCAGCTTCAAGCCGCACAAGTACGAGAACAAGGACACGCAGGGCAGGCTGCGCCGCTTCGCGCGCCACGGAAAGACGCTGGGCAGCCTAGAATCGGGCGTCTATCACCTGGCGCTCGCGGGAGTACTGGATGGGTTTGCGGCGACGGCGCATTTCATCAGCCTGGCGGCGTTCCAGCGGATGTTTCCCAAGGTCCGGTTCAGTCCGACGATCTTCACATTCTCGGATCGCCGCATGACCTGCGCCGGCGGCATGAGCCCAATCGATTTGATGCTGCACCTCATCCGCCACCAGCTCGGCAAGCATGTCTCGGCCCGGGTGGCGAACCTGATTCTTCTGCCGCAGTGGCGCGAGCCAATCGACTTGCAGCACGACATGATGACGGCAAGCAACGAGGTGCCGGCTTCGGTGCGGAAAGTCTGCACGTTGATGGAGGAGCATATCGAGAACCCGATGACGGTCGAACGGCTCGCCGTTCACGCGAATGTTTCGCGCCGTCAATTGGACCGGCTATTTCAGCAATCGTTCAACTGCACGGTTTCCGATTTCTACATGCTCATTCGCCTAAGCCGCGCGCGAAAGCTGCTACGCAGCAGCCGCATCGACTTGGCGGCGGTCGGCGAGGCCTGTGGGTTTGCCGGCTACTCGCATTTTTCGCGCTCCTATAAGCGGCTGTTCAAGCTTTCCCCGCGCGAGGAACGCCGCCGCCCGAGGGGCGCGCAAGCCGGCGCCCTGCGGCTCCTGCCGGTTTTCGACCTGCATCCCGAGCAGAACCTGCTGGATCCTTACCGGCTTCTCTAAGAGCCGATCCAAGAAGTTTGGGTTTGACATCAGGCGGCTGGCCTGGTCAAGCGTCGAAGCATGATGCGGATCATGGCGAGGCGGACGAAGGCGGCGACAGTGCGTGCATAGCGTTCGAAGTCGCGTGCGAGACGGCGATTGCGGCTGATCCAAGCGAAGGTTCGTTCGACGATCCGGCGCTTGGGTAGGACAACGAAGCGATGCGCGTCGCTGCGTTTGACGATCTCCGGCCTGCAGGCGCCGGTACGGGCGGGGGCCGCGGCCAGCTTCGGCCCCCGATAGCCGCCGTCGGCGTAGATCCGTTCGATGAACGGGAACAGGCGGCGCGAACGGCGCGGCAACTCGACTGCGCCGTCGCGGTCTTGTACATCGGCCGGGTGGACGACAAGGTTCAGCAGGAGGCCGCGCGTGTCGACGAGAATGTGCCGCTTGCGGCCCGTGACCTTCTTGCCCGCGTCAAAGCCCTGCGGATCGAGCGTCGAGCCCCCTTTTGAGCGGCCTTGGCGCTCTGGCTGTCGATGACCGCCACCGTCGGGCTGGCTTCGTGGCCGACCTGTTCGCGCGCATCGACATAGAGCGCGTGGTGCAATCGCTCCAGCGTTCCGTCCCATTCTTACAACATGAAGTAGTAATGTGCCGTGCTCTTCGGCGGCAAGTTCTTCGGCAACGCCTTCCATTGACAGCCCGTGGCGAGCACGTAGCAGACCGCGTTGAAGACCTCGCGCAGGTTCACCCCGCGCGGCCGGCCGCCGCGTTTGGCCGGTGGCATCGCCGGCTCCACCATCCGCCACTCGGCGTCGGTCAGATCGCTCGGATAGCGCAGGCCGTGTCGGCCAGCCGCGCGGCGATGGTCAGGCGTCCACATGCAGCACCCCTCGGCAAGGATTCGGGTGCCAGGCAAGGAATCACAACCGATTCCCCGGTATCAACAACTTCTTGGATCGGCTCTGAGCACACCGGTAAAGGCCGCGCTGGTGAACTGGCTGCTCTGATCGGTGTTGAAGATCGCCGGCCTGCCGAAGCGCGCCAGCGCGTCCTCGAGCGCTGCAACACAGAAGCTTGCATCCATCGTGTTCGACAGCCGCCACGCCAGCACGGCACGGCTGGCCCAGTCCATGACAGCCACCAGGTACAGGAAGCCGCGCCCGATCGGAATGTAGGTGATGTCGGCGCACCACACCTGGTTCGGCCGGTCGATCGTCATCCCCCGCAGCAGATACGGGTAGACGTGATGCCCCGGCGCCGGCTTCGTCGTCCGCGGTTTCGGCCCCAGGGCCTGGATGCCGAGCCGGCGCATCAGCCGCTGCACCCGCTTGCGGTTGACCCGAAGGCCTCTTCCCGAAGCTCCAGCCGAAGCCGCCGAGAGCCCATGAACGGGTACTGCGTGAACAGCTCGTCCAGCCGCCGCAGCAGCGCCACGTCCTCGTCGTCGTTCGCAGCCTTCGCCCGGTACACGCCCGAGCGCGCCAGATGCAGCAACGTGCATTGCCGCCGGATCGACAGCGCCGGGTGCGACCGGTCGAGCATCGCCTCGCGGTCCACTTCACAGCACCGCATCGCGCGGCTGACCCAGATGCAGCCGCTCGGCGATCCCGTCTACGAACAGGTAGACGACGTTGAACTCCGAGAGATCCCGGCTGGCGAATCCTTCGTACTCTGCCCACAGCCGCTCGGTGATCGTGCTCACCGCACTGCGGCCCAGCAGCGACCGGCCCGTTTCGTCGGCGAACAGCGCCTCGATGTTGCGCGTCGACAGGCCCCGCGCATGCATCTCCACTGCCAAGCCTTCCAGTTCCTCGGTCTGGCCCCGCAGCGCTTCGCGGAGGCGCGAGCGAAACGGTTCGCCTCGCTCGGCGATCTGTGGTGCGCTGTATTCGATCGAACCTTCGGCGCTCCTAAGCCGGCCGGTCCGGTAGCCTCCTGAGCTTGCCGAAGGGGCGAAGTCCCTTGCCCGTCGTCGCGCCGCGCACATAGTAGCCGCGACCCAGCGCGTCTTCGGCCTCGCCTTCCAGCGCTTCCTCGATGATCAGACGCGCTGCCAGCCGTACCAACGCCGAGCGGATTTCGCCTGCTTATCCGTCGCCGTCCATCAGTGCTTTCAGCCGCTCGCGCGTCCGATCGCTTGCAGGTATCCTTTCCATCGGGGTGCCCCTTCGTTTGAGGCCGGTGGCCAAACCGTACCTCGTGGATTCGCCAATCCGGCGAGGGTGCATCCCAGCACTTTTCCCGGCAACTCTGGGACTTCACCGTATGCTACGACATCATCATCAACATCATCGACCGATACCTCACAGGAGATCTTAGGTCCCATGCGCCTGTTCGCCGCCACCATCGCCACCGAGACCAACACCTTCTCGCCGCTGCCGACCAGCATCGACGGCTACAAGGAAACCGTGTTCCTCAGGCCGGGCGAGCATCCCGACGACACGCCGCTGATGTGCACGGCGCCCTTGTGGGTGGCGCGCAAGCGGGCGAAGGCCGAGGGCTTCACGCTGATCGAGGGCAGCTGCTTCGCCGCCAGCCCGGCCGGGACCACCAACCGGGCCGACTACGAGCTGATGCGCGACGAGATCCTGGGGCAGCTCGAGGCCGCGCTGCCGGTCGACGGCGTGCTGCTGGGGCTGCACGGAGCCATGGTCGCGCACGGCTACGACGACGTCGAAGGCGACGTAATCGAGCGCGTGCGCGCGCTGGTCGGGCCCAAGACGGTGATCGGCGTCGAGCTGGACCCGCACTGCCACCTGACGCTCAAGCGCGTGAAGCTGGCCGACGTGATCGTCCTCTACAAGGAGTTCCCGCATACCGACGTGGTCGAGCGCGCCGAGGACGTGCTGGACATCGTGCTCAAGACGATCCGCGGCCAGGCGAAGCCGGTCATGTCGGTCTACGACTGCCGCCAGATCAGCTCCTACCCGACGACCCTGCCGCTGATGCGCGGCTTCGTCGACAAGATCAAGGCCATGGAAGGCAAGGATGGCATCCTGTCGATCTCGATCGGACACTGCTTTCCCTATGCCGACGTCGAGGAGCTGGGCGGGCGCATCCTCGTGGTCATGGACGGCGACAAGAAGAAGGGCGACGCGCTGGCGACCGAGATCGGCCGCGAGTTCGTGTCGATGCGCGGCAAGACCATGCCGAGCTATTTCGGCATCGACGAGGGCGTCAAGGCGGCGATGGAATCGAACGAGGCGCCGGTCGTGCTGGCCGACCCGGCCGACAATGCCGGCGGCGGTGCCCCGTCCGACAACACCTCGATCCTGCGCCGGCTGATGGAGCGCCAGGCGACCGACGCGGCGGTCGGTCCGATCTGGGACCCGGTCGCCGTGCGCCTGTGCTTCAACGCCGGCCTCGGCGCCGAGTTCGCGCTGCGCCTCGGCGGCAAGATCGGGCCGCGCTCGGGCGCGCCGATCGACGCGATGGTCGAGGTCATCGGCCTCAAGCGCAACTGCTGGCAGAGCTTCGGGCCGACGCAGGTGCCGCTCGGCGACTGCGCCGCCGTGCGCATCGGCGGCATCGACGTGGTGCTGATCACCAGCCGCAGCCAGGCGCTGGGCATCGAGCTGTTCACCAACCTGGGCATCGATCCGCGCCGGAAGAAGATCGTGCTGGTCAAGTCGACCAACCATTTCATGGCCGCGTTCGGGCCGATCGCCAAGCGCGTGATCTACATCGATTCGGACGGGCCGCTCAGCCGCGACTACCGCAAGATTCCCTACACCAAGGTCAAGCGCCCGATCTGGCCGCTCGACGCCGAGACCAGCCCGGGCCTGATCTTCTGACCGCCGGCCCGGCCATCGCGCCGTACACCGGCCGGATCGATGGGGGGCTGCCCGATCCGCGCGCGCGCCGCCGGCGCCAGGTGATCGAGGGCGACGTGCCGAGCCCGATGAACCCGCCGCGCGGCTGCCGTTTCCACACGCGCTGTCCCCGCGCCATGCCGGTCTGCCGCGAGGTCGAGCCGCAGGTCACGCTTCCGGCGCCCGGCCGCCAGGTCGCCTGCCACCTCTATCCGGCGGCCTGAGCGGCACAGAGGCGGCGCCGGATCGAGGTCGGGCGCGGGTCCGCTTGACTTCGTTCGCCCTCCGGCGGCATGACAGGCCGTCCGGCGGGGTGAAGCTCGTCGGCGCCCAATACCAACCCACGCGGAATTGCCGGCCCTCGAGCAGGCGGGGCCGGAGACGGCATGGCCGCCTCGCGAGGACGCACGGATGCGGATCGTCCGCTATTTCGAGTCGCTGCTCGACCCGACGGCGCTGCCGCCCGAGGCGCCGCCGCCGTCGGGGCTGATCGCGTTCTACTGGCACTACGCGCGCCAGGCGCGGTTGCTGGTCGCGGGCCTGTTCGTGGCCGGCTTCGCCGTCGCCTTGCTCGACACCACGATCCCGGTCTTCATCGGCCGCGTGGTCGGGCTGATCGCCAATCAGCCGCCGTCGAGCCTGCTCGGGCAGGCCTGGCCGGAGCTGCTGGGCATGGCGCTGGTGCTGCTGATCGCGCGGCCCGCGGCGATCCTGCTGCAGAACCTGTTCACGCACCAGGCCATCGCCGCGGGGTTGAGCAATCTCGTGCGCTGGCAGAGCCATTGGCACGTCGTGCGCCAGAGCTGGAGCTTCTTCCAGAACGACTTCGCCGGCCGCGTCGCCAACCGCGTGATGCAGACGGGGCCGGCCCTGCGCGAGAGCGTCGTCGCCGGCACCAACGCCGTGCTCTACATCCTGGTCTATGGCGGCAGCGCCATCCTGCTGATGTCGTCCAACGATGTCCGCCTCGCCCTGCCGGCGATGCTGTGGTTCGCCGCCTACGGCCTGCTGCTGTGGCGCTTCGTGCCGCGCCTGCGGCGCGGCTCGCGCGAGATGTCCGAGGTGCGCTCGGCGCTGACCGGCCGGGTGGTCGACAGCTACACCAACATCCTGACCGTGAAGCTGTTCGCGCGGCCGCAGGACGAGGACCAGTTCGTGCGCAGCTCGGTCGACGAGCACACCGAGAAATTCCGCGGCCAGCTGCGCCTGATCACGCATTTCGGCATCTCGCTCGCGCTCATCAACGCGACCATGGTCGTCGGCACCGGGGCGGTCGCGCTGTGGCTGTGGACGCGGGGCGACATCGCGGTCGCGGCCGTGGCCATGGCGCTGCCGCTCACCTGGCAGATCGCCAACATCGCCGGCTGGGTCGCGCAGAACGTCACGGCGATCTTCGAGAACGTGGGCGTCGTGCAGGACGGCATGCGCTCGATCGCCGTGCCGCGCCAGATGCAGGACCGGCCGGGCGCCGCCACCTTGCGCGTCACGCGCGGCGCCGTGCGGTTCGAGGGCGTCTATTTCGGCTACGGCAAGACCAAGGGCGTGCTGAACGGCATCGACCTCGCGATCGCACCGGGCGAGCGCGTCGGCCTGGTCGGCCGCTCGGGCTCCGGCAAGTCGACGCTGGTGAACCTGCTGCTCAGGTTCTACGAGCTGGAGGGCGGCCGCATCCTGATCGACGGCCAGGACATCGCCGAGGCGACGCAGGAGAGCCTGCGCGCGCATATCGCGATGGTGACGCAGGACACCTCGCTCCTGCATCGCTCGATTCGCGACAACATCCGCTATGGGCGGCCCGGCGCCGGCGAGGCCGAGATCCGCGACGCCGCCGCACGCGCCCATGCGCTGCCCTTCATCGAGGCGGCCGAGGACTGGCACGGGCGGCGCGGCTTCGATGCCCATGTCGGCGAGCGCGGCGTCAAGCTGTCGGGCGGCCAGCGCCAGCGCATCGCCATCGCGCGGGTGATCCTCAAGAACGCGCCGATCCTGGTGCTGGACGAGGCGACCTCGGCGCTCGACTCCGAGGTCGAGGCCGCGATCCAGGAGCAGCTCGACAGCCTGATGAAGGGCCGCACCGTCATCGCCATCGCCCACCGCCTGTCGACGATCGCGCGCATGGACCGCCTGGTCGTGCTCGACCACGGCCGCGTGGTCGAGGAGGGCACCCATGCCGGTCTGCTCGCGGCGGGCGGCACCTATGCACGGCTCTGGCAGCGCCAATCCGGCGGGTTCCAGACCCTCGCGCCCGACGCGCATCTCGACGTGACGCCGGCGTAGCGAGAGTCCCCCAGCCGGTCACGGGCGCAGCGGCCGGCTTTTACTGAATGACATTTATCAAGTATGTCTGCAACATATCGCAATGTTGCAGTTGCGTGCTCGCAACGCAGTATTCGATTTTCCCGCCTTTCCGGCCGCACTCTTGATCCAGGTCAACGGCGGCGGAGTGCCCCGTCTTCAGGATGCGCTCCGTCCCGATCCGCGTATCGGCCCGGATGGGGAATAGGAGAGTGGAAATGACCGCGACCGCTGCATCCTCCCACGACCGCAACAGCGCGCTCGGCATGAGCACGCTTGCCTTCACGGCTTGTTTCGCCGTGTGGACGATCTTTTCGATCATCGGCGTGCAGATCAAGAAGGACCTCGGGCTCAACGACACGCAGTTCGGCCTGCTGGTTGGCACACCGATCCTGACCGGATCGCTGGTTCGCCTGGCGCTCGGCATCTGGACCGACCAGTACGGCGGTCGCGTCGTTTACACCGGCGTGATGATCGCGGCCGCGATCGCCACCTGGATGCTGTCCTGGGCCCATAGCTACGAGACCTTCCTCCTGGCCGCGCTCGGCGTCGGCATCGCCGGTGGCTCGTTCGCCGTCGGCATCGCCTATGTCTCGAAGTGGTATCCGAAGGAGCAGCAGGGGACCGCGCTCGGCATCTTCGGCGTCGGCAACGTGGGCGCCGCGGTCACCAAGTTCATAGCGCCGTTCGTGATGGTCGCGTTCGGCTGGCAGATGGTGGCGCAGGTTTGGGCTGTCGGCCTGCTCGTCATGGCCGCCGTGTTCTGGCTGACGACGCGGGACGACCCCCTGCTGGCCGAACGCCGGCGCAACCGGCAGAAGCCCGAGCCGTTCCTGGCCCAGCTCGCGCCGCTGAAGAACCTGCAGGTCTGGCGCTTCTCGCTCTACTACTTCTTCGTGTTCGGCGCTTTCGTCGCGCTGTCGCTGTGGCTGCCGCGCTACCTGATCGGCGTGTACGGGTTCGACATCAAGACGGCAGGCATGGTCGCCGCCGCGTACTCGATCCCCGCCAGCCTGTTCCGTGCCTATGGCGGCAGGCTGTCCGACCAGTATGGCGCGCGCCGCGTGATGTACTGGACGTTCATCGTCTCGGTCATCTGCAGCTTCATCCTTTCCTACCCGCCGACCGAATACGTGGTGCACGGCATCCGCGGGCCGATCGGCTTCCATTTCGAAATCGGCCCCGCGGCCTTCGTCGTCATCGTGTTCACCCTCGGCTTCTTCATGTCGCTCGGCAAGGCGGCGGTCTACAAGCACATCCCGGTCTACTACCCGGGCCATGTCGGCGCGGTCGGCGGACTGGTCGGCCTGATCGGCGGCCTGGGCGGGTTCGTGCTGCCGATCGCGTTCGGCGCGCTCAACGACCTGACCGGGGTGTGGACCAGCTGCTTCATGCTGCTGTTCGCGCTGGTCGCCGTGGCACTCGTGTGGATGCACTATGCGATCAAGCAGATGGAGCGCGAGGCGGCAGAGCCGATCCTGGCCAAGCTGCCCGAGCTGCCGGAGATGGCGGATATCCACCTGCCCAAGCACGAGGGCGCGCTGGGGCCGCATCTGTTGGCGGACTGGCGGCCCGAGGAGCCGGCGTTCTGGAACGCGACCGGCCGGGCGATCGCGCGGCGCAACCTCTACATCTCCATTCCCTGCCTGCTGCTCGCCTTCGCGGTCTGGATGGTGTGGAGCGTCGTCGTCGCCAAGCTGCCGCAGGTCGGCTTCAAGTACACCACCGACCAGCTGTTCTGGCTGGCGGCCCTGCCGGGCCTGTCCGGCGCCACGCTCCGCATCTTCTATTCCTTCATGGTGCCGGTGTTCGGCGGCAGGCTGTGGACGACGCTCTCGACCGCTTCGCTGCTGCTGCCGGCCCTCGGCATCGGCTTCGCGGTGCAGAGCCCCGATACGCCTTATTGGGTGTTCCTGTTCCTGGCGCTGCTGTGCGGCTTCGGCGGCGGCAACTTTGCGTCGTCGATGGCCAATATCAGCTTCTTCTTCCCGCGCGCAGAGAAGGGCCACGCGCTGGCGCTCAACGCCGGCCTCGGCAACCTGGGCGTCAGCGTCGTCCAGTTCCTGGTCCCGCTGGCGATCACCGTCGGCGTGTTCGGCACGCTCGGCGGCGAGCCGCAGGCGGCGGTCGAAGCCGGACGGCAGACGACGCTGTTCCTGCAGAACGCCGGCTTCGTCTGGGTGCCGTTCGTCCTCGCCTCGACGATCGCGGCCTGGTTCGGCATGAACGACATCGCCTCGGCCAAGGCGTCCTTCGCCGAGCAGTCGGTGATCTTCCGCCGCCGCCACAACTGGATCATGTGCTGGCTCTACACCGGCACGTTCGGCTCGTTCATCGGCTACTCGGCGGCGTTCCCCCTCCTGACCAAGACCCAGTTCCCGGGAGTGGACGCGCTCAAGTTCGCCTTCCTCGGGCCCCGGGTCGGGGCCGCGTCGCGGGCGCTCACGGGCTGGGTGTCCGACAAGTACGGCGGCGCGCGCGTCACCTTCTGGGTGTTCGTCGCGATGATGGTCGGCGTCGCCGGGGTCCTCTACTTCCTCGGCCACAAGGAGGAGCCTTATGCCTTCTGGGGCTTCCTGGTGATGTTCCTGGTGCTGTTCACGGCCACGGGCGTGGGCAACGCGTCGACCTTCCAGATGATCCCCGCGATCATGCGCAAGGAGATCCCGCGGCTCGAGCCGACGCTTGGCGCGGCGGAGCAGCTGAAGCAGGCGGAGAAGGAATCGGCCGCGATCATCGGCTTCACCTCGGCGATCGCGGCCTATGGCGCCTTCTTCATCCCCAAGAGCTACGGCTCGTCGATCGCGCTGACCGGCGGGCCAGAGGCGGCACTGTGGACCTTCCTGATCTTCTACCTGAGCTGCGTCGTCCTGACATGGGCGGTCTACACGCGGCCGCGCGGCCTGCTCTACGACGTCGAGCGTCGCCGCCTGCCGCCGGCCGCGTCCGGCGCACCCGCCGAGTGAGGGAGAAACCGCGATGAGCCATTTCCTCGACCGCCTGATGTTCTTCAGGAAGAACGTCGACAGCTTCGCCGGCGATCACGGCGTCGTCACCAACGAGGACCGCACCTGGGAGGACGCCTATCGCAACCGCTGGGCGCACGACCGCATCGTGCGCTCGACGCACGGCGCCAACTGCACCGGCTCGTGCTCGTGGAAGATCTACGTCAAGGGCGGCATCGTCACCTGGGAGACGCAGCAGACCGACTATCCGCGCACGCGGCCGGACCTGCCGAACCACGAGCCGCGCGGCTGCTCGCGCGGCGCCAGCTACTCCTGGTACCTCTACAGCGCCAACCGCGTGAAGTACCCGATGGTGCGCGGCCGGCTGCTCCGGCTGTGGCGCGCCGCCAAGGCCGAGCACAAGGACCCGGTCAAGGCCTGGAAGTCGATCGTCGAGGATCCGCAGAAGGCGCAGGAATACAAGTCGATCCGCGGCCGCGGCGGCTTCGTGCGCGTCGGCTGGGACGAGGCCAACGAGATCGTCGCCGCCGCCAACGTGCACACGGTCAAGGCGCACGGGCCCGACCGCGTGATCGGCTTCTCGCCGATCCCGGCCATGTCGATGGTGTCCTACGCCGCCGGCTCGCGCTACCTGTCGCTGATCGGCGGCGTGTGCATGAGCTTCTACGACTGGTACTGCGACCTGCCGCCGTCGTCGCCGCAGACCTGGGGCGAGCAGACCGACGTGCCGGAATCGGCCGACTGGTACAACTCGACCTTCATCATGATGTGGGGCTCGAACGTGCCGCAGACGCGCACGCCCGACGCCCATTTCATGACCGAGGTGCGCTACAAGGGCGCCAAGACCGTCACCGTCACGCCCGACTACAGCGAGGCGTCGAAGTTCGCCGACCTGTGGCTGGCGCCGAAGCAGGGCACCGACGCGGCGCTCGCCATGGCCATGGGCCACGTGATCCTCAAGGAGTTCCACCTCGCCGGCAGGAGCCCGTACTTCGAGAACTACTGCCGGCAATACACCGACATGCCGATGCTGGTCCGCCTGGTCGAGCGCGACGGGCGCTACGTGCCCGACCGGCTGGTCCGCGCCGCCGACTTCGAGGGCGCGCTGGGCGAGACCAACAACCCGGACTGGAAGACCGTGGCGGTCGACCAGGCGTCCGGCAAGGTCGTCGTGCCGCGCGGCTCGGTCGGCTTCCGCTGGGGCGAGCAGGGCAAGTGGAACCTCGAGCCCAAGGCGGCGGACGGCAGCGAGATCAAGACGCGTCTGACGCTGATCGACGCGCGCGACGCGGTGCTGCCGGTCGCCTTCCCCTATTTCGGCGGCCTGCGGCACGAGCACTTCGCGTCGACCGGCCATGACGACGTGCTGCTGCGCAACGTGCCGGCCAGGCGCGTGAAGCTGAAGGACGGCGAGGCGATGGTCGCGACCGTCTTCGACCTGTTCGTCGCCAACTACGGCGTCGACCGCGGCTTGGGCGGCGGCAACGTCGCGGCCTCGTTCGACGACGACGTGCCCTACACGCCGGCCTGGCAGGAGAAGATCACCGGCGTCTCGCGCGACAAGGTCATCGCCGTGGCGCGCGACTTCGCCGACAACGCGGCCAAGACGCAGGGCAAGTCGATGGTGATCCTCGGCGCCGCGGTGAACCACTGGTACCACGGCGACATGATCTACCGCGGCATCATCAACCTCCTGGTGATGTGCGGCTGCGTCGGCCAGTCCGGCGGCGGCTGGTCGCACTATGTCGGCCAGGAGAAGCTGCGGCCGCAGACCGGCTGGCTGCCGCTCGCCTTCGCGCTCGACTGGAACCGCCCGCCGCGACAGATGAACAGCACCTCGTTCTTCTATGCCCATACCTCGCAGTGGCGGCACGAGAAGCTCGGCGTCGCGGAGATCCTGTCGCCGCTGGCCGACCGGAAGGCGATGGAAGGCAGCCTGATCGACTTCAACGTGCGCGCCGAGCGCATGGGCTGGCTGCCGTCGGCGCCGCAGCTCGGGACCAACCCGCTGGCGGTCGCGCGCGAGGCGGCGGCCGCGGGCAAGGAGCCGGTGCCCCATGCCGTGGCCGCGCTGAAGTCGGGCGCGCTCAAGATGGCGTGCGAGGACCCCGACAACCCGGCCAACTTCCCGCGCAACCTGTTCGTGTGGCGCTCGAACCTGCTCGGCTCGAGCGGCAAGGGGCACGAGTACTTCCTCAAGTACCTGCTCGGCGCGCAGCACGGCGTGCAGGGCAAGGACCTGGGCGCCGAGGGCGGGAGCAAGCCGCAGGAGGTGATCTGGCGCGAGCGAAGCGCGGAAGGCAAGCTCGACCTGCTGGTCACGCTCGACTTCCGCATGTCGACGACCTGCATGTACTCCGACGTCGTGCTGCCGACCGCGACCTGGTACGAGAAGCACGACCTCAACACCTCGGACATGCACCCGTTCATCCATCCGCTGAGCGCGGCGGTGGACCCGGCCTGGCAGGCGCGCAGCGACTGGGAGATATTCAAGGGCATCGCCCGGAAGTTCTCCGAGGTCTGCGTCGGCCATCTGGGCGTCGAGAAGGACCTGGTGCTGACGCCGATCCAGCACGACACGCCGGCCGAGCTGGCGCAGCCCTACCAGCCGAAGGACTGGAAGAAGGGCGAGTGCGAGCCGGTGCCGGGCAAGACCATGCCAGCGATGGCGGTGGTCGAGCGCGACTACCCGAACACCTACAGGAAGTTCACCGCGCTGGGGCCGCTGATGGCCAGGCTCGGCAACGGCGGCAAGGGCATCTCGTGGAATACCGACGCCGAGATCAAGGCGCTGGCCGAGCTCAACCACGTCGTGGCCGAGGAAGGCGTAGCCAAGGGCCTGCCGCGCATCGCCACCGACATCGAGGCGGCCGAGGTCATCCTGATGCTGGCGCCCGAGACCAACGGCCATGTCGCGGTCAAGGCCTGGGAGGCGCTGGAGAAGCAGACCGGGCGCGAGCACGCGCATCTCGCCGACACGCGCGAGGACGAGAAGCTGCGCTTCCGCGACCTGCAGGCGCAGCCGCGCAAGATCATCTCGTCGCCGACCTGGAGCGGCATCGAATCCGAGCACGTCAGCTACAACGCCGGCTACACCAACGTGCACGAGCTGATCCCCTGGCGCACGCTGACCGGCCGGCAGCAGCTCTACCAGGACCATCCCTGGATGATCGCCTTCGGCGAGGCCTTGTGCGTCTACCGGCCGCCGATCGACACCAAGGCGTGCGGGCCGATGCTGGGCAAGCGCGGCAACGGCAATCCCGAGCTGGTGCTGAACTTCATCACGCCGCACCAGAAATGGGGCATCCACAGCACCTACACGGACAACCTGATGATGCTGACGCTGTCGCGCGGCGGGCCGATCGTGTGGCTGAGCGAGGTGGACGCCAAGAAGGCCGGGATCGAGGACAACGACTGGATCGAGGCCTTCAACGTCAACGGCGCGCTGGTCGCGCGCGCCGTGGTCAGCCAGCGCGTGCCGCAGGGCATGGTGCTGATGTACCACGCGCAGGAGAAGATCGTGAACGTCCCGGGCAGCGAGATCACGCAGGCCCGCGGCGGCATCCACAACTCCGTCACGCGCGCCTGCCCGAAGCCGACCCACATGATCGGCGGCTACGCGCAGCAGAGCTACGGCTTCAACTACCACGGCACGATCGGCACCAACCGCGACGAGTTCGTCATCGTCCGCAAGATGGCGAACGTCGACTGGCTGGATCGGTCCGCGCCGGCGGCCGCCGCGGCGGCCGCCGCGGCGGCCGAGTAGCGAACGCAAAAGGGTGAGAGCCATGAAAGTCCGCGCGCAGATCGCGATGGTGCTGAACCTCGACAAGTGCATCGGGTGTCACACCTGCTCCGTCACGTGCAAGAACGTCTGGACCAGCCGCGAGGGCGTCGAGTACGCCTGGTTCAACAACGTCGAGACCAAGCCTGGCATCGGCTATCCCAAGGAATGGGAGAACCAGGACAAGTGGCAGGGCGGCTGGACGCGCACGCGCTCGAGCCGCCTGAAGCCGCGCATCGGCGGCAAGTGGCGCGTGCTGGCGAAGATCTTCGCCAACCCGCACATGCCCGAGATCGACGACTACTACGAGCCGTTCACCTTCGACTACGAGCACCTGCAGTCGGCGCCCGAGAGCGAGGCGATGCCGGTGGCGCGCCCGGTCTCGCTGATCACCGGCCAGCGCATGGAGAAGATCGAATGGGGCCCGAACTGGGAGGAGATCCTGGGCACCGAGTTCCACAAGCGATCGAAGGACAGGAACTTCGACCAGGTGCAGAAGGAGATCTACGGGCAGTTCGAGAACACCTTCATGTTCTACCTGCCGCGCCTGTGCGAGCACTGCCTCAACCCGGCCTGCGTCGCGTCGTGCCCGTCGGGCTCGATCTACAAGCGCGAGGAGGACGGCATCGTCCTGATCGACCAGGACAAGTGCCGCGGCTGGCGCATGTGCGTCAGCGCCTGCCCGTACAAGAAGATCTACTACAACTGGCAGTCGGGCAAGGCCGAGAAGTGCATCTTCTGCTACCCGCGCATCGAGGCGGGCGAGCCGACCGTGTGCTCCGAGACCTGCGTCGGCCGTATCCGCTACCTGGGCGTCCTGCTGTACGACGCCGACCGCATCGAGGAGGCCGCCGGCGTCGAGCGCGAGCAGGACCTCTACCCGGCGCAGCTCGGCATCTTCCTCAATCCGTACGACCCGCAGGTGATCGCCCAGGCGCAGAAGGACGGCGTGCCGCAGGCCTGGCTCGACGCCGCGCAGCGCTCGCCCGCCTACAAGATGGCGATCGACTGGAAGGTCGCCTTCCCGCTGCACCCAGAGTACCGCACCCTGCCGATGGTCTGGTACGTGCCGCCGCTGTCGCCGATCCAGGCCGCGGCCGACGCCGGCAAGGTCGGCTTCGACGGCGCGCTGCCCGACGTGCGCAAGCTGCGCATCCCGGTCAGGTACCTCGCCAACCTCTTGACCGCCGGCGACGAGGAAGCGGTGGTCGGCGGGCTCGAGCGCATGATGGCGATGCGCGTGCACATGCGCGCGCGCCATGTCGAGGGCCGCGTCGACACGGCCGTGCTCGACCGCGTCGGCCTGAGCCAGGCGCAGGTCGACGAGATGTACCGCTACATGGCGATCGCCAACTACGAGGACCGCTACGTCATCCCGTCGACTCACCGCGAATACGCCGAGAACGCCTACGACCTGAAGTCGAGCTGCGGCTTCAGCTTCGGCAACGGCTGCTCCGACGGCGCCAGCACCGCTTCCCTGTTCGGGCCGGCGAAGAAGAAGGAGACCGTGTGATGCGGCGGACCCTGAAGGCGCTGGCGGCGCTCATCGCCTATCCCGAGGCCCCGCTGGTCCGGGCCATGCCCGAGATCATGGCCGAGTTCGCCGCTGAGAAGCGGCTGCCCGAGGGCGTGCGCGTCCAGCTGGTGCGGCTGTGCACGATGCTGGGCCGCGACGACCTGATCGACCTGCAGGAGCGCTACGTCGCCCTGTTCGACCGCACGCGCTCGCTGTCGCTGCACCTGTTCGAGCACGTGCACGGCGACTCGCGCGACCGCGGGCCGGCCATGGTCGACCTCTTGTCGATCTACCGCGCGCATGGGCTCGAGATCGCCGACAACGAGCTGCCGGACTACCTGCCGCTCTACATCGAATACGCGGCGATGCTCGAGGACGGCGCCGGCGTGCCGGCGCTCGCCGACGTCGCCCGGATCCTGGCGCCGATCCGCGACCGCCTCGCCAGGCGCGGGTCGCCCTACGCGCCGGTGTTCGACGCGCTGCTGGCGCTGGCCGGCGCCGAGATCGCGCGCGGGCCGGGCGCCGGCGATCCCGACGAGGACGACCCGGAAGCGATGGACCGCGCCTGGGAAGAGGCCGCGGTCGTGTTCGGGCCCGAAGCGGCGCCCGGCAGGGACCGGGGCTGCGACCGCGCGGCGACCATCCTCGCGCGCATGAACGCGCAGTGACGGAGGAACAGCGATGTCCGCCTACATCCATGAGTTCGTCTTCGGCATCTATCCCTATGTCTGCGCGGCGGTGTTCCTCGTCGGCAGCCTGATCCGCTTCGACCGCGAGCAGTACACCTGGCGCAGCGGCTCGAGCCAGCTCCTGCGCAAGCGCCAGCTGCGCTGGGGCAGCAACCTGTTCCATGTCGGCATCCTGTTCCTGTTCTTCGGCCACACGGTCGGCATGCTGACGCCGCACTTCGCCTACGAGTGGCTGATCTCGTCGGGCGCCAAGCAGCTCCTCGCCATGGTGAGCGGCGGCATCGCCGGCGTCTTGTGCTTCGTCGGCCTGACGATGCTGCTGCATCGCCGCCTGGCCGACCCGCGCATCCGCGCGACCAGCAGCCGCATGGACATCGCGATCCTCGCGATCCTGTGGGTGCAGCTCGTGCTCGGGCTGATCACCATCCCGTTCTCGGGCCAGCATCTCGACGGATCGACCATGGTGAAGCTGGCCGAGTGGGCGCAGCACATCGTGACGCTGCGCCCCGGCGCCGCCGATCTGGTGGCCGACGTGGCGCCGGTGTTCAAGCTGCACATGGCGCTCGGCATGACGATCTTCCTGATCTTCCCCTTCGGGCGCCTGGTGCATGTCTGGAGCGCGCCGATCGGATACATCTTCCGCCCGTACCAGGTCGTGCGCCGGCGCGGCAGCGGGCGTGCGGTGGGAGCGCGCGGGTGATGGACCGGATCGTCGTCGACGGCGTCGCGATCGAGCCCGACGCGATCTTCGCCGAGATGCAGAACCACCCGGCCGGCAAGCCGGAGGCGGCGATGGCCGCGGCCGCCGAGGCGCTGGTGGTGCGGGAGCTGCTGTGGCAGGAGGCGCGCCGCCAGGGCCTGGACGCGGCGCCGTCGGAGGGCGACGAGACGCCGCAGGAGCAGGCGATCCGGCGCCTGATCGAGCGCGAGGTGCGCACGCCCGAGGCGGACGAGGAGACCTGCCGGCGGTTCTTCGACAACAACCGCGGGCGCTTCCGCTCGCCGGACGCGTTCGACGCACAGCACATCCTCTACGCCGCCGCGCCCGACGACAAGGCGGCGCGCGACGCGGCGCGCGCCAAGGCGTCGGAGGCCCTGGCCCGCGTGCTGAAAGACCCTGCGCTGTTCGAGGAGATCGCGCGCGCCGAATCCGACTGCACCTCCAAGGAGCAGGGCGGCCGGCTGGGCACGATCCAGCGCGGCGACGCCGAGCCGGTGTTCGAGACCTACCTGATGAGCCTCGGCGACGGCGAGATCTGCCCGGTGCCCGTGCAGACGCGCTACGGCTTCCACGTCATCCGCCTGCTGCGGAGCGCCCGCGGCCGCGAATTGCCGTTCGAGGTTGCCAAGCGGCGCATCGCAGACTATCTGGAAGAAGCGGCATGGCGCCGCGGCGTGCGTCAATACGTCGCGATCCTGGCCGGCAAGGCCGAGATCGAAGGCATCGCGCTCGAGGCCGCGACGTCGCTGCTCGTGCAGTAACCGGAGCCGCCAATGATCTCCTGCCCCGTCACCGGCGCCCGCATCGAGAGCGTCGCCGACCATCCCGTCCTCGGCTACGGCTTCCGCCCGTTCTTCGCGCTCTGCGGCTTGTACGGCGCGCTCGCCGTCCCGGCCTGGGTCGCGGTCTGGCTCGGCTACCTGCCGCTCGCGCCGGCGCTGCCGCCGAGCTACTGGCACGCGCACGAGATGCTCTATGGCTTCGCCGCCGCGGCGCTGGGCGGCTTCCTCTTGACCGCGGTGCCGAACTGGACCGGCCAAGGCCCGGTGCGCGGCTGGCCGCTCTTGGTGCTGGTGCTGGCGTGGCTCGCCGGCCGCGTGGCGATGTGGCTGTCGGGGACGCTGCCGCCGGCCGTCGTCGCCGTGGCCGACATCGCCTTCCTGCCGACGCTGGCGCTGTTCCAGGCGCCGGCGATCGTCGTGCGCAGCGCGCGGCGCAACGCCGTGTTCCTCGTCATCCTGGCCGCGCTGACGGTGGCCAATCTCGGCATCCATTTCGAGGCGCTCGGCTTCGCCGCGACCGGGAAATGGGGCCTGCTGCTCGCGCTCGACCTGTTCGTGCTGACGGTCACGCTGGTCGGCGGGCGCATCGTGCCGGCCTTCACCCAGGGCGGCCTGAAGGCGCAGAGCATCCCGACGGCGATCGCGCCCGCGCCGCGGCTCGATCTCGCGGCCATCCTGTCGGTCGCGGCGATGGCCGTCGCCGAGGCGGCCCATGCGCCCTCCTCCGTCGTGGGAGCCCTTGCCCTCGTTGCCGCCGTCGCGGCCCTGCTGCGGCTGGCGCGCTGGCAGGGCCACAAGACCTGGCGCTGGCCGCTGCTGTGGGTGCTGCAGCTCGGCATGGCCTGGCTGGTTGCCGGCCTGGCGCTGAAATCCGCCGCCGCGTTCGCGCTGGTGCCGGAAGCCATGGCGCTGCACGCGCTCGGCGCCGGCGCGATCGGCACCATGATCCTCGCCGTCATGACGCGCGCCACATTGGGCCATACCGGCCGCGCGCTGATCGCGGTCGCGGGCAGCGGCACGGCCTATCTCGCGCTCAGCTTCGGCACGCTGTGCCGCGTTCTGGCGCCGCTGCTGCCGCAATGGCAGGTGGCGCTGACGGTCGCCGGCGGCGCGCTGTGGGCGGTGGCCTTCGTGCTGTTCCTCAGGCTCTACGGCCCGATGCTGCTCTTTCCGCGGCCGGACGGCCGCAAGGGGTGATCTGTCCTCCTATCGCTGCCGCGGATAGATGATGATCGACAGGTATTGCATCGGCACGTCGATCAGCGCCTCCGGCCCGTGCGGCGCGGCGGCGTCGAAGAACAGCGCGTCGCCCGGCTCGAGCAGGTAGAGCCGGTCGGCGTGGCGATAGCGCACGCGGCCGGACAGCATGTAGATGAACTCGACGCCGGCATGGCGGAAATGCGGGTAGGGCGCGGCGTCCTTGCGCAGCGTGATCAGGTACGGCTCGACGTTGACGTCGCCCGCCAGCGAGTGGCCGAGCAGGTCGTAGAGATGCCCCGCCTTGGTGCCGCGCCGCTCGATGCGCACGCCGGTCCCGGCCTTCACGAACGAGCAGTCGCGATGCCCGTCGTCCTCGGTGAACAGGCGGACGACCGGGACGTTGAGCGCGGCGCCCAGCGCCTGCAGCGTGGCCAGCGACGGCGAGATGCCGCCGTTCTCGATCTTCGACAGCATGCCGGGGGAGATCGACGCCGCGTCGGCCAGCTCGGACAAGGTCAGGTCGAGCGCGCGCCTGAGCCGCCGCACCTCGCCGCCGATGCGCGACTCGAGCGACCGCGGCTGCGTCTCGCTCGGCGCCAGCGAGCCGGTCTTCAACGCGCGTGCCATGGCTTCTCCTTCGCACGCCGTATGTTTCCTATCAAGAAAAAAACATTCCCTGGGATTGACTTCGCCGAACCGGCCATGGCAGGCTCTCCGGCCATGTGCGGGATCGTCGGTCTGTTCCTCAAGGATGCGCGGCTGGAGCCCAAGCTCGGCGGCTTGCTTGCCGGGATGCTGGGCACGATGTGCGATCGCGGGCCGGACTCGGCCGGCTTCGCGGTCTACGGGCCCGAGCGCGCGGACACGATGAAGCTGACCCTGCGCGGGCCAGCCGGCTTCGATCTGGAAGCCCTGGCGAAAGCGTTGCAGGCGTCGGCGGGCGGCAAGCTGCGGCATGTCGTGCGCGACACGCACATGGTCGTGACGGTGCCGAGCGTGGCGGAGCAGGCCATTCGCGCGCATCTCGCCGAGGCGGCGCCGCAGGCGGCGGTGGTCGGCGCCGGGCGGCGCATGGAGATCTTCAAGGAGGTCGGCCGTCCCGACCGCGTCGCCGATCGCTTCGGCTTGCCCGGCATGGGCGGCACGCACGCGATCGGCCATACGCGCATGGCGACCGAATCGGCCGTGACCATCGACGGCGCGCATCCGTTCACGACCGGCGCCGACCAGTGCCTGGTGCACAACGGCTCGCTGTCGAACCACAACGCGGTCAGGCGCGAGCTGATGCGCGACGGGCTCGCTTTCCAGACCGAGAACGATTCCGAGGTCGCGGCCGGCTACGTGACCTGGCGCATGCGCCAGGGCATGACGCTCAGCCAGGCGCTGGAACGCTCGCTCGCCGATCTCGACGGGTTCTTCACCTTCGTCATCGGCACCGAGTCCGGCTTCGCCGTGCTGCGCGACCCGATCGCCTGCAAGCCGGCGGTGCTGGCCGAGACCGACCGCTACGTCGCCTTCGGCACGGAATACCGCGCGCTGGTCGACCTGCCGGGCATCGAGCAGGCGAAGGTATGGGAGCCCGAGCCCGCCACCGTGTACGCCTGGGAGCGGGAACCCGCGACCAGACATTCGACGGAATGGCACTGATGCCGACGGTCGACCTGGCCGCGACTCCCTTGCGCGAGCTCAACGCGGCGCTGCATCGCATCGGCCCGCAGAGCAACGAGACGCACTGGCGCATCCTCAACCCGCGCGGCCAGCACGCCGTCGCCGTCGGCATCGACGCGCCGATCGCGGTCGAGGTCGAGGGCCATGTCGGCTACTACTGCGCCGGCATGAACAAGCAGGCGACGGTGGTGGTCACCGGCAACGCCGGCACGGGCGTGGCCGAGAACATGATGTCGGGCCAGGTGCACGTGAAGGGCGACGTGTCGCAGGCCGCCGGCGCCACCGGCCGCGGCGGGCTGCTGGTGGTCGACGGCAACGCCTCGGCGCGCTGCGGCATCTCGATGAAGGGCATCGACATCGTCGTCAAGGGCTCGGTCGGGCATCTCTCGGCCTTCATGGCGCAGGCCGGCAGCCTGGTGGTGCTGGGCGACGCCGGCGACGCGCTGGGCGATTCGATCTACGAGGCGCGGCTCTACGTGCGCGGCGCGGTCAAGAGCCTCGGCGCCGACTGCGTCGAGAAGAAGATGACCGACCATCACAAGGCGAAGCTCGCGCGGCTGCTCGGCGCGGCGGGCGTCTCGGGCGTCGACGTCGGCGCGTTTCGCCGCTACGGCTCGGCGCGCCGGCTCTATCACTTCCACATCGACAACGTCGGTTCCTACTGATGGATACGGCTGATCGCTGGATCCACACGCCGCCGCGCCGCTCGGCGACGTTCGACGAGCACGCGATCGCCGAGATCAGGCGCGCGGCGGCGACCGGGCTCTACGACATCCGCGGCTTCGGCGCCAAGCGCCGCCTGCCGCATTTCGACGACCTGCTGTTCCTCGGCGCCTCGATCAGCCGCTATCCGCTCGAGGGCTATCGCGAGAAATGCGCGACCGAGGTCACGATCGGCGCGCGATTCGCGAAGAAGCCGATCACCTTGAAGATCCCGGTCACGATCGCCGGCATGAGCTTCGGCTCGCTGTCGGCCCAGGCCAAGGAGGCGCTCGGCCGCGGCGCCAGCGCGGTCGGCACCTCGACCACGACCGGCGACGGCGGCATGACGGCGGAGGAGCGCGAGCACTCCAGCATCCTGGTCTACCAGGTGCTGCCGTCGCGCTACGGCATGAACCCCGACGACCTGCGCAAGGCCGACGCGATCGAGATCGTGGTCGGGCAGGGCGCCAAGCCGGGCGGCGGCGGCATGCTGCTGGGCCAGAAGATCTCCGCCCGCGTCGCCGCGATGCGCGACCTGCCCGAGGGCATCGACCAGCGTTCGGCCTGCCGCCATCCCGACTGGACCGGGCCCGACGACATGGAGATCAAGATCCACGAGCTGCGCGAGATCACCGACTGGGAGAAGCCGATCTACGTCAAGGTCGGCGCGTCGCGGCCCTACTACGACACGGCGCTGGCGGTGAAGGCCGGCGCCGACGCGGTCGTGCTCGACGGCATGCAGGGCGGCACGGCGGCGACGCAGGACGTGTTCATCGAGCATGTCGGCATCCCGACGCTGGCGGCGATCCGGCCGGCGGCGCAGGCGCTGCAGGACCTGGGCCAGCACCGCAAGGTGCAGCTGATCGTCTCCGGCGGCATCCGCAACGGCGCCGACGTGGCGAAATGCCTGGCGCTCGGCGCCGACGCCGTGTCGATCGGCACGGCGGCGCTGATCGCGCTGGGCGACAACGACCCGCATCTCGAGGCCGAGTACCGGAAGCTCGGCACCACCGCCGGCGCCTATGACGACTGGCACGAGGGCCGCGACCCGGCCGGCATCACGACGCAGGACCCCGCGCTGGCGCGGCGCCTCGACCCGGTGCTGGCCGGGCGCAAGCTCGCCAACTACCTGTCGGTCCTGACGCTCGAGACGCAGACCATCGCGCGCGCCTGCGGCAAGTCGCACGTGCACAATCTCGAGCCCGAGGACCTGGTGGCGCTGACGATGGAGGCCGCCGCGATGGCGCGCGTGCCGCTCGCCGGCACGGACTGGATTCCGGGACAAGCCGGTCGTCGATCATGAAGGGCAGGGGGACACGATCATGCCGTCACTGGCGGAGATCGCGAAGAAGCGCGGCATCAAGTACTACCTGATCTCGTTCGTCGACCTGTTCGGCACGCTGCGCGCCAAGCTGGTGCCGGCGGTGGCGATCGACGGCGTCGCCAAGGCGGGCGCCGGCTTCGCCGGTTTCGCCGCCTGGTTCGACATGACGCCGGCCGATCCCGACGTGCTGGCCATGCCCGATCCCTCAAGCCTGATCCAGCTCCCGTGGAAGCCCGAGGTCGGCTGGCTGGCGGCGGACCTGGTGATGGCCGGCAAGGAAGTGACGCAGAACCCGCGCCAGGTGCTGAAACGCGCGGTCGCGGAGGCCGCCGGCCAGGGCTACGACCTCAAGACCGGCGTCGAGTGCGAGTATTTCCTGATCACGCCCGACGGACAGGCGATCGCCGACGGCGCCGACCAGCAGTCGAAGCCCTGCTACGACCAGCAGGCGCTGATGCGCCGCTACGACGTCGTGGCCGAGATCTGCGACGCCATGGTCCAGCTCGGCTGGAAGCCGTACCAGAACGACCACGAGGACGCGAACGGCCAGTTCGAGATGAACTGGGAGTACGATACGGCGCTGGTGACCGCCGACCGCCACGTCTTCTTCAAGTACATGGTCAAGTCGATCGCCGAGAAGCATGGGCTCCGCGCCACCTTCATGCCGAAGCCCTTCATCAACCTGACCGGCAACGGCTGCCACGTGCACGCCTCTGTATGGTCGACCAAGAGCGGCAAGAACCTGTTCGACGACCCGAAGGACGACCTCGGCCTGTCGGCGCTCGCCTACCAGTTCATGGGCGGCGTCATGCATTCGGCCCCGGCGCTGACGGCGATCGCCAACCCGACGGTCAACTCCTACAAGCGCATCAACGCCCCGGTGACGCTGTCGGGCGCGACCTGGTCGCCCAACACCGTGACGCACGGCGCCAACAACCGCACGCACATGATCCGCGTCCCCGAAGGAGGCCGGTTCGAGCTGCGCCTGGCCGATGGCGCCGCCAATCCCTACCTGCTGCAGGCGGCCGTGCTGGTCGCCGGCCTCGACGGCATCAGGCACAAGCGCAGCCCGGGCAAGCGCCACGACATCAACATGTACATCGACGGCCACAAGGTGAAGGACGCCAAGAAGCAGCCGCTCAACCTGCTCGACGCGCAGCGCACCCTGCAGGACTCGTCCGTGCTGCAGGCCGGGCTCGGAAAGGACGTGGTCGCGTCGTACGTGAAGCTGCGCGAGGCGGACTGGAACGCCTATGCGCGACACCTGACCGACTGGGAGCGGCAGACGACGCTGGATTGCTAGAAGTATCGACGCGAGCTGTATCGGTTCCGGCGAAGCAAGGGAGGATACGGCGCGCCGGATGCGCAGTTGGCCACATTGCCAATCTCCATCGCATCACCAATGCAGGGATGGCGTGCTTCGGTCCGCCCATTTTCGATTTCACTACTACTGTTTCGCGGAGAGAAAGACACCGAATCTCGCAATCGGGCGCTTTGTGCATGTCGATGGTATCTTTCGCACCGACTCAACGCGGTCGTCAGGGGAGTGATCGCGACGATCGCCAGCAATTCCTGCCACACCCTGGATTCGGCGACCATTCGCGGTCATATACGGGCCGCCGGCGCAAGAGGGGAACCCGCCATCTGCTCTTGGCCGTGGCGCGGTGGTGTATGCTCCAATCTGCTGTGATGTCTACGTTTCGCCTCAGAGGCGGCGCGCAGCGCCGGTCGCAGGATACTGTTAAGAGGAAACATGTGGGCTCCTTGCTCCAGCGGCTAGCGCTTGAAGCTGGATGAGATTCAGCCACGTGCAGAGCCAGTTCAACATTCCAGGCGTCGCAACGACCGCGCCATCGTCGTCGCGGAAGACGAGCCCCGCCACGCATGGCGAAAATGAGCCATGAGACAACGCGTTACGCACCCGACGCACGAAGTCTGAAGCGAGCAGCCTCCTGATTTGACCCGAACACGGACCGCCAGCTCGGGCGCTCGCTGCGATCAACTCAGCGAGAACACCCTCACGCATGTAAACCAGTGCGATGTAAAGCCGCAGGACAAGAGAGCCCTGGATAGTCATCTGCACCTTGAGCGGAAGGGGGAGATCGATCTTCGCATCGAACGGCGTTACAGGCAGCCCACTATCTCGCCGGTCGAGGGCCCCGGCCAAGGCAAACCAGAAGACACCGAGAGAAAGCTCCTCCACGCTCCGGCCGGCGGGAAGCGCGATTCCGCTTAGCTCCCGCAACAGTTCTTCGCTGGTGAGCCGGGTAGCCAAGTCGTCGAGCAATGCGCGGCAATTGTGGAGTTGGCGGCGGGCCGCATTATCGGCGAGGGCTGCCCGCAGAATGTCGACCTCCTCAGGGGGCACATGATCCCCGAAGGCCGTAGTCACATTGACGTCCGGCGGGGGACATTCATCCGGCATTCCGAACGTGCGGTAGAACTCACGCAACAAGTCGCCGACGCTGTCCCTGGGCTGGTTCATCGGATTTCCTCTAACACTTGATCGTTCAGCGAGCGCTTACATCAAGTCCGACACACAACTCGGCGGCAGTTAGCCTAACTTCGCCGATTCGACTCGCCCGGGAGCGATTTTTGCGGGGCGAGTGGCTGCGGCGCAAGGTTTTACGGCGGATTTTGCGGCGGAAACGGCTGTAGTGCCGACCAAGGCTATTCTCATTGAGGCCGGCATGAG
>JAKLKW010000246.1 GCA_023150455.1 Alphaproteobacteria bacterium | reverse complement strand
CGCGGGCGAGGCGACGGTCGCCCCTTCCGGCGCGCCGGCGCGCAGCATCGACACCGTGGTCGCCGAGGTGAAGGTGCTGCAGGGGCTGATCGAGCGGCTCTACGCCAGCAAGGTGCAGATCCAGCCGGCGCGCCGCGGCCTCGGCGCGGTCGTGCCGCCGGACGAGGGCACGGTGACGGCCGACACCGCGGCGGGCGAGATGCTCGAGCTGGTGCGCGACGCGCTGCGCAAGGACCGCGTCGAGCTCTACCTGCAGCCGATCGTCAGCCTGCCGCAGCGCAAGCACCGCTTCTACGAATGCTTCTCGCGCCTGCGCACGCCCGACGGCGCGCTGATCGCGCCCAACGACTACATCGACGTCGCCGCGCGCGCCGGGCTGATCGCGGCGATCGACAACCTGCTGCTGTTCCGCAGCGTGCAGCTCGTGCGCAAGACCCAGCGCAGCAAGTTCGACGTCGGCTTCGTGTGCAACATCTCGCCCTACACGCTGTCCGACTCGATCTTCCTCGGCGAGTTCGCCGCCTACATCCAGGAGCACGTCGACCTGGCCGCGAAGCTGATCATGGAGTTCCCGCAGAAGGAGTTCATGGCGCACGACGCCGCCAGCGCCGAGGCGCTGGCGCGCTTCCAGCAGCTCGGCGTGCGCTTCTCGATCGACCAGGTCGAGGACCTCAGGCTCGACATCGACGCGCTGGCGCGGCGCGGCGTCAGGTTCGTCAAGCTGCCGGCGGCCGCGCTGCTCAACGAGCTGCGCATCGAGCACCCGGTGATCGACCCGCGCGCGCTCAAGGACACGCTCGACCGCGCCGGCATCGACCTCGTGGTCGAGAAGGTGGAATCGGAAAGCGACCTGATCGAGCTGCTCGACTTCCAGATCGATTTCGGCCAGGGCTTCCTGTTCGGCGAGCCGCGCATCGCGAAGGAAAAGGATTGACGCCCTCTTCAGTGTCGCGTCGCGACTCCCGAGAACCACCAAGACACCAAGGCACCAAGGGGAGGCGACATCCTCTTGGTGCCTTGGCGGTTCCTTGATCTTCGACCAGACGTTTGAAAGACCGGTCACAAGGAGAACTCAATAGTGCGGCCGCCGCCATCGATCCACGGGCTCAGGCAGATCGCCGGGCGCTATGACGGGTTCATCCTCGACCTCTGGGGCGTGCTGCACGACGGCGAGCGGGCCTATCCCGGCGCGGTCGCGTGCCTGGAGGAGCTGCGCCGGACGGGCAAGCGCACCATGGTGCTGTCGAACGCGCCGCGCCGCGTCGACGCCTCGGTCAAGCGCATGGCCGAGATCGGCATTCCGCCCGCGCTGATCGACGGGGTGATGACCTCGGGCGAGGACGCCTACCGGCACCTGCTCGAGCGCGACGACCCCTGGTACGCGCGGCTCGGAAGGCGCTGCTTCCACGTCGGGCCCGAGCGCGACACCGGCATGCTCGAGGGCCAGGACCTCGACGTCGTGCACGACGTGGCCGCGGCCGACTTCATCCTCAACACCGGCGCGCACATGGACGGCGACAGCGAGGAGCTGTACCGGCCGATGCTGGAAGAGGGCGCCAGGCGCCGCATCCCGATGGTCTGCGCCAATCCCGACCTGATGGTGATCCATCGCGGCAGGATGCAGATCTGCGCCGGTCTCTTGGCCGAGAGCTACGAGAAGATGGGCGGCGAGGTGCGCTGGCACGGCAAGCCGCATCGCGGCGTCTACGACATCTGCTTCCGGCGCCTCGGCATCGCCGACCGCTCGCGCATCCTGGCGGTCGGCGACTCGTTCCGCACCGACATCGCCGGCGCGCACGCCGCCGGCATCGACGCCGCCTTCGTCTCGCACGGCATCCACGGCGAGGAGCTGGCCGTGCCGCCCGGCGGCCATCCCGATCCCGGGAAGCTGGCCGCGCTGATCGAGCGCACCGGATTGTGCCCGGTGGCGGTATTGCCCGCCTTCGTGTGGTAGGCTCGCCGGCGGGACAATGACGGCTTGGGGGACGCCGCCACGATGGCCGAGCGGACCTGGACCTGGCGGTTCGACGCGCCGCGTCGGGCGGTGTGGACGGCGATGGCCGACACGGCGCGCTTCAACGAGGCGGCCGGCCTGCCCCGGCACGCGATCGTCGAGACGCCGCGCCCGGACGGCTCGGTCGAGTATGTCGGCAAGGCGAAGCAGGGCCCGTTCGACCTGGTCTGGCGCGAGCATCCGGTCAACTGGGTGCACGAGCGCTGGTTCGAGCATCGCCGCAGCTTCCTGAAGGGGCCGATCCGGGAGATCTGCGCGACCTTCCGCCTGTCCGCGGACGAGCGCGGCACGCGCGGCGACTACACGCTCGAGGCCGAGGCGGCCAACGCGGTCGGCTCGCTGATCCTCCTGGCCGGCTTCTTCCCGTCGGCGGAGAAGAGTTTCGGCCGGCTCGCGCGCGAGGCGGACGAATTCGCGCGCGGGCTCGCCGCGCATCCCTTCCATGTGCCGCCGCCCAGGCTGGCCGACGGCGCCGTGGCGCGGGTGCGGCGCATGGTGGCGGAGATCGAGGCGACGCCGCACGGCCACGGCCTGGCCGGGCGCCTGGCGGACCACGTGCTGACCGCGTCCGAGGTCGACCTGTGGACGATCCGCCCGCTGGTCCTGGCGCGGCAGTGGAACGTACCGCCGCGCCACGCCATCGAGCTGTGCCTGCAGGCGGTGCGCGCCGGCCTGCTCGAGCTGCGCTGGGACATCCTCTGCCCGCGCTGCCGCATCGCCAAGTCGCGGAACGCCGGGCTCGACCGGCTGCCGCGCGGGGCGCACTGCCCGACCTGCAACGTCGACTACGAGCGCGACTTCTCGCGCAACGTCGAGGCGAGCTTCCATCCCGCGCCGACCGTCCGCCCGGTCGGCGGCGGCGAGTACTGCCTGTTCGGCCCGATGAGCACGCCGCACGTCAAGGTGCACGTCACCGTGCCGGCCGGCGCCGAGCGGCGGATCGACGCCGATCTGCCCTTCGGCGCCTACCGGCTGCGCACGCTCGAGCCCGGGCCGGAGTCGCTGGTCGACTGGCGCGCCGGCGGCTTCCCGCGCTTCACGGTCGAGGATTCGGGCGTGCGGCCGGGGCCCGGCGGCGAGGCCGGCGCGATCGCGCTGGTCAACCGCACCGGCCGCGCGCTCACCTTCGTCGTCGAGGAGCGCGCATGGCTCAAGGACGCGCTGACCGCCGACCGCGTCACCTCGATGCAGGCCTTCCGCGACCTGTTCTCCGACGCCGCGCTCAGGCCCGGCGACGACGTGGCGATCGGCCGGGTGGCGCTGATGTTCACCGACCTCAAGGGCTCGACCGGCCTCTACCAGCGCATCGGCGACGCCCAGGCCTTCCACCTGGTGCGCGAGCACTTCGCCGTGCTGGCCGACGCCGTGCGCACGCATGACGGCGCCGTCGTCAAGACCATCGGCGACGCCGTGATGGCGAGCTTCGTCAAGCCCGCCGACGCGCTCGCCGCCGCGCTCGACGTGCAGGGCCGCGTCGCCCGCTTCAACCAGGCGCACCCGACCGGCGGGGGCGACGCCCCAGGGGACGCCATCGTCATCAAGATGGGCGTGCATTGCGGCCCGTGCATCGCCGTGACGATGAACGACCGCATCGACTATTTCGGCGGCACCGTGAACATGGCCGCGCGCCTGCAAGGCCAGTCGCAGGGCGGCGACATCGTCGTCTCCATGCCCATGGCCCAGGACCCCGAGGTCGAGCGCATGCTCGCGCCGCTCGCGCCGCGCGAGGAGGAGGCGAGCCTCAAGGGCTTCGCCGAGAAGGTGCCGTTCCTGCGGGTTTCCGCGTCGTAGGAAGCCGCTCCCGGCCGGGCGCCATTGGGGACTCGAGTATCGGCTGTTTGGGGCAGGTGCCTTCTCGCTTTCGGCCGTAACGAGAGCGACGAGGACTATGGGCCGCGCCCGTCAGGGTGTCCTCTCCGGGAACAGCCCCGGCATCCAGCGCGAGGCAAGCGCCGCCGGAAAGGCAAGACGCAGCGGTGCGCGCGGGGCTTCGGATGCGAGCACGCCGCGTTCCGCGAGCTTCGAGACGATGCGCCGGGCGTGACGCGGCGTGAGGCCGAGAACATCGCCGACTTCTCCGCGCGGCAGCTCGCCGCGATAGAGAAGCGCTTCGAGGATCGCGCCGGCCTTCGCCGGCAATGCGCCGGTGCGCACCTCCTCTTCGGCCCACATCAGGATTCGGGCGCGCAGCTTGCCGGGCTGCACCAGCCCCTCCATGAAGCTTGCCTGGTCAAGGCAGGTTTCGAGGAAGTAGCGCGTGAAGGCGACGAGCGACTCCTCGCTCAAGGCACCGCGCCCGTCGAGATCGTTGCGGCGCTGAAGGTCGCAGGCGGAAAGCTGCCCCTTGTAGGCGCCGACATTGCGCGCGAAGCCGCGCGCGATCGACCACACGCCTCCGGTGTCGAGGACCTCCAGCATCATGGCGTGCGACATGAGCCGCGCCACGCGGCCGTTGCCGTCCAGGAAGGGGTGAATCCACAGCAGGCGATGATGGGCGGCGGCGGCGGCAATGATGAAATCCGTCTTGCCGAGGCGGCTGTAGACGCGCTCGAACTCGGAAAGGAACCGGGGGACGGCGCCGGGGCTGATTGCCATGTGCAGGCCGACCTTGACATCCCGACGCCGCAGCTCGCCCGGCACGACGCGAACGCGCTCCTTCGTATCGGGCTCCTCGACCCAGAGAAGCTCTTCGGGCAGCTCTTCGCAGAAGCGCCGGTGAACCTCGCAAATCCCGTCGCGGGTCGGGGCGCGGCCTCGGAGCCCGCCGCCGTCGATCCAGCGCTGGACGGTGACGTGAGCCTTGGCTTCGAGCTGCAGATCGCGCTTGCGCGGATCCCGGCTGTAATCGCTTTTCAAGGCCCGTTCGATATCGACGGGATGGGTGTCGTGGCCCTCGATGAGATTGCTGTAGTAGCAGTTCATCGCCCTGACGAGATCGGCGAGGGCGGTCAGAACCCCGTCCGGCAGGCTGCGCCGGAAGCCGGTCGATTTCGCCGCGAGGTCGAGCGCAAGGTCGGTGAGGGAGGCGCGGGCCGGCGAACCTCCGGAGATGACCAGGGGTTCCATCTGGAACGTCGCTTCGCCCCGGTCCTCCGCGTCCGGAATGTCCCCCTTTTTGTCCGGTGACCTGTCGCTCATAACGGTAATTATATCAATATACTGACTATATGAAATTACCCAAGTCGGCCGCTCAAAAGTCCGCTATAATGTCCGCTATCTGGTTTGCAGGAGCTTGGCCTACCGCCGCAAGCCCCGGCAGATCGCGAGGTAGTCCTCGT
>JAKLKW010000245.1 GCA_023150455.1 Alphaproteobacteria bacterium | reverse complement strand
AGGGGGGACCCCTTCGAGCAATAGACCCATGGGACCGCCGTCAAGCAACGACGCGCCGCGCTGGGTCGACCTCGCCCTGCTGCCGGCCGTGAATCTGCTCGCTGCCTTCGTCGTCGCCGGGCTGGTCATCCTGGTGCTGGGCGAGAATCCGCTGGCCGCGCTCGGCTCGCTCGTCTACGGCTCGCTCGGCTATGCCGAGGCGATCGGCTTCACGCTCTACTACGCCACCAACTTCGTCTTCACCGGGCTCGCCGTCGCGGTGGCCTTCCATGCCGGGCTGTTCAACATCGGCGGCGAGGGCCAGGCCTATCTCGGCGGCCTGGGCGCCGGGCTCGTCTGCCTGGCGCTCGGGTCCTGGCCGCCGGCCATCGTGCTGCCGCTCGGCGTGATCGCGGCCGCGGCGTTCGGCGCCGCCTGGGCCTTCGTCCCCGGCTACCTGCAGGCGAAGCGCGGCAGCCACATCGTCATCACGACGATCATGTTCAACTTCATCGCCGCGGCGCTGATGACCTACCTGCTGGTCAACGTCTTCATCAAGCCGGGGCAGCAGAGCCCGGAAAGCCGCGAGTTCGAGCCCGCGACCTGGATGCCGTTCGTGCACGAGGTGGCGGGCGCGTTCGGCGTCGCGCTGGCCAAGTCGCCGCTCAACCTCTCGGTCGTGCTGGCCTTGCTCGCGTCCGTGGCGCTCTGGGTGTTCCTGTGGCGGACGCGCTGGGGCTACGCGTTGCGCGTCGTCGGCTTCAACGAGACCGCGGCGATCTACGGCGGCATCGCGCCGGCGCGCGTCGTGATCGCGGCCATGGCGCTTTCGGGCGCGCTGGCGGGGCTGGTCGGCGTCAACGAGATCATGGGCGTCCAGCATCGGCTCATCCTCAACTTCACCGGCGGCTACGGCTTCGTCGGCATCGCGGTCGCGCTGATGGGGCGCAACCATCCCGTCGGCATCGCGCTGGCGGCGCTGCTGTTCGGCGCGCTGTACCAGGGCGGCACCGAGCTCAGCTTCGACATGCCGCGGCTGACCAAGGAGGTCGTGGTCGTGATCCAGGGCCTGGTCATCCTGTTCTGCGGCGCGTTCGAGGGCCTGTTCCGTCCGCGCCTGCTGGCGCTGTTCGCGCGCAACGCCCAGGCGCCGGCCGCGGCCGCCGCGGGGTGAGCGCGGATGGGCGAATATGTCGTCCTACTGCTGCTGATGATCGACGCCACGGTGCGCGTGGCGACGCCGCTGTTGCTCGCCGCGCTCGCGGGGCTGTTCGCGGAACGATCGGGCGTGGTCGACATCGGGCTCGAGGGCAAGATGCTGGGTGCCGCGTTCGCCGCCGGCGCGGTCGCCGCCGTGCTGGGATCGCCCTGGCTCGGGCTCGCCGCCGCCGTCGTCGTGGCGATCGCGCTGTCGATGGTGCACGCGGTCGCCTGCGTCAGCCTGAACGGCAACCAGGTCGTCTCCGGCATGGCGCTCAACATCCTGATGGCGGGGCTGGCGCCGACGCTCGCCTTCGCCTGGTTCAGCGAGGGCGGGCAGACGCCGCTCTTGGGGCCGGGGCAGCGCTTCGCGCCGATCGTGCTGCCCATGGCCGACGTGCTGGCGCCCGTGCCGGTGATCGGCGCGATCTACGGCCGGATCAGCGGGCACAATGTCCTCGTCTACATGGCCGCCCTGGCGGTGCCGGTGGTGGCCTTCGTGCTCTACCGCACGCGCTTCGGCCTGCGTCTCAGGGCCGTGGGCGAGAATCCGCAGGCCGTCGACACCGCCGGCATCTCGGTCGCGGCCCTGCGCTATCGCGCGCTCTTGTGCACCGGCGTGCTTTGCGGCCTCAGCGGCGCGTATCTCTCGATCGCACACGGCGCGGCCTTCGTGCGCGACATGACGGCGGGCAAGGGCTATCTTGCGCTCGCCGCGCTGATCTTCGGCAAGTGGCGGCCGCTGCCGACCCTGCTCGCCTGCCTGCTGTTCGCGTTCACCGACGCGCTGCAGGCGCGGCTGCAGGGCGCCGTGCTGCCGGTGGTCGGGCAGGTGCCGGTGCAGGCGATCCAGGCGCTGCCCTATGTCCTGACCGTCCTGCTGCTCGCCGGGTTCGTGGGACGGGCGATGGCGCCGAAGGCGATCGGCGTGCCGTATGTGAAGGAACGATGACGCACGACATGCTGACGGCGGCGGTGGCGGCGGTGCGCGCGCGCTTGGGCGAAGTCCGGCCGCGCATCGGCGTGGTCACGGGCTCGGGCCTGGGCGGGATCGCCGACGCGATCGCGCGTGCAAGGCATGTGCCCTATGGCGACATTCCCGGATTCCCGGTCGCGCGCGTGGCGGGGCACGAGGGACGGCTCGCGGTCGGCGAGCTCGGCGGGCGCACGGTGGCGTGCCTGTGCGGCCGGTCGCATCTCTACGAGGGACTCGAGATGCCGCGGCTGCGCCTGCCGCTGCGCACGCTCAGGGGCCTCGGCTGCGAGGCGGTGGTGCTCGTCTCGACGGTCGGCTCGATCAATCCGGACATCGCGGCCGGGCGGCTGATGGCGGTCCGCGATCACATCAATTTGACCGGCGTCAACCCGCTGACCGGGCCGAACGCCGCCGCCGTCGGCCCGCGTTTCCCCTCGCTGGTCGACGCCTACGATCCGCGGTTGCGCCGTGTGGCGCAACGCGCGGCGGCGCGGCTGGGCCTTCCCTTGGCCGAGGGCGTCATGGCACATCACCCGGGCCCGTCCTTCGAGACACCGGCCGAGATCCGCGCCTATCGCCTGCTTGGCGGCGACGTGGTCGGCATGTCGATGGCGGTCGAGACCGTGATCGCGCGGCATTGCGGGCTGGATGTGCTCGGCATCGCCGCGGTCACCAACATGGGCGCGGGCATGTCGGCGTCCGGCCCCAGCCATGAAGAGACGCTGGCGGGCGCGGCCGCATTGAAGGATGATGTCGGGCGCCTGCTACGGGCGACGCTGGAGGACTGGGATCATGCGACCTGACCGGCTCTCGACCCTCTTCGCCGCGACGCTGCTGGCGGCCGCGACCATGGCTTGCGCCACGAGTGCGGCGCGGGCGCATCCGCATGTCTGGATCGAGAACGTGGCGACGTTCCAGTTCAACGCAGGCAAGATCAAGGCGATCCGCCTCAAGTGGACCTTCGACGAGCTGTTCGGCGCCGGCCTCGTCGACCAGTTCGACAAGAACAAGGACAAGAAGTTCGACGCCGCGGAGCTCGCCGCCCTGCAGAAGGGCGCCTTCGACAATCTGCGCGAATACAACTACTTCACGCACGTGACGATCGACGGCACGGACCTGCCGACCAGGACGGTCACGGGCTTCGCGGCCTCGGTCGAGAACGGAAGGCTGGTCTACGAGTTCACGGTTCCGCTCGCCGAGCCGGTCGATCCGCGCCGCGCCAGGCTCGTGCTCGGCGTCTACGACCCGAGCTACTTCGTCGAGCTCGAGACCGGCGGGCGCGCCGGCGTGCGCTACGAGGGCAACGACGGCATCGCCTGCCGCACCGAATCGCGCGAGAACCAGGCCAAGGCGATCTATTCCGGCCAGGTCTTTCCGCTCGAGCTGCACCTGACCTGCACGGCCGCGTCGTGAAGCCGGGCTGGCTGGTCGGCATCCTGCTGCTGCTGGCGGCGCTCCTCGCCGCGGGCCACGACGCGCGCGCCAATCCCTTCGCTCCCGGCAGCAAGCCGCCGCCGGAGGCGCCGGCGGCCGGGTCGATGTCCGTGGGGGCGCCGTCGACCGGCTTCGGTGCCTGGATGGCCGAGCTGCAGCGCCGCGTGAACAAGCAGCTGGTGCAGCGCATGGCCGACGTGACGACCGGCTCGCCGGTCGCGGTCATGATCGGCGCGGCGCTGTCGTTCCTCTACGGCGTCTTCCATGCGGCGGGGCCCGGCCACGGCAAGGTCGTCACCATGTCGTATTTCCTCGGCCGCGACGCGCGGCCCTGGCGCGGCGTGCTGATGGGCGGGCAGATCGCGCTGGTCCATGTCGGCGGCGCCATCCTGCTGGCGATCGCCGCCACGCTGTGGATGTCCGGCGCGGCCGCGCCCTCGGTCGAGGACATGCGCTGGGTCAAGCTCGTCTCCTATGCCGCCGTGACGGCGATCGGGCTCTGGCTGTTCGTGCAAGCCGTGCGCGGCAACGCGCACTGCCACCACGATCACGGCCATGGTCATGATCACGGGCAACATGATCACGTGCACGGCCACGATCACGGCGCGCAGCGCAGCGGCCTCGCGGCCGCGCTGGTCGCGGGCGCGGTGCCGTGCACCGGCGCGGTGCTGGTGCTGGTCTATTGCGTCGGCCAGGGCGTGCCGCTGCTCGGCCTCGCCTTCGTGCTGATGATCGGGCTCGGCATGGCGGCGACGCTGACCGGCTTCGGCCTGATCGGCATGGTCGCGCGCCGGCGCACGCTCGCGCTGGCCGCGCGCGGCGGTGGCGGCGCGGAAGACCGGCGCGCCCTGCGCTGGCGGCGCGGGCTCGACCTGCTCGGTCCCTCGCTCATCGTCGGCGTCGGCCTGCTGCTGTTCGTCGAGGCCTACTGACCCCCGAGACCGCATCATGCTCATCGCCCAGATCAGCGACCTGCACGTCAAGCCCGCGGGCAAGCCCGCCTATGGCCGCGTCGACACGCTGCCGATGCTCGAGCGCGCGGTCGCGCATCTCGGTCGCCTCGATCCGCGGCCCGACGTCGTGCTCCTGACCGGCGACCTCGTCGACGAAGGCAGCGACGGCGAATACGCGCTGCTGCGCCGGGCGCTCGCGCCGCTCGATCGGCCGATCTACGCCATCCCCGGCAACCACGACGAACGGGCGGCGATGCGCCGCGCCTTCGCCGACCACGCCTACCTGCCGGCGGGCGGCGACTTCCTGCACTACGTGGTCGACGACCACCCGGTGCGGCTGGTGGCGCTCGACACGCTGATCCCGGGCAAGGTGGGCGGCGCGATGGACGCGGAGCGCTGCGCCTGGCTCGACCGTCGGTTGGCCGAGGCGCCCGACCGGCCGACGCTCGTGCAGATGCATCATCCGCCCTTCGCCATGGGCATCAGCCATCTCGACCGCTTTGCGCTCGAAGGCGCCGCCGCGCTCGGCGCCGTGCTCCAGCGCCACCCCCAGGTCGAGCGGGTCGTGTGTGGCCACGCCCATCGCGCCGTGTCGCTGCGCTGGTACGGCACGACGGTCAGCGTCTGCCCCAGCACCGCGCACCAGTTCACGCTCGACCTTAGGCCCGATGCGCCCGCGATCTGGTCGTTCGAGCCGCCCGGCTTCCAGCTGCACCACTGGCTGCCCGGCACGGGCCTGCTGACGCACACGGTGCAGATCGGCGATTTCGCGGCCTATCCCTGCCGGGGGGCGAACTAGTCTCATACGGCCACTCGATTCACCAGTCGATCCATAATCTGCGCCACCATCGTCTCGGCGTCATTGAGCAACGGGCCAATCATGTCTAGGTGTTGACGGAATGAAACTCCAA
>JAKLKW010000244.1 GCA_023150455.1 Alphaproteobacteria bacterium | reverse complement strand
GCGCTCGGCTTCACCCCGGCGCGCCGCCATGGCGGACGGCGCGGCTTCGCCGGCTTGAGGCTGCGCGATGTGACACCATCCGTCTCCGCGGACCATCTGCCGGACGAAGGGCGTCCCGCTGCAGAGGCGTCCACGACGCACGACGCACCGAGCCGGGCCCTCACCCTCGCGCCTTCGCCCTTCGCGCTTCGGCGGGCACCTCCCTCTCCCGCGCTACGCGCGGGCGAGGGGTTCGCGTCACCAAGCGTCACCGCGCCTTCCTACCGTCGCCCGCCGCAGGCGGGAGAGGGGGCGAGCGAAGCGAGCGGGTGAGGGCCGGCCGGGTGCGACACGCACGCGCATCGTGCCTGCCGGGAGCGCCGTGCACCCGCCACCACGCGTCACCCGCGTCCGGCCGCTAATCCTTCTCCTCGAAGTTTGCCCCGAAGTCGGCCGGCGGCTTCGGGCCCCAGACGTAGAGCGCGTCCTCGGGCGGGAAGTCGGTCGGCTTCCAGTCGTAGTCGCCGGGGATGTGGTCGATGTCGCAGGAATACTCGGCCAGGCTGTTCCACGGGTCGCGCACGTAGTGGAAGAAGTTCGAGCCGATGACGTGGCGGCCGAAGCCCCAGCCGTCGCGGTAGCCCTTGTCGAGCAGGCGGTTGGCGCCGATGCCGATCTCGTCGATGTTGCCGACCTCGAAGCTGGCGTGGTGGAAGCCGGGCCGGTCGCAGGTCAGAAGCGCGAAGATGTGGTGGTCGCTCGGGCCCTCGCCCGCGCGCAGGAAGGCGACGATGCTGCGCGCGCGGTCGCTGAGCTTCAGGCCGACGATGCGCGTGTAGAAGTCGAT
The DNA here is from genome assembly GCA_023150455.1 of Alphaproteobacteria bacterium. Taxonomy (GTDB): domain Bacteria; phylum Pseudomonadota; class Alphaproteobacteria; order JAEULC01; family JAEULC01; genus JAEULC01. The sequence continues at coordinate 4,640 of JAKLKW010000244.1, read as the reverse complement.
CTTGCGCTCGACGTCGGGCGTGAAGCACAGCACGTGGCTCAGGCGCCGCGGGCGGACCGGCTGGTCGCGCTTCGGATGCCAGGGCGTGGCGACGCGGCCGTAGTGGTTGGGGTAGTTGAACTTCAGCGGCGTGCCGTCGCGCCAGGGCGCGGCCTCGGCCACGCGCACGTTGACCAGCTGCTCGTCGGGGTCGCGGAACCACAAGCCGCCGGCGGGCGTCTCGTTCGGCGCGTCCAGCAGCCGCACGCGGTTCTGCTCCAGCCGCTCCTTCAGGTCCGCGAGGCCCTGCTCGCCGGCGCCGAAGCAGACGTGATGCAGGCGCTTCTTCCTGCTTTCGACCAGCACCACCTGGTCCTGGTCGCGGCCGTGGCAGCGCATGATCGCGCGGTTGCCCTCGGCGCGGCCCTCCAGGCCGAAATCGCCGTAGAACTTGTGCCCGAGCGCCAGGTCCGGCACGGCCAGCGCCACGTGCTGCAGCGAACGAACCGTCATGTCTCTCTCTCTCCCTATCGGCTGGCGCGCCGCCCGGCGGCGGTCACGCGATCTTCTTTCCCGCTTCCTCTTCGCTCGCGAGCGCGATCAGGATGCGCGACGTGGCGAGGATATGCTCCGCCAGCAGCGAAGCGGCCTTGTCGGCGTCGCGGGCGAGCGTCGCCTCCATGATCGCGCGGTGCTCCTCGGCGACGCCGCGCTTCTTGCGGCCCGCCGGCACCGACAGGCGGCGATAGCGCTCGGCCTGCTCGTAGAGCAGCCAGCGCAGCCTGAGCAGCCAGGCGCTGTTGCAGCCGGCGGCCAGCGCCGCGTGGAACACCGCATGCGCCTCGGCCCAGGCGTCGCTCAGCCGCATCTGGTCGCCTTCTTCCCGCTCCGGCGTCTTCGCCAGGCGCTCGAAGGCGGCGGCGATCCCCGACTCCCACGCGACGTCGCCATAGAGAATGGCACGGCGCAGGGTCAGCGTCTCGATCTCCACGCGCGCGGTGGTGAGGTCCGCCAGGTCGGCGGTCGACACCGGCGCGACATGGAAGCCCTTCTGCTCCTCCGCGATCACCAGGCCCTCGGCGGCCAGGCGCGACAGCGCCTCGCGGATCGCGCCCAGGCTGACATCGAACCGCGTGCACAGCTCGCCGATCTTGAGGCGCTGGCCTGGGCGCATGCGGCACGCCAGGATGTCGGCGCGCATCGCCTCGAACACCCGGGCGGTCTGGCTGCGCGGCGCGGCGGGCGTCCGCGGCTTGGTGATCGCAACCCAGCGCTGCATGGGGCCGAGGCTAGCGCGGAATATATTTCCCGGCCAGAGAATATATTTTCGTTGACGTTTCGGGCCGAAGGGCTAGCCTTCGCTGAAACAGCCGGGCCCCGCGGCCGGCCAAGAAAACGAGTCCTTTGGGAGGGAACCATGACCGAGGCGCATCGTCCGTCGCGCGCGTGTCCGCGTGCGTTCCGCCGCTTTCTCCTGTCCGCGCTGGTCGGCGCGGCGCTCGCGACCGGGATCGCCGCCGCGGCGCTGGCGCAGGCGAAGCCGGTGCGCGTCGGCGGCACGCTGGCGCTGACCGGGCCGCTCGCAGCCACGGCGCTGGTGCACAAGATCACCGGCGAGATCTATGTCGAGCAGCTCAACAAGCGCGGCGGCCTGCTCGGCCGCCCGGTCGAATGGGTCCTGCTCGACGACCAGTCCAAGCCCGACCTCGCGCGCACGCTCTACGAGAAGCTGGTCACCGTCGACAAGGTCGACCTCTTGATCGGCCCCTATGCGACCGGCGCCATCCTCTCCGCCATGGCGGTGGCCGAGCGCTTCGACAAGCTGCTGGTGCACCACACATTCGGCATCCCGAAGATGGCCAAGTACGAGCGCCAGTTCCCGGCCTGGGCGCTGGGCCCGACGCCGGAGCAGACGGTGCCGACGCTGGTGATGGACGCGCTCGCCGCCAGCGAGAAGCCGCCCAGGACCATCGCCATCGTCACCAGCAAGTTCCCGTCCGTGCACTTCATCGCCGTCGGCGCGCGCGAGGTCGCCAAGAAGAAGGGCCTCAAGGAGGTGCTCTATCTCGAGTTCGAGTTCGGCTCGCGCGACTTCGGGCCGATCGCCGCGCGCGTGAAGGACGCCGACCCCGACCTGGTGTTCATGGGCGCCATCGGCCTCGAGGGCAACCTGCTGCTGGAGGCGCTCAAGAAGCTCGACTACTCGCCGCGCAACCACTACTACGCCTATCCGGCGCCCGGCCCGATGGCGACGGCGGCCGACGCCAAGGGCGCCATCTCGACCACGATCTTCGAGGACCAGGCGCCCTTCACCAACAACAAGGAGGCGGCCGACTTCGCCAAGGCGTTCAAGGAGCGCGCGACGGCGGCGAACATCCCCTATCCGATCGCCGACGTGCAGGCCGGCGTGTCCTACACCGCCTGGCAGCTCCTCGAGGCCGGCGTCAAGGCGACCAAGAGCCTGGACGACAAGGCGATCGCCAAGTGGATCCACGACAACAAGGTCGACACCGTCATCGGCAAGCTGCGCTTCACCGAGATCGGCAACTACGGCGACGACCTGTCCAAGATCAAGCAGGTGCAGGACGGCAAGTGGGTCGTCGTGTGGCCGAAGGAATTCGCCGCCCCCGGCGCGAAGCTGCAGGTGCGGTGAGGGCTGAGAGTGCACGTTGTCGCGTCGGCGCTCTTCACCCTTCGAGACGATCGCCCAGAGCATGTGAATCCGATCCTCTCCCGGTCCCCCCTCCCTCCTGAGCGTCAGTCGAAGGGGGGAGGGGGGACCGGAATACGATACTAGCCCCATGCCCAGCGCGACGCTTCTCGGCCAGTCGGTGCTGTCGGGCATCTTCACCGGCGGGCTCTATGCGCTGCTGGGGCTGGGGCTGAGCCTGTCCTGGCGGTTCCTCAACGTCATCAACCTCGCCCATTTCGGCTTCATCTTCATCGGCGCCTACCTCACCTACCAGCTCGCCGGCGTGATGGGGTTGAGCCCGTTGGTGGTCATCGCGCTGATCCTGCCGGGGCTGTTCCTGCTCGGCGTCGGGCTGCAATGGCTGTTCGCGCGGTTCGACGTCGACGAGTTCGCCTCGCTGCTCGTCACCTTCGGCGTCGTCGCCATCGTCGAAGCCATGATCCAGTGGTACTGGACGGCCGACTTCCGCAAGCTCGAGACGCATTACGGCACGGCGTCGCTGAAGCTCGGGCCCTTCTACGTGCCGGTGATCGAGGCGGCCATGCTCGCCGTCGCCGTGGCGCTCTGCCTCGCCGGCTGGGCGGTGCTCAGCTTCACCTATGTCGGCAAGGCGCTGCGCGCCAGCGCCGAGGATCCGGCGATCGCGTCGGCCTTCGGCGTGCGCCACCGCCGGCTCTCGCTGCTGCTCGGGGGCCTGAGCGCCGCCTCGGCCGGCGTCGCCGGCGCCTTCGTGGCGCTGATGGCCACGCTCGCCCCGGCGCAGATCTACGCCTGGATCGGCGTGGTGTTCGCCGCGGTGATCATGGGCGGGCTCGGCAGCCCGCTCGGCATCCTGGGCGCCGGGCTCCTGATCGGCGTCAGCGAGGCGGTCACCATGGCGCTGACGGCGCCGTCCTGGGCGCCGCTGGTGTCGTTCACGCTCTTGATCCTGATCCTCGTCCTGCGACCGGACCGTGCCTGAGCGGAGCCGCACGACGCAGGCGGCGGGCTTCGCCGCGTCCGGGCTGGTCCTGGCGCTGCTGCCGGCCCTGGGCCCGCCCGCCTTCGTCGAGTCCTTCCTCTATCTCGTCTTCTTCTGGGTTGCGCTGGCGACGTCGTGGACGATCCTCAGCGGCTTCTCCGGGTACTTCTCGTTCGGCCATGGCGCGTTCTTCGGCGCCGGCATGTACGCCACGGCCAACCTCGCCGGCACGTTCGGCCTGCCCTTCCTCATGACCCTGCCGCTGGCGGGGCTGGTCGCCATGCTGCTGGGCCTCGGCCTCGGCGCGGTCGTCTTCCGCGTGCGCCGGCTGCGCGGCGAGCTGTTCGCGCTCCTGACGCTCGCCGTCACCTTCGTGCTCGCCACGATCGTGCTCAACACGCCGCTCGACGGCGGTCCCGGCGTCTACCTGATGGGCGTCAAGCTGCCGCGGCTGTATCCCGGCACCGCCTCGACCTTCTACCTGCTCGGCCTCTCGATCGCGCTTGCCGCGATCGTGGCGGCGTGGCTGGTGCAGTACTCGCGGCTCGGGCGCGGCCTGTTCGCCATCAGCGACGACGAGGACGTGGCCGAGGTGCTGGGCGTGCCGAGCTTCGCCTACAAGCTGATGGCGCTGGCGCTGTCGTGCTTCCTCGCCGGCGTCGCCGGCGGCATCCACGCCGCCTTCGTCAGCTACGTCACCGTGGCCGAGACCTTCTCGATCACCGTGCCGCTCTATGTCGTGCTGATGAGCGTGCTGGGCGGCGCGCGGCACTGGCTCGGGCCCGCGATCGGCGCCGCGTTCGTGACCGCGCTCACCTACGCCTTCGTCGGCGGCGAATGGGCGCTGATCGGCCGCGCCGCCATCGGGCTGATCCTGATCCTCGCCATCCTCTTCCTGCCGCAGGGCGTCATGGGGCTGGTCGCGCGAAGGCGCCGGCGGCGCGCGGCGACGATGCCGGCGGCTCCGGCCGCCGCCGCCGCGCCGTTGGCGGCGCCGGCCGGCGCGCC
>JAKLKW010000013.1 GCA_023150455.1 Alphaproteobacteria bacterium | reverse complement strand
GCGAGGGAAAACGTCACCATCAGGCCGTCATCGCACTCGCGCGCCGACGCATCAATGTCCTCTGGGCCATGCTCAACAACCGACAGACCTTCCAGACAAACTTCAAACTCGCCGCTTGACTGACGCATTAGGCTGCCTCCAGCGGGTGATGGCAGCGCAGCGTGCGCCCCGCGCCGTCGGCGACGATCTCGGGCATCGTCTCGCACGAGCCGTCGGCGCGCCTGCAGCGGGCGCGGAAGGCGCAGCCGGGCGGCAGGTCGACCAGCGCGGGAATGCTGCCGGGTATCTGCAGCAGCTCGCTGCCCGGCGCGGCCTCGCCCGGCACCGACTCGAGCAGGCCGCGCGTATAGGGATGGCGCGGCGCCGACAGCACCTCGTCGGCGGCGCCGTACTCGACGATGCGGCCGGCATACATGACCGCGATGTCGTGGGCGAGGCTGGACACCACGGCGAGGTCGTGCGTGATCCACACCAGCGCGACGCCGGTCTCGGCCGCCAGGCTCTGCATCTCGTGCAGGATCTGGCCCTGGATCGACACGTCGAGCGCGGTGGTCGGCTCGTCGGCGACGATGACGTCGGGCCGGTGCAGCATCGCGATGGCGATCGCCACGCGCTGGCGCATCCCGCCCGAAAGCTGGTGCGGATAGGCGTCGAGGCACGCCTCGGGCGACGGCAGGCCGACGCGGCCGAGCGCCGCCGTCGACCGCCGGCGCACCGCGTCGGCCGATACCGCCTCGTGCGCGCGGAGCGCCATCGACAGCTGGGTCCCGACCTTGAGCACCGGGTTCAGCGTCATCATCGGGTCCTGGAAGATCATGGCGATGCGCCGCCCGCGCACGCGGCGCAGCGCGTCGGGCGCGAGCCCGATCAGCTCCTGTCCGCCGAGCCTAACCGAGCCCTCGACGACGCGGCCGGGCGGGTCGATCAGGCCGATCAGCGACAGGCCGGTGACGGTCTTGCCCGAGCCGGACTCGCCGACCAGCCCCAGCACGCGCCCGCGCGCCACCGAGAAGTCGACGCCGTCGACCGCCTTCACCACGCCGCCGCGCGTGAAGAAATGCGTCTTGAGGCCCCTTACTTCGAGCACGGGCGACTTGGGGACCGGCGCGCTCATCGCTTGAGCCTGGGATTGAGCTGGTCGCGGATCTGGTCGCCCACCAGGTTGATCGCCAGGATCAGCACGATCAGCGCGACGCCGGGATAGATCGAGATCCAGTAGCGGCCCGACAGCATGTACTGGAATCCGTTGGCGATCAGCATGCCGAGCGACGGCTCGGTCACCGGCAGGCCGAGGCCCAAGAAGGACAAGGTGGCCTCGAGCGCGATGGAGTTGGCGACCTGCACCGTCGCCACCACGATCAGCGGCGGCATGCAGTTCGGCAGCAGATGGCGGAACACGACGGCGCGCGACGACAAGGGCGTCGACAGCGCCGCCTCGATGTATTCCTTGGCCCGCTCGGCCGAGGCGGCGCCGTGCGCGGTTCGGGCGAAATAGGCGTACTGCGCCGCGACCAGCGCGGCGATCAGCTGCCACTTGCCCTGGCCGAGCACGGCCGACAGGACCAGCGCCAGCAGGATCGCCGGGAAGGACAGCTGCATGTCGACGAAACGCATGATCAAGATCTCGGTGCGGCCGCCGAGGAAGGCCGCCACCGCGCCCATCGTGCCGCCGACCGCGAAGGCGATCGCCCCGGCGGCGATGCCGATCTGCACCGAGATGCGCAGGCCATAGAGGATCGCCGACAGCAGGTCGCGCCCCTGCGCGTCGGTACCGAGCCAGTAGGTGTAGCCGCCGACGCCGACATGGCCGGGCGGGCGCCGCGCGTCGGTCAGCACCAGCTTGCCGATGTCGTAGGGGTCCTGCGGCGCGTAGAGCGGCGCCAGCACGGCCAGCGCGCTGATGACGACGACGACCCATAGGGCGACCAGCGCGATCCGGTTCTCGCGGAACTCCGACCAGAAGCGGCCGAGCGGCGTGGAGCGGTCCGTCATGCGCGGCCGGTCCGAAGGCGCGGGTCGAGCGCGGCGTAGGCGATGTCGACCAGGAAGTTGATCATGATGAACAGGAAGGCGACCAGCATCAGATAGGCGACCATGACCGGCCGGTCGAGCGACTGGATCGAATCGATGATCAGCTTGCCGAGCCCCGGCCAGGAGAAGATCGTCTCGGTGACGACCGCGAAGGCCAGCGTGGCGCCGAATTCGAGGCCGAACACCGTCACGATGGGAATGGAGATGTTCTTCAGCACATGGCCGCCGATCACCTTGCCCTCGGACAGGCCCTGGGCGCGGGCGAACTTGACGTAGTCCGACAGGATCGCCTCGCGCATGCCGGCCCGCGCCAGGCGGATCATCAGCGCCAGGCGGAACAGCGACAGGGTCAAGGCCGGCAGCAGCAGGTGCTTCAGCCCCTCGGCGGTGAGGAAGCTCCACTCGACGCCGAGGATGGGAACGGTCGCTCCGCGCCCGCCCGCCGGCAGCCAGCCGAGATTGACGGCGAAGACCAGGATCAGGATCAGCCCGATCCAGAAGGTCGGCACCGAGAAGCCCAGGATCGACAGCCCCATGATCGCCTTCGACACCAGGCTGTCGGGCTTGTAGCCGGCATACATGCCGAGCGGCACGCCGAGCAGCGTCGCGCCGAGCACGGCGGCGAGCGTAAGCTCGAGCGTCGCCGGCAGCCGCGACAGGATGAGGTCGAGCACCGGCATGTTGAACACGAAGGAGCGGCCGAAATCGGCACGCACCAACCGGTCGAGGAAGGCCAGGTACTGCTTCCACAGCGGCTGGTCGAAGCCGTAGCGCGCGATCGTGTCCAAGCGGATCTGCTGCGTCACGTCGGGCGAGATCAGCACGTCGATCGGGTTGCCGACCGCGAACACGCCGACGAACACCAGCGCCGAGATCGCCAGCATGACGACGACCGCCTGCAGGATGCGCTGGATCAGGAAGCCGAGCATGTCCGGCTCCGGACTTTATCCGGTCCCGGCCGGACTGGCCACGCGGAGCGTCACGGCCAGTCGCGCTCGATGATCGCCCGCGTCTCCTCCACGGCCACGTTCCACAGCGCCAGCATCTCGCCGTCGGTGCGCTCGTACAGCCCGTGGTAGTTGCCGTCGCCGACCAGCTTGCGCACCTCGGCCGGGTTGGACAGGCGCATGCGCGCATAGTCGATCTGCGGCTTCTTCTCCTGCGGCAGCCTCACGCCCGGGACCCGCGTCCAGGGGAAATTCTCCATCCAGCTCGCGTGCGACGCGGCCGGGTCGATCTCCTGCACCTTGGCCCAGGTCTTCGGTGAGTTCCACCAGTTGTGAAACTTGACCTTGGCGTCGCGCCGCCGGCCCATCCATTCCTGCAGGAAGCCCTGGACCGGCCCGTTGCCGCCATGGCCGTTGACCATGACGATGCGGCGGAAGCCGCCGCGGTACAGGCTTTCCAGGATGTCGTCGATCAGCGCGATGTAGGTGGTCACGCGCAGCGTCACCGTGCCGGGGAAGTCGGAGAAATAGGGCGTGATGCCGAACGGCACGGCCGGATAGACCGGCACGCCGAGCGGCTCGGCCGCGTCCACCGCCACCTTCTCCGACAGGATCATGTCGACGCACAGGCTCAAATAGGCGTGCTGCTCGACGCTGCCGATCGGCAGGACGCAGCGGTCGTCCGCGGCCACGCGGGCCTCGACCTGCATCCAGTTCATCTCGGCGACGCGCATGAAAGGCCTCCCCCGCCCGGCGGCTCCCCTCGACACTTGACCAAGCGGCGCAAGTATCGTCAAGTTCCATATGGAACCATTTGGACTTGTCGCATGGCCACCGCGCCGCTCAAGCTGATGCCGCGTCCCGAGGCGCCGACCGACGGCGCCGGGCTGCATCCGCTGATCGCGGTCAAGCTGTGGGAGAACCCGTGCTGGTTCTCGTTCCGCATCAATTACCTGGGCCTGCACTTCAACCTGCCGGTCTACGGCTGGATCGAGCAGCGCTACGGCTTGATGCGGCCGGAATACGTCGTGCTCTACGCGCTCCATCTGCGCGACGGCATCGCGGCCAAGGACGTCTGCGCCTCGTCCGGGTTCCCGAAGAACACGGTCAGCCGCGCGATCCAGAAGCTGCTGCGCCGCCGGCTGATCCGCCGCGCGCCCGACCAGCGCGACCGGCGCAGCTACGTCTTGCGGCTGACCGCCGAGGGACGCCGCATCCTGGACGAGTCCGTGCCGCCGATGGTCGCGCGCGAGCGGCGCATGCTCGAAGTGCTGAGCCGCGACGAGCAGCGGGTGCTGTCGAACCTGCTGGCCAAGCTCGTGGCCGACACGCCGAATTGGCCCTCACACTTAGGGGAGAAGGAGGAGCAATGATGGACAGGGTGAAACAGGGAGCAGCCGCCGCGGTGCTGGCCGCATGCCTCGCGTTCGCGGCGACGCCGCTTGCTTCGACGTGGGCGGACGCGCAGACCTTGACGATCGGCGTGCGCGCCGGCCCGGAATCGATCGACCCGCACTTCACCGCCACCGGCACCCACGCCGAGGCGCTGAAGCACGTGTTCGACACGCTGACTTGGTCGGGCGACGGGCTCGAGATCGAGCCGCGGCTGGCGGAAAGCTGGAAGGCGGTCGACAACACGACCTGGGAGTTCAAGCTGCGCAAGGGCGTGAAGTTCCACGACGGATCGGACTTCACGGCCGAGGACGTGAAGTTCTCGATCGAGCGCATCCCGGTCGTCACCGGCCCCAACCCGCTGACGATCTACGTGCGGCGCGTGAAGGAGACCAAGATCGTCGACCCGCACACGATCCGGATCATCACCGACGGTCCGGCGCCCAACCTGCCGAACGATTTCATCCGGCTGTTCATCGTGTCCCACAAGGCGGCGACCGGCCTCACCAAGGACACGGCGAACGCGGCCTTCAACTCCGGCAAGGCCGCGATCGGCACGGGCCCCTACAAGTTCGTGTCGTGGACGCCGAAGGACCAGCTGGTGCTGGACCGCTTCGACGGGTTCTGGGGCGAGAAGCAGCCCTGGGCGCGCCACGTGCGCAAGGAGATCCCGAACGACTCGGCGCGGGTGGCGCAGCTCAAGGCCGGCCAGCTCGACCTGATCGTGCGCGTGCCGGCCTCGGACGTGCCGACGCTGGAGCGCGACCCTAAGCTGACCGTGGTCAAGATCGACACGGTCTATGTCTTCAACATGGAACTGGACCAGCGCGAGCAGGCGAAGCAGGTCACGGCCAAGGACGGCTCGCCGCTCGCCAAGAACCCGTTCCTCGACCCGAAGGTGCGCGAGGCGATCGACCTCGCCATCGACCGCAAGGCGCTGGCCGAGGTGGCGATGGAGGGGCTCGGCAAACCGCAGAACCAGCTCGTGACGCCGAGCATCTTCGGCTACAGCAAGAAGCTACCGGAGCGGAAATACGACCCGGCCGCCGCGAAGAAGCTGCTGGCCGAGGCCGGCTATCCGAACGGGTTCAAGACCATGTTCAGCTTCACCAGCGACCGCCTGCCGGGCGACCGCCAGGTCGGCACGTCGGTGGCGCAGATGCTGGCCGCGATCGGCATCGACGCGCAGGCCAACGCCCAGCCGGCCGCCGTGTTCTTCCCGGCGCGCACGCGCGGCGAGTTCTCGCTCAGCATGTCGGGCTGGGGCACGCTGACGGGCGAGGCGCACTACACGCTGTCGTCGGTCGTGCACTCGAACGACAAGGAGAAGAAGTTCGGAGCCTTCAATCAACTCGGCTACAAGAACCCGGTCATGGACAAGCTGATCCAGGACGCCGCGGTCGAGATGGACGCGGCCAAGCGCCGCTCGCTGCTGGAGCAGGCCAACGAGCTGGTCGCCACCGACCGCCCGCGCCTGCCCCTGGTCGCGGTCGGCTCGGCCTGGGCCATGCAGAAGTCCAAGGTCACCATCAAGCCGCGCGTCGACGAGGACACGATGGCCATGAACATCAAGCCGGTGAAGTGACCGCCGCCTGATCGGACCGGGAAGGGCGTCGCGCCTTGAATCCGAGACGGGCGCCCTTCCCTCTCTCTCCTCGCAGAAGAAGCACCACGTCATGCCACCCATCGCCATCGGCATTCACGGCGGCTGCGGCACGCTCGCCCGCGAGCTTCAGAGCGAAGCCGACTGGGCCGAGACCCGCGCCCATCTGGAGAAGTCGCTGCGCGCGGCCTGGGCCGTGCTCGCTTCCGGCGGCCCGGCGCTCGACGCGGTCGAGGCCGCGGTCGTCGTCATGGAGGACAGCCCGCACTTCAACGCCGGATACGGCGCGGCGCTCACCGAGGCGGAGGACCACGAACTCGACGCCTCGATCATGGACGGGGCGACGCTCGCCGCCGGCGCGGTCTGCGCCGTCCGGCGCATCCGCAACCCGGTCAGCGCGGCGCGCGCCGTGATGGAGCGTTCCGACTGCCTGTTGATCGCCGGCGATGCCGCCGACCGCTTCGCCGAGCGCAGCGGGCTCGCGGTCGTCGACAACGCCTATTTCACGACCGAGCGCCGCAGGCAGGCGCTGGCCTCGCTCAAGGCGCGCAAGCAGCGCGGCACGATCGCGCTGGCGAGCGAGGCCGAGAAGCACGGCACCGTCGGCGCCGTCGCGCTCGACCGCAACGGCAACCTCGCCGCCGCCACCTCGACCGGCGGCTTCAACAACAAGCCGCAGGGACGCGTCGGCGACACGCCGGTCATCGGCGCCGGCACCTATGCCCGCAACGGGCTGTGCGCCGTGTCCTGCACCGGCCAGGGCGAGATCTTCATCCGCCGCGTCGCCGCCTACGACGTCGCCGCACGCATGCACTACGCCGGGCAGACGCTGGACCAGGCGACCGCCGCGCTGGTGTTCGACGTGCTCGCCTCGCACAAGATCGGCGCCGGCATGGTGGCGGTGGACGCCGCGGGCCATGTCCGCGCGCCGTTCAACACGCTCGGCATGGCGCGCGGCTGGATCGAGAACGACGGCGTTGTGCACGTCGCCACGCACCAGGACGCGATCAAGGCGGCGCAATTGGAGCGGGCGTGAAGGTAGAAAGACTCACGCGGAGACGCGGAGGCGCGGAGAAGAGTCGGGCTGCTCTCCTCCGCGTCTCCGCGTGATCCATCTTTTCGGCGCCGATGGGTGGGGGGAAGCGAAGAATGGTCGACGACGATCCGATCCTGATCTGGGGCGCCGGCGCGATCGGCGGGACGATCGGCGCCTACTGGGTGCGCGCCGGCCAGAAGGTCGTGTTCGTCGACATCGTGCCCGAGCACGTCGAGGCGATCCGCGGCACCGGCCTCGCGCTCGAGGGCCCGGTCGAGAATTTCTCCGTCATCGGCCCCGCCTTCCTGCCGAAGGACCTGCACGGCAAGTACAACCGCATCGTGCTGGCGGTGAAGGCGCAGCACACCGAGCAGGCGACGCGGGCGCTGCTGCCGCACCTGGCCGAGGACGGCTACGTGCTGTCGGCGCAGAACGGGCTCAACGAATTGACCATCGCCCGGATCGCGGGCGAGCGCCGCACGATGGGCTGCTTCGTCAATTTCGGCGCCGACTACCTGGCGCCCGGGCGCGTGCTGTTCGGTGGGCGCGGCGCCGTGGTGGTGGGCGAGATCGACGGCAAGACGACCGAGCGGGTCCGCAAGATGCACGCGCTGCTCAAGGTGTTCGAGCCGAACGCCGTGCTGACGGACAACATCTGGGGCTATCTGTGGGGCAAGCTCGGCTACGGCGCGCTGCTGTTCGCGACGGCGCTGACCAACGAGTCGATCGCCGACGCGCTCGCCTCGCCGCGCCATTTCGACCTCTATCGCCGGCTCGCCGGCGAGGTGATGGCCGTGGCGAAGAAGAAAGGCATCAAGCCGCTCGGTTTCAACGGCTACGAGCCCGAAGCCTTCATGCCGGGGGCCAGCGAAGCCGCCACCCGCGCCTCGATCGACGCCATGGTCGCCCACAATCGCGGCTCGGCCAAGACGCATAGCGGCATCTGGCGCGACCTGGCGGTACGCAAGCGCAAGACCGAGATCGACGCGCAGATCGCGATCGTCGGCCCGATCGCGCGCGAGGTCGGCGTCCAGACGCCGGCGCTCAACCGCCTGGTGGGGCTGATTCACGATATCGAGGACGGCAAGCGGCCCATGAGCCTGGAAACGCTGGACGCGCTGGCGGCAGAGACATGCTGATCGAATTCCCCGACCGCGGCGTCGTCGTCACCGGCGCCGGCCACGGCTTCGGCCGCGCCATCGCCCACGGCTTCGCCCGCCGCGGCGCGCGCGTGTGGTGCTGCGACCTGGACCAGGCGAAGATCGCCGAGACCGCCAGCCTCGCCGGCGCGAAGCATCCGATCCAGGGCCGCGTGGTCGACGTCTCCGGCCGCGACGGGGTGCGCGCCTTCGTGGCCGAGGCCGAGCGGGCCTGCGGCGGCCGCATCGACGTGCTGGTCAACAACGCCGGCGGCGTGCGCGGCCAGGCCGGCCGGCCGCTCGAGGAGATCACGGAGCGGCAGTGGAAGGAGATCTTCGAGGCCAATGTCGACGGCGCCTTCTGGTTCTCGCAGGCCGCGGCCCCCGCGATGAAGGCCGCGCGGCGCGGGCGCATCGTCAACATCTCGAGCGGCGCGGGCCTCGGCGTCAGCAAGACCGGCATCCAGGCCTATGCCTCGGCCAAGGCGGGCCTGATCGGCCTGACGCGCCAGCTCTGCCACGAGCTCGGCCCGTTCGGCATCACGGTCAACAGCGTGGCGCCGGGATTCGTGCTGTCCAACCCGACGACCCGGAAGCAGTGGGAGGCCTACGGCCCCGAGGGCCAGCGCCTGCTGGTCGAAGGCATCGCGCTCAAGCACCTGGGCAGCGTCGACGACATCGTCAACGCCGTGCTGTTCCTCGCCTCCGACCAGGCCGGCTGGATATCGGGACAGACGCTCAGCGTCGACGGCGGGAAGTAGCGCTCTACCCCGTCTTCCCCGCCATCTTCGCCATCGCGCCCAGGATGTCGATCGGCACCGGGAAGACGATGGTCGAGCTGTTCTGCGTGGCGATGGCGGTGAGCGCGCCGAGGTAGCGCAGCTGCATGGCCTCCGGGCGCTGCGCCAGCACCTCGGCCGCCTCGAGCAGCTTCTGCGCCGCCTGCTGCTCGCCTTCGGCATTGATGACCTTCGCCCGGCGTTCGCGTTCGGCCTCGGCCTGACGCGCGATCACGCGGATCATGCTCTCGTTCAGGTCGACGTGCTTGATCTCGACATTGGCGACCTTGATGCCCCAGGCATCCGTCTGCTCGTCGAGGATCTGCTGGATGTCGCTGTTGAGCTTGTCGCGCTCGGCCAGCATCTGGTCGAGGTCGTGCTTGCCCAGCACCGAGCGCAGCGTCGTCTGCGCCAGCTGGCTGGTGGCGAGCCCGAAGTTCTCGACCTGGATGATCGCGCGCTCTGCGTCGACGACGCGGAAGTAGATCACGGCATTGACCTTCACCGACACGTTGTCGCGCGAGATCACGTCCTGGGCCGGCACGTCCAGCACCATCGTGCGCAGGTCGACGCGCACCATCTGCTGCACCAGCGGAACCAGGATGATGAGCCCGGGCCCCTTGACCCCGGTGAAGCGGCCGAGCGTGAACACGACGCCGCGCTCGTACTCGCGCAGTATCTTGACCGCGGTGGCGATGAACGCGGCGATCAGGACGACGATCGGCAGGATGAAGGCGAGCTGGTTGATCATCCGGGACGCTCCTTCGGCTGGCTTTGGTCCGGCGGCTCGGGCTCGACGCGCAGCGTCAGGCCGTCGAGCCCGGCGACGCGGATGCGCTGGCCGGGCGCGAACGAGCCTTCGGCCACGGCGTTCCAGCGCTCGCCGTGCACCGAGACGTGCCCGGTGCGGCCGCTCCAGTCGACGATCCTGCCCTGCATGCCGATCAGCTGCTCCCGGCCGCTGACGACCGCGCGCCGGCGCGAGGAGAAGGCGAGATGCGCGGCCAGCAGCGAGAAGGCGAGGCTCGCCGCCGCCACGCCGCCCACGACCGGCCACGAGACCTCGAAGCCCGGCACGTCCTCGACCAGGATGGTCGCGCCGATCGCGATGGCGGCGGCGCCGCCGAGCGCGAAGCCGCCGAAGGTCGGCGTGAAGGCTTCCGCGACCATCAGGGCGATGCCGAGGCCGATCAGCGCCAGCCCGGCGAGGTTCACCGGCAGCGCCGACAGCGCGTAGAGGCCGACCAGCAGGCACACGGCGCCGAGCGTGCCGGGCAGCACCGCGCCCGGGTTCATGAACTCGAAGATCAGCCCGTAGACGCCGATCATCATCAGGATCAGCGCGACATTCGGGTTGGTGATGGCGGCGAGGAACTGCACGCGCCAGTTCGGCCGCACATGCTCCAGGACGACGTCCTTGGCAACGATCTCGACCGAGCGGTCGCCCGCCTTCAGCGTCCTTCCGTCGAGCTGGGCCAGCACGTCGCCGATGTCGCGGGCGACGATGTCGATCACCTTCTCGTCGAGCGCCTTGCCGGCGGAGAGGCTGGCCGATTCGCGCACGGCCTTCTCGGCCCAATCCGCGTTGCGGCCGCGCAGCTCCGCCAGGCCGCGGATATAGGCGGTGGCGTCGTTCACCGCCTTGGCTTCCATCGTGCTCGCGGGGCGGCGCGGCGCGCGCTCGCCGTCTTCCTTCGAGTCCTTGTCCTTGGCGTCGCGCCCGCCGGCGTCGCGCTCCGGCGTCGGGAAGCCGCCGATCGCGACCGGCGTGGCCGCGCCGAGATTGGTGCCCGGCGCCATGGCCGCCACGTGGCTGGCGTAGAGGATGTAGGTCCCCGCGCTCGCCGCGCGCGCGCCGCTGGGCCCGACATAGGTCACCACCGGCACGGGCGATGCCAGGATCTCGCGGATGATGTCGCGCATCGAGGCGTCGAGCCCGCCCGGCGTGTCCAGGCGGAGGATCACCAGCGTCGCCTTGTCGGCGGCGGCCTTGGCGAGCCCGCGGGCGATGTAGTCGGCGATGGCGGGGCCGATCGCGCCTTCGACATGCAGGACCCGCGCGGTCCCCGCCGCCAGCGCCGGCGCGCTCGTCGAGACGAGCCACACCAGCAACGCCGCGCAGATGCGGACCACGATGGACGCGCGCGCTGAGGCCACTCGCCGCCTCCCCGCTCGGCGCCAGCCCCTTTTCTCAAGCGGCGCCTGACATGTTGATCGACCCGCCCGCGCCGATTCCGTCGCCCGATTCCGGGCCCGTCGCGCGCGGCGAAACGCCGCTTCGCGGGCTGCAAGGAAACTCTAGACCCGAAGAATCCCTGCGTCCAATGGAGCGCGGCCGCCGGTCGGTCGCGCGCCTGCCGGTCGATCGGTTGCCGGCGCGCCGCGGTCGGCGTCAGCCGCTCGACCCGGCCGGGCGGCAAGTGCGCCCGGCTATCTCCTTGTTCTGCAAGCAAGCGCGGGGATTCCTGCGGGAGCGCATCCTTGCCCCGGAACTTCAACGGATCGGGGCACGTTTGTCCGGGCGGGGCGGATAGTCGGATTTGGCTGGAAAGGACCCGACATGTCCTATCGCATGCTCGGCTGGGCCGCTGTCCTGACGGTGATCGCGTTGCCCGCCATGGCGCAAGGGCGTCCGACCTGCGGCGAGCGCAGCGATCTGCTGGCGCAGCTCAAGGAACAGTTCGAGGAGTCGCCAAGTGGCGTCGGCGTCACCGGCAATGGTACCGTCGTCGAGCTGACGACGTCGCAGAGCGGCAGCTGGACGCTGCTCTTGAGCTTCCCGGATGGACGTTCATGCCTGATGGCCGCCGGCGAAAACTGGGAGCAGGCGCCGCAGCGGACGGCACGCCGGAGCCTCTGAGGGCGGAACGCCGCAGGCCGGCCGCCGCGACCGCCGCGGCCTTCATTCCCGCGCACCCGACGCTCGAGCGTCTGCGCCGGGCCGCTGCCGGATGCACCGCCTGTCCTCTTTACGTCGACGCGACGCAAACCGTTTTCGGCGAGGGCCCGGCCGACGCCGCCCTGATGCTGGTCGGCGAGACGCCGGGCGACCAGGAGGACCGCAAGGGCCGGCCCTTCGTCGGCCCCGCCGGCGCCCTGCTCGACCGCTGTCTCGAATCCGCCGGCATCCGGCGCGCGGACGCGTATGTCAGCAATGCCGTGAAGCATTTCAAATGGACGCCGCGCGGCAAGCGGCGCCTGCACGCCAAGCCCAATGCCATGGAGATCCGCGCCTGCCTCCCGTGGATCGAAGCCGAGATCGCGGTGGTGAAGCCGAAGGTGCTGGTCTGCCTCGGCGCCACCGCCACGCAGGCCCTGCTGGGGCCAAGCCAGCGCGTGACGCGGATACGCGGCCGGTTCATGCCGTCGGCCCTGGCACCTTATGTCATGGCGACGGTCCATCCGTCCGCCCTGCTGCGCGCGCCCGACGACGCACGCGCGGCCGAGATCGCCCGCTTCGTCGCCGACATGCGCAAGGTCGCCGGCGTCCTGGGCTGAAGCCCGCAATTGCCGGCTTGACGGCGGCCGGAGGTTCGGGAATTAATTAGAACAAATAGGGAACGCGCCATGAGCTCGCCGCCCATCGGCTATGCCGAGCTCCAGGCGACCAGCAATTTCAGCTTCCTGCGCGGGGCCTCGCATCCCGCCGAGCTGGTGCTGCGCGCCAAGGAGCTGGGTCTCGACGCCATCGCCGTCACCGACCGCAACACGCTGGCGGGGATCGTTCGCGCCCACAGCGCCGCCCGGCAGGTCGGCATGAGGCTGGTCGTCGGCGCGCGCCTGGATTTCACGGATGCGCCCAGCGTGCTGGCCTTTCCGACCGACCGCGACGCCTATGGCCGGCTGGCGCAGTTGCTGACTCACGGGAAACGGCGCGCCGAGAAGGGCGCGTGCCGATTGTCGTCAGCCGACCTCGTCGCCTGCGGCGACGGCATGAAGCTGGCGGCGATCCCGCCGGAACGGCTCGATGCGGCTTTTCTGCCCTGGCTCCGTTCGCTGCGGCAGCGCTTTCGCCGCAACGTCTACACCGCGGCCACGCGGCTCCACCATGCCGACGACGCACGGCGCATCGAGACACTGGCGGCAATCGCGCGCGAAGCGCGGGCGCCGCTGGTCGCCACCAACGACGTGCACGCCCATGTCCCGGAGCGCCGGCCCGTGCAGGACGTGCTCACCTGCATCCGCGAAGGCTGCAGGGTCGACACGGCAGGCTATCGCCTCAACGGCAATGCCGAGCGGCACCTGAAGCCGGGCGCGGAGATGGCGCGCCTGTTCCCCGGGCGGCCGGAGCTGCTCGCGCGCACGCTCGAGATCGTCGCCGCGTGCCGGTTCAGCCTCGACGAGCTGCGGTACGAATACCCCGACGAGCCGGTGCCGCCGGGCCGCACCGCGCAGGAGGAGCTGGAGCGCCTGGCCTGGTCGCACGCGGCGCGCCGCTACGCCGGCGCCGTCCCGGAGAAGATCCGGGCGTTGCTGGAAAAGGAGCTCGCCGTCATCGCCCGGCTCGACTTCGCGCGCTATTTCCTGACGGTGCACGACATCGTCCGGTTCGCGCGCGAGCAAGGCATCCTGTGCCAGGGCCGCGGATCGGCGGCCAATTCCGCCCTGTGCTTCGTCCTCGGCATCACCGCCGTCGACCCCGAGCGCATCGAGACGCTGTTCGAGCGCTTCATCTCGGTCGAGCGCGGCGAGCCGCCCGATATCGACCTCGACTTCGAGCACGAGCGCCGGGAAGAGGTCATCCAATACATCTACGGCAAGTACGGGCGCGAGCGCGCCGGCATCGTCGCCACCGTGGTGACCTACCGTCCGAAGAGCGCCATTCGCGACGTCGGCAAGGCGTTCGGGCTGTCGGCCGATTCCATCGCCGCGCTGAGCGGCCTGGTCCCGGGCTGGGGCCGCGAAGGATTGCCGCGGGACGGCATCAAGGAAGCGGGGCTCGATCCGGCCGATGCGCGGCTCTTGTCCGTGCTGGCGATGGCGCGCGCGATCACCGGATTCCCGCGCCACCTGTCGCAGCACACCGGCGGCTTCGTCGTCACGCGCGGCAGGCTTTCCGAGATCGTGCCGATCGAGAACGCCTCCATGCCGGGACGCACCGTGATCGAGTGGGACAAGGACGATCTCGACGATCTCAACATGCTGAAGATCGACATCCTCGGCCTCGGCATGCTCACCTGCCTGCGCAAGGGACTGGCGCTGGTCGAGCGCCATTACGGCGTGCGGCGCGAGCTCAACGAGATCCCGCGAGACGATCCCGCCGTGTTCGACATGCTCTGCCACGGCAATTCCGTCGGCATCTTCCAGGTCGAGAGCCGCGCGCAGATGGCCATGCTGCCGCGGCTGAAGCCGCGCTGCTTCTACGACCTCGTGGTGCAGGTCGCGATCGTGCGGCCCGGCCCGATCCAGGGCGACATGGTGCATCCCTACCTGCGCCGGCGCGAGGGCAAGGAGCCGGCCGACCTGCCGAGCGAGGAGCTGCGCGGCGTGCTCGGCCATACCTGCGGCGTGCCGCTGTTCCAGGAGCAGGCGATGCGCATCGCCATCGTCGCCGCCGGGTTTTCGCCGCAGGAGGCGAACGAGCTGCGGCGCGCGATGGCTACGTTCCGCCATGTCGGCACGATCGGCGCGCTCGGCGCGCGCTTCGTCGAGGGCATGGTGAGGCGCGGCTACGAGAAGTCGTTCGCCGAGGCGTGCTTCCGCCAGATCGAGGGTTTCGGCGAATACGGCTTCCCGGAAAGCCATGCGGCCAGCTTCGCACTGCTCGTCTACGTCTCGGCCTGGCTCAAGTGCCATTACCCGGCGGCTTTCGCCTGCGCGATCCTCAACAGCCAGCCGATGGGGTTCTACGCGCCGGCCCAGCTCGTGCGCGACGCGGTCGAGAACGGCGTCGCGCTGCGCCCGGTCGACGCCGGCCACAGCGAATGGGACAACACGCTCGAGCCGGACGGCAAAGGCGGCTGCGCGCTGCGGCTGGGCCTGAGGCAGATCAAGGGATGCCGCCGGTCCGACGCCGATCGGCTGTCCGCCGCCCGCCGCACCCGCCCCGGCTCCTATCGCCGCCAGCTCGATCTCTGGATGGCGGCGGGCCTGGGCCGGCCGGCGGTCGAACGCCTGGCGGCCGCCGACGCGCACGGATCGTTCGGCGTCGGCCGGCGCGGCGCGCTCTGGCAAAGCCGGATGATGGAGCAGCGCCGGCTTCCGCTCTTTTCCCGCGACGACGCGACGGAGGACGCGCGGGCACGCGACCTGCTGCCGGAGGCCGACCTGCCGGAAGAGGTCGGCGCCGACTACGCGAGCCTCGGCCTGTCGCTGAAGGCGCATCCGCTGCGGCTGCTGCGGCAAAACCTGGCCGCCATGGGGATCGAGCGCAATCGCCGGCTTGCGGGCCTGGCGGACGGGCGCAGGGTCAAGGTCGCGGGGCTGGCGCTGATCCGCCAGCAGCCGGATACCGCGAGCGGCGTGATCTTCGCCACCATCGAGGACGAGACCGGCACCGCCAACATCATCGTGTGGCCCGGCGTGTTCCAGCGCTATCGCCGCGCGTTCCTGTCGAGCCGCTTGATGGTCGTCGAAGGCCGGGTGCAGGTCGACGCCTCGGGCCGCGTGATCCACGTCGTGGCCGAGCGCATCGCCGATCACTCTTCGCTGCTGGCTCCGCTGTTCGGCGGATCGAACGCGAGCAAGGCGCCGCGCGCCATTCCCACGGCGCGCGATTTCCGCTGATCCGATTCTCCAGCCGTGTCGCCCGGCCGGGGAAGATTCCGGGGGATTTCTCCTGCCGCCGCGTGCCTGGCCGCGTGCCCAAACGGATCCGGACGTCAGCGCGACGGCGTCGCGGGCTTGAGCCAGGGCGGCGCCGGACCCTTCGCCTCGAGGTCCGTCCCCTCGAATCCCACGATCGCGTACAGGGACCGCCCGTCGATCTCGTCCACCAGGATGGCGTCGAGCGTCCGCTCGGTTTCCCCCGCCGTGACGTTGGCGGCCGCGGCCGGACGGGCGGGAAACTTCTCGAACGGATCGGCGTCTTTTCTGTCGCTCATCGGCACCTCCAGACTGTCGTGCTTCAACGCCTTGCATCCAGGCGAGTTGCATGCGAACGCGCCCCCGTCACCGCGGGCGCCGGCGGAACGGCGCCGACCCACGGGCGTTCCAGGTGGAACGACGGATCAGGCCCCGAAATCCCACGGGGTCGTCAGCGGGCAAAGGGAGCAGAACTGACATGACGCGCAGCATGCAGACTCCGGAACGGCGACAAGGCGGGTTCGTCGTGGAGCAGAACGAGGACTGGCCGCAGCGCCGGCGCTATCGGCGCGCGACGGGCGCGGGCTCGCGCCTCGCTGCGTTGCGCGGAGCCGTGCGCAGGTTGCGGCCGAACGTCGTTGCGTCCCGCTCGTGCCGCCCGCCCTGAGCGCCGGGAGAGCCCGCCCATGCTAACCTTCCTGCGCGCCGCCGGCGCGGCCGTCGCGCTGCTCGCCGGCGCGAGCCTTGCGCTGGCGCAAAAGGCGCCGGAGTCGATGACGCCGAAGTTCGTCGCGCATGCGAGCATGGCCGACCTGTTCGAGATCGAAGCCGGCAAGATCGCGATCGACAAGGCCATGAAGCCGGAAATCCGCGCCTTCGCACGACGCGCGATGGACGACCACGGAAAAATCACCGCCGACCTGAAGGCGGCGGTCCAGGCCGCCGACCCGGGCGTGCCCCTGACGACGAAGCTCGACCAGCCGCACCAACGGATGATCGACGAGCTGCAGGCCGCCGAAGGCGACGAGTTCGACCGGCTCTACATGAGCTACCAGGTCAAGGGCCATCAGCAGGCGGTGGCGCTGTACCAGGCCTATGCGCAGAGCGGCGACCAGACCGGGCTCAAGGGCCTGGTGGAGGACGTCCTGCCCATGATCCAGGCGCATCTCGTGGATGCCAAGAAGCTGGCGGACACCGTGCAACGTTGAACCCGAGAGGAAACCATCATGCCGATCTGCGAAGTGTGCCGCAACGACTACGACAAGGCGTTCGACGTGATCGTCGGCGGCAACCGCCACACCTTCGACAGCTTCGAATGCGCCATCCAGGCGCTCGCGCCGCGCTGCACCGCCTGCGAGACGCGCATCATCGGCCATGGCGTCGAGCGCGCCGGCATCTTCTTCTGCTGCGAGCACTGCGCCGCGCGCTGGGGCGCCAAGGACCGGCAGCGCGCCTCGGCCTGACGGTCAGGCTCCTCGTCCGCCGCCCGTGCCGGGCCCGGGAAACAGCTGCGCCAGGGTTTGCCCGATCGACCGCGGCGTGATGCCGAGCGCGTCGAAGCCGGGGTACCGGCCGGACGCGGTGTTGTCGTTCCGCATCAGCTCGACCTGGTTGCGTGCCAGCGGGGCGCCGGGCAGGCGCTCGGCCACGGCCGCCGCCGCATGCCAGACCCCGAACGGCACCGGGACCAGGATGGGCCGGCGCCCGATCTGCGCCGCGACCTTCTCGATCAGCGCGCGATAGGCCAGCACGTCCGGCCCGCCCAGCTCGTAGACGCCGGCCGCGCGCGGCGCCGCGAGCAGCGCGGCCGCCGCGCGCGCCACGTCGTCGACATGGGCCGGCTGCAGCCGCGTCAGGCCGCGCCCGAACAGCGGGAAGACCGGCGACCGCCGCAACAGGTCGGCGATCGCCGACAGGAAGGAATCGCCGGGGCCGAACAACACCGACGGCCGCAGGATGGCGGCGGAAGGAAACGCGGACGCCACCGCGTCATCGCCGCGGCCGCGGCTGGCGACATAGCGCGACGGCGAGCGCCGATCGGCGCCGATCCCGGAGACGTGGACGAGCCCGCCGAGCCCCGCCTCCCGCGCCAAGCCGGCCATGCGCGCCGCGGCGTCGACGTGAACGGCCTGGAAGGTCCGCCCTTCCGCCTCGACATAGAGGCTGACGGCATTCACCGCGCCGTCGGCGCCGGACAGCGCCGCCGCGACCGACGCGGCATCGCCGATATCGGCGCGCACAGGCTCGATGTCGGGCGAGGCCGTCGGCGTTTTGCCGGTTGCATGGCGCGTCGCCACGCGCACGCGGAAGCCGCGCCCGACCAGGTGGCGCACGATGTGCCGGCCGAGGAAGCCGGTGCCGCCGAACACGGTGACGCATCGCCGCCGCGCGTTCATGGCCGGATCCTGCGCCGGCCCCGCGGCCCCTTCAACGGGCGCCGGGCTGCCGCCCCGGGTCCTAGGCTCCACTCCCGCTGGCACGACCGAAGCGCACTGCGACTCTGTTGCATCAACCGCCGGTTTACCATTGGGCGCGATCCTGGCGCCGGCGACACAGGCCGAGACCGGCTTTCGCTCCGCTGGAGGACCGTCACATGGCAACACGAACGACCCATTCCGGCAACGGCAAGCATCCGCCCGCCCCGGTTGCCGCCGGCGGCAAGCCTGCCTCCCGCCCGGCCGCCGCGCGGCGCGCCGCGGCCGGCGACATCGCGCCGACGCACGACCCGTCGGGCATCGAACGCTTCGCGGT
This sequence comes from Alphaproteobacteria bacterium, assembly GCA_023150455.1. Lineage (GTDB taxonomy): Bacteria > Pseudomonadota > Alphaproteobacteria > JAEULC01 > JAEULC01 > JAEULC01. Next base: position 30,178 of record JAKLKW010000013.1, on the reverse strand, counting down.
CGGCGAGAAATTGGCCGCGGCGCAAATGGCGACGGAAGCGGCGATGCGCGACATCCTCGCCCATGCCGCCAAGGGCGACGTGCCCGCACTCGCCCGGTCGATCAAGGCGATCATCGCCGGCATCTCGCCCGACGACGCGCGACGGCTGCGCCAGGCGTTGACCGCGCCCGAGTCGAAGCTGGCGGCGAAGCAGAAGGAACGGCTCGACGAGGAGCTGACCGAGGGCTGGCGCGACGGCGGCTATCCCTACAAGCACCTGATGCTGCGGAAGAACTACGAGAAGCAGAAGTATCGGCTGCAGGTCGAGCTGCTGAAGCTGCAGGCTTGGGTGAAGGAAACCGGGCAGCGCGTGGTGATCCTGTTCGAGGGACGCGACGCCGCCGGCAAGGGCGGCACGATCAAGCGCTTCATGGAGCATCTCAATCCGCGCGGCGCGCGGATCATGGCGCTGCAGAAGCCGACGGACGACGAGCGGGGTCAATGGTACTTCCAGCGCTATGCCGCGCACCTGCCCACGCGCGGCGAGATCGTGCTGTGCGACCGCTCGTGGTACAATCGCGCCGGCGTCGAGCGCGTGATGGGCTTCTGCAACGACGCGGAATACGACGAGTTCATGCGCCAGGCGCCGGAGTTCGAGCGCCACCTCGTGCGCAGCGGCATCCACCTGATCAAGTTCTGGTTCTCGGTCAGCCGGCAGGAGCAGCGGCGGCGCTTCAAGGAGCGCGAGGTCCATCCGCTGAAGCAATGGAAGCTGAGCCCGATCGACATGGCCTCGCTCGACAAATGGGACGCGTACACCAAGGCCAAGGAGGCGATATTCTTCCACACCGACACCGCGGACGCGCCCTGGACCGTGATCAAGAGCGACTGCAAGAAGCGCGCGCGCCTGAACGCGATGCGCTACGTGCTGCACAAGCTGCCCTATTCGCGCAAGGACCCCGAGGGCATCGGCGCGATCGACCCGCTGCTGGTCGGCCGTGCGCACGTGGTCTACGAGCGCGGCGAGCGGCGCATGGGTCCCCTGCTCTGATCGCCGCCAGGCGCGCGAAGAATCGCGCGCCGGTCGCATGCCCCCCGGCCGGCGCCTGGCCCCGGCCCTACTCAGCCGCCTCCCTGCGCTGGCGCTGCGGCCGCCACAGGCCGCGGCGCACCAGCTCGCGCATCTCGCTGCGCACGATGTCGGTCAGCGCCTTGGTGGCGACGGTGCCGGGGCGCTGGCTCGAGGTGGCGAGGATCAGCTTGCGCGTCAATTGCGGCTCGACGATCGACCACACCTTGATGCGGCCCTCGTCGACCAGGTGGTGGACGCTGGAATAGGAGAGGATCGTGTAGCCGACGCCGCGCTGGATCAGGTTGAGCGTCGAGGGCATCGCGTCGACCTCGAGGTCGGGGTTGAGCACGATGCCGGCCTTGCCGAGGATCTGGTCGACCACCAGGCGCAGCCCGTGCGGCCGGCTCGGCAGGATCATCGGCAGCTCGGTCATGCGCCGGGCCGGCACGGGCTTGGCCGGAAGCGAGCACGGGTCCTTCGCCGCGCCGAGCAGGAACAGGTCGTCTTGCAGCAGCGGCTGCGACAGCACGTTGCCCATGCGCGGCGCGTTGTAGAGCACCGCCACGTCGATGCGGCCGGTCAAGAGCCATTCCAGCACGTGGCCGCTGAAGCCCTCGACCACGCGCAGCGCGATCGACGGGTAGGCGCGCTTGAACGCCTGCACCAGCGGCACGGTCAGGACGAAGCCGACCGAGGGCGGCATGCCGATCGTGACGCTGCCGCGCGGGTCGGACTGCAGCGCCGCGATCTCGCTGCGCGCGCGCGCCGTGGATTCGAGGATGCCCTTGGCGTACTGGTCGAGCAGCTTGCCGGCCTCGGTCAGGATGATGCCGCGGCCGTTGCGATAGAGCAGCCTTACGCCGAGCTCGGTCTCGAGCGACTTCACCTGGCGGCTGAGCACGGGCTGCGCGACCGAGAGCGCCACGGCGGCGCGCGAGAAGCTGCCGAACTCGGCGACGGCCGAAAACGACTTCAGCTGCTTGATTTCCATGCGGCCCCTCGCCGCCAGCATAACTGTTAGCACGGGAATGTCGATGTAGGCTGATGACCAGGCTGCCAGAATGCCCGCCATATCAACGGGGGAACGCCAGTGACGGGAACTGCATTGCTGACCGGCGCAGCCGGTGGCATGGGCTGCGCCATCGCCAAGGCGCTGGTCGCGGCCGGGCACAAGGTCGTGCTGGTCGACCGCGACGACGCGAAGCTGAAGGCGCTGGCGGCCGAGCTGGGCGCGAGCACGACGCCGGTCGCGCTCGACATCACCGACACCGCGAAGGTCGCCGCTCTGCCCGACCTCGTGCCGGCGGCGTTCCGGCCGGTCGACATCCTGATCAACAACGCCGGCCACGACATCGGCGGCCGCAAGCGCTTCGACCAGGGCTCGGCCGACGACTGGGCCCAGATCGTCGAGACCAACCTCGTCGGGCTGATGCGCGTCACGCGCGCCGTCCTGCCCGACATGGTCAGGCGCAACACCGGCGACATCGTGACGATGAGCTCGATCAACGCGCTGCGCATCGTGCCCGACATGGCGCCCTACAGCGCCAGCAAGGCGGGGGTGCACATGCTGACCGAGACCATCCGCGGCGAGCTGGCCGAGACCGGCATCCGCGTGACCGAGATCAACCCCGGCCTGACCAGGACCGGCATCATCCTCGCGCGCTACCGCGGGGACCGCGCACAGGAGAAGGCCTATTACGACCAGTTCAAGCTGGCGATGGAGCCCGAGGACGTGGCGCGCACCATCATGTTCGCGCTCGCCCAGCCGCGCCACCTCCAGATCGCCCAGGTCGTGATCCTGCCGATCAATCGGTACTGAATCGGTTCACACGGAGACGCGGAGGCGCGGAGAGGAAATCCGCTCCGCGCTCTCCGCGTCTCCGCGTGGGATCACTTCCCCTGGTCGTACTCGTTCAGCGCCTCGCGGGCGAGGCGGAAGCTGTCGACGGCGGCGGGGATGCCGCCGTAGATGCCGACCTGCAGCAGGACCTCGCGGATCTCGTCGCGGCTGACGCCGTTCCTGAGCGCGCCCTTGACGTGGATCTTCAGCTCGTGCGGGCGGTTGAGGATGCTGAGCATGGCGAGGTTCAGCATGCTGCGCGTCTTCTTCGGCAGCGTCTCGCGGCCCCAGCACCAGCCCCAGCAATACTCGGTCACCAGCTCCTGCAGCGGCTGGTTGAACGCGTCGGCCGAGGCGATCGACTTCTCGACATGTTCCTTTCCGAGCACGCTCTTGCGGATCTCGAGCCCCTTGTCGAACACTGCCTTGTCCATGCTGATCCTCTCCTTCCTCACATGAGCGCGCCCGCCGGCGGGGCCGCCGCCGGCGGGCGCTTGGATTGCGATACTCCAGAACTACTTCTTCGGCCAGATCGCCTGCGAGACGGCCAGGTTCGACGGATAGACGACGACCGGCACGCCCTTCTGCCACTGGATGATGGTGAGCCCCGCGCCGACGCGGCGGCCCTTGTCGTCGAACTTCATCTCGCCGCCGGGATAGTTCTTCGCCGGGCCGTCGTCCATCTTGCGCAAGGCCTCGGCCACCGCCTCGCGGTCGGCCTTGCCGGCCTTCTCGAGCGCCGACTTCATGATCCACATGTCGCCGTAGGTCGAGATCGCGTTCTGCGTCATCCAGGGCTCGTTGTACTTCTGCTTGAGCTCGGCGATCAGCTTCTCGTGGCCCTTGCCGCCCCAGTTGCCGACCACGGCCATGACGCCCTGCAGCAGCTCCGGGGTCATGGTCTTCAGCATGTCCGGCTCGGCGATGGCGATGCCGAACGAGATGGTCGGCACCTTGCCCTGGCCGAGGCCGAACTCGTTCATCTTCTCCAGCATCAGCTTCGCGTCCGAGATGACGGTCGGCAGGAAGAACAGCAGGTCGGGCTTGGCGGCGCGCACGCGCTGCACCAGCGGCGTCGCGTCGGAGAGCGGCGGCGTGAAGGTCTCGTCCACCGCCAGCTCGAGGCCGAGCTCCTTCAGCAGGCGCTCCTTCATCGGCTTCACCGACGAGATCGAGGCCGCGGTATTGTCGGTGATGATGGCGACCGTCTTCGGCCGGGCGCCGCCGGCTGCCACGGCGAGCTTCATCAGCTCGGGCAGGGACTGCTCGGCCTGCGAGCCCGACGTGGCGGAGGTCTGGAAGATGTACTTGAAGCCGCGCTCGGTGATCTGGTCGGAATAGGACAGCGTCAGGACCGGCAGCTTGGCCCGCTCGGTCACTTCGGTCACCGCGAGCGTGAACGAGCTGAGATACGAGCCCGTGGCGACCACCAGGTCGGTCTCCTGCGCCACCATGCGCTGCGCCGCGGCCTTGGCCTTCTCGGTGCTGTCGCCGCTGTCGAGCACGACCAGCTTCAGCTTGGCGCCGCCCAGCGACTTGATGCCGCCTTGCGCGTTGATGTGCTCGACGCCCATCTCGGCGCCCATGCGCATAACCGCGCCGGGCCTCGCGTAGATGCCGGACAGCGGCACCAGCAGGCCGACCTTGACCTCCTTGGGCTGCTGTGCGCCGGAAGACGGCGCCCACAGCGCCAGCGCGGCCAGTGCCGGCAATAGTCCTGCGAGAATCTTGCGCCTGAATGTCATGACGGTTTCCTCCTCTATGGGTTCGTTGTCGTCTACATGCCGAGATAGGCCTGGCGGACGCGGTCGTCCGCCCTGAGCGTCTTGTTGTTGCCCTCGAGGACCACGCGTCCCATCTCGAGGACATAGCCGTGGTCCGCGGATTCCAGCGCCTCGGCGACGCGCTGCTCGACCAGAAGGACGGTGAGGCCGGACTGGCGGCGGATCTCGATCAGCCGCTCGAAGATGAAATCGGCGATCGCGGGCGCGAGGCCCATCGACGGCTCGTCGAGCATCAGGAGCTTCGGCGACGAGGCGAGGCCGCGGCCGATCGCCAGCATCTGCTGCTCGCCGCCCGACAGCGTGCCGGCGAGCTGGCCGCGGCGCTCGGCCAGCACCGGCAGCCAGGCGAAGATGCGCTCGATGTTGCTCGTCCAGTCGCGCCGCCCGGCCTCGGTGTAGGCGCCCATCTCCAGGTTCTCCATCACCGTCAGCGACGGGAACACCTGGCGTCCCTCGGGCACATGCGCGATGCCGAGATGCGCGCGGCGATGCGGCGGCACCGACGCGAGATCGGTATCGAGGAAGCGGATCGAGCCCGCCATCAGGCCCACCGTGCCGGAAATGGTCTTGAACAGCGTGGTCTTGCCGGCGCCGTTCGGGCCGACGATGGCGACGAACTGGCCCTCGTCGACCGCGATCGACACGCCGTTGAGGACCGGTACCGCGGTGTAGCCCGCGCTCAAGGCCTCAATCCGCAGCATGGGCGCTCCACTTCCTGCCGAGATAGGCCTCGATCACGCGCGGGTCGCGCGTGATCGCCTCGGGCGCGCCTTCCGCCAGCACGGCGCCGTGGTCGAGCACGACGAAGCGGTCGACCAGCCGCACCATGGCGTGCATCGTGTGCTCGATGATCACGATCGTCGCGCCCTGGCCCGCCAGGGAGCGGATCACCTGGATCACCTCGGCCGCCTCGGCCTGGCCGAGGCCGGCGAGCGTCTCGTCGAGCAGGAGGATGCGCGGCTTGCCGGCGAGCGCGCGGGCCAGCTCCATCAGCCTCAGCTCCTTGGTCGTGAGCCCGCCGGCGAGCCGCTGGGCGACGGCGGCGAGGCCCACGCGCCGGATCGCCTCGGCGGCGGACCGCCGCGCCTCGGCGTCGGTCAGCGCGTGCACGTAGGCGCCGACGACGACGTTGTCGGCGACCGACATGCGCGGGAACGGGCGCATGATCTGGAAGGTGCGGCCGACGCCGGCGGCGCTGAGCGCGTGCGGCTTGCGGCCGACCATGCTCGTGCCGTCGAGCAGCACCTCGCCGGCGTCGGGCTTGAGGAAGCCGTTGAGCAGGTTGAACGCCGTGGTCTTGCCGGCGCCGTTCGGCCCGATGATGCCGAGGATCTCGCCCTCGCGGACCTGGAAGCTCACGTCCTGCACGGCACGCAGGCCGCCGAAGCTCTTCGTGAGGCCGCGCACCTCGAGCAGCACGCGGCCGGCTTCGGCCCGCGCGGCGGGCGCCGGGTCGTTCGCGGCCGCCCCAACCGAAAGCGGCGAAAGGGCCGGCAGCGGCGCCGGGGCCGGGCCGGCATCGGCCGCCGGAAGCGGGCGGCGCCGGCGCAGGTGGTCGCGCGCCTTCCAGAACACGCCCTCCGGCGCCACCAGGATCACGACGACGATGGCGAGCCCGTAGATCACGCCGTGGATGCCGGGGAAGCGCGCGCCCAGATGCGCCTGCAGCGTCTCGGCCAGCGGGATCAGCACGGCCGAGCCGATCACCGGTCCCCACACCGTGCCGACGCCGCCGAACATCGTGACGGTCAGCGCCTGGGCCGAGACCAGCATGCCGAACACCGACACGGGCGTCACCACCAGCAGCACGACGGCATAGAAGCCGCCGACCGCGCTGCCGATGGCGCCGCTGACCGTGATCGCCCGGAGCTTCCAGGCGAGCGCGTCGATGCCGGCCGCCTCGGCGGCGGCCTCGTTCTGCTTGATCGCCAGGAGCGCCATGCCGAAGCGCGAGCCCTCGATCATCCTGGTCGCCAGCATCACCACCACCAGCATGGCGAGCGCGACCAGCGTGTAGACGCGGTGATCGGCGAACTGCATGTAGGAAGCGGCGTTCTCGCGCTTCATCGGCAGGGTGATCTCCTGGTAGCCCAGCCACTCGAACACGTAGTAGAGCGCCAGCGGGTAGGCGAGCATGGCGAGCGCGAAGTAGTGGCTGCGCAGCCGGAAGGTCGGGAAGCCGATCAGGAGCCCGGCGATCGCGCCGAAGGCCGCCGCCACCGGGATCAGGAACCACGGCGAGACGTCGAAATAGATCTGGCCGAGCGCCGTCGTGTAGGCGCCGATGCCGAAGAAGGCGGCGTGGCCGAACGAGACCAGCCCGGTGTAGCCGCTCAGGACGTTCCAGGACAGGCCGAAGATCGCCCACACCAGCACCAGCGTCAGCATGAGCTGGTAGTAGTTGTTGGTCACCACCAGCGCGATCGCCGCATAGACGGCGGCGAACGCGAGGACGGGCAGCAGCGAGCGCAGCGCCGGCATCGTCTACGTCCTCTCGACCACGCGGCCGAAGAAGCCCTGCGGCCGCAGGAACACGATCAGCAGGAACACGACGAAGATCGCCGCGTTCTGCAGCTGCGTCGGCAGCACCAGGGTCGAGAGCTGCTGCACGAGGCCGATCGCCATGCCGCCCCAGAAGGCGCCGATGATGCTGCCCATGCCGCCGAGCACGACGCCGGCGTACATGACGATGACGTACTCGAGGCCGATATGCGGCTGGAACGGGTAGTTGGTCGCCAAGAGCCCGCCGGCGACCGAGGTGATGGCGGCGCCGAGGCCGAAGGCGATGCGGTAGGCGTGGTCGACCTCGATGCCCATGTAGGTCGCGGCCTCGGGATTGTCGGCCGCGGCGCGCAGCGACTTGCCGAGGCGCGTGCGCGCGATCAGCAGCGCCAGCGCCGCGATCGTCGCGACCGACACCACGGCGGCGATGCCGCGCGACTTGTTGACGAAGACGCTGACGAAGTCGCCCCACAGCGGCCCGATCTCCCAGGCGCTGCTCGACAGCGGCGTGCGCACCGAGACCAGCACCGAGCCGAACAGGATCTGCCCGCCGTTCTGCAGGATCAGCGCGATGCCGAGCGTCAGGATGAGCTGGGCGTAGTGCCCCTCGCCCTCGAGCGCGGCCGTGCGCGCGCCGGTGACGCGCGAGACCAGCACGCGGTGGATCACGTAGCCGAAGGCGAACAGGAGCGGCGTCGCCAGGCCGACCGCGACATAGGGGCCGAGGTTGTCGCCGAAGGTCGCCTGCACGCCGAGCGCCGCGAACAGGTAGTAGGCGGCGTACATGCCGAGCATCATGAAGTCGCCCTGCGCGAAGTTGATCACGCGCATGACGCCGAAGATCAGCGCCAGCCCGACGCACATGAGCCCGTAGATCGACCCCGCCAGGATGCCCGCGGTCAGCGCCTGGAGGAAGTTCTCGAGCATCATCACGGCGCGGCGCGCTCCGCGTGCCGGGTGCCGCGCGCATCATGCGGCCGAGTTTGCGGGGTCTCTCCCATCGTGTCCCCCCTCCCCCTAACCCCCTCCCGCAAGGGGAGGGGGGACCGGGTTTGGCGTCCTCTCGGGAGCGGCGGTAGCGACCTAACGCAGCCGATGAAATGCAAGCTTCGAACCTCCCTGATCGTTCGTTGTTTCTTCGGCGCGGCCCCGCGGGTCCTCCGGCCCGCGTCAGTCGGATGCCAGGCGCCTTGCATCGGGCGCGGCGGTGGAGCAGAGCGCCGCGATGCTGCCGGCGTCGCCGGCCTCGTCGAGCCGGTCGATCGCGGCCTCGATCGCGAGCGCGCGCGCCTCGCCGACGCGCCGGGCGGCGGAGCGGCGGAAGCGGGCGCGCACCTCGTCGGCGGTCGCCGGGATGACGTCCTCGACGCGACGCGCGACGCGCGTGCCGTCGCCGAGCACGACGGCGACCTCCGAGCCCTGCCGGCCGGGATAGGCGGCGGTGAAGCCGGCGTCGGTCCCGAGCGTGGTCGCGCGAACCAGGCGCAGGATCTCGGGCTGGTCGAGCTTCTGGTAGTTCTTCTCCTCCGCCACGCCGCGCGCCAGCGCCGCGGCGGCGACGTACTGGATGCTCATCTTGCCCTGCAGCGCGCGCTCGAACGGGCCGGCGAAGTCGCAGCCCGGGTAGCGCATGGCCGCGTCCGACACGCGGATCGCGACCGACCTGATGTCGCGGCGCCTGTCGCCCAGCGAGGCGGCCACCTGCAGCGCCGCCTGGCAGGCGGTCTGCGCGTAGTTGCAGGCCGGCACCGGCTTGAAATAGACCGACAGGATCTCGGGCCGGTCGTCGGGAAACAGCGCGACGTCGCCGCGCGGGGCCTTGCGGCGATAGGCGGCAAACAGGCCCGCCTCGCCCTCCAGGATGTCCTCGGAGGCGTAGACGCCCGCCTGCGCCAATTCGACCGCGGTCACGGCGTTGCGCGCGGCGAAGCCGGGATGCAGGTACATCTCGCTGCCGCCGGAATGCGGCCACTGGTTCAGGCCCAGCGCCGTGTTGACGCCGAGCGAGAGCGCGTGCGTCGCTTCGTCCTCGCCCAGGCGCCGCATCCGCGCGCCGGCGACGGCGGCGGCGATCGGGCCGGTGAGGCCGGTCGGCCGGAACAGGCGCGCGAGCTCGGCGTCGAACAGGGCGCGGCCGATCCGCCCGCCCGCCTCGTACCCGACGACGGCGGCGGCGAGGAAATCGGCGCCCGGGCAGCGCGCCTGGTGCGCCAGCGCCAGCAGGCTCGGCCAGACGACGATGCCGAGATGGCTGATGCTGCCGGTGTGCATGTCCTCGCGCACGAGGCCGTGCCCGAGCACCGCGTTGGCGAAGGCGGCGTCGGCCGGATGCGCCGTCGCGTCGGTGCCGATCACCGGCGCGCCCCCGGCGACGCGGCGGGTGACCGCGAGCGCCTGCCGGCTCCACTCGAGCTCGCCCGTCTCGAACGCGCAGGCGAGGAAGTCGATGAGGCAGAGCCTGGCCTTGGCGACGGCCTCGGGCGCCAGGCGCGAGAGATCCGTCGCGAGCGCCGCGCGCGCGACCAGCCGCGCGGTCGTGTCGCGAGCCGTGCCCATCGCCGGCCTCAATTGCCGCTGCGGCTGCGAATCTCGACTCCCGCCCATTCCTCGACCACCTTGGCGATCGAGGTGAAGTCGGAGTTCGCGCCGAACTTCGCCTGCGTGACGGCCAGCATCTGGCGCACCGCCGCGCCGACCACCATCGGCACGCCGAGCGCCTCGGCCTCGTCGACGCACAGGCGCACGTCCTTGTAGGAGAGGCCGGTGGCGAAGCCGAAATCGAACGTGCCGGGCAGGATCGAGCGCGGGAACTTGTCCTGCGTGGCGCTGTTGCGCCCGCTGCCGGCGTTGATGATGTCGATCATCACCTTGGGATCGATGCCGGCCTTGGTGCCCATCGCCAGCGCCTCGGACGACACCACCAGCGCGGCGGCGGCGAGCAGGTTGTTGCCGAGCTTGGCGACCTGCGCCAGGCCGGGCTTCTCGCCGGTGAAGAACAGCTTGCCGAAGTTCTCGAGGATGGGCTCGACCGTGCCCAAGGTCGCCTTCGGGCACGACACCATGACCGCGAGCGTGCCCTTGACCGCCCCGGCGATGCCGCCGCTGACCGGCGCGTCGACCCAGGTCACCTGGCGCGGCGCCAGGCCCTCGGCGACGACCTTGGCCACGCCCGGGCCCGTGGTCGACAGGTCGATCGCGGTGCGGATCGCCGCGCCGTGCGCCAGCCCGTTCTCGCCCAGCGCCACGGCCTGCACGACCGGCGGCGTCGGCAGGCTCATCAGCACGATCTCGGACGACGACGCGACCTCGGCCGGCGATCTCGCCGCCGTGGCGCCGCGCTGGAGCAGCGGCTTCATCGCCTCGGGATTGGTGTCGAACACCGAGAGCTGATAGCCCGCGTCCATCAGCCGCGACGACATCGGCCCGCCCATGCGCCCGAGTCCGACGAATCCGAGAACCGGTCCTGCCATCGACGTTTCCTTCCGAGCCGGGTGATCCCGGCATCTTATGCTTCTTTGCCGACTATAGGACCGGCCCGCGCGCGCGGGCATTCCCACGCGACGCATAACAGAAATAGCGATTTGGTCAGGTGGCGATCGACGCAGGGTTGGAATAGGGTTCGCGGCAACGCGAGAGGACGGAGGAAGCGCGATGGCCGCCTTGCCCGAGTACGAGGTCTACGCGATCCGCTACGCGACGCGCGACGCGCGGCGGACCGACCATTTCATCGGCGGCGATCCGCACGACGCGCCGATGCCGATGGACTACTTCACCTGGGTGATCAAGAGCGCCGAGCGCCACTACGTGGTCGACACCGGCTTCACCGCCGAAGTGGCCGCCCAGCGCAAGCGCAGGCATCTGCGCTGCCCGGCCAAGAGCCTCGACCTCGTCGGCCTGAGGGCCGACGCCGTGACCGACGTGATCCTGACGCATCTGCACTACGACCATGTCGGCAACTTCGACAAGTTCCCGCAGGCGCGCTTCCATTTGCAGGACAAGGAGATGAGCTACGCCACCGGGCGCAACATGGCCTACCCGTTCTTCGGCCACAGCTTCGAGCCCGAGGACATCGTCGGCATGGTCAGGCTCAACTTCAGGAGCCGGGTCGCCTTCCACGACGGCGACGAGGAGCTGGCGCCCGGCGTGTCGGTCCACTTCACCGGCGGCCACACCGCGGGGCTGCAGGTCGTGCGCGTGCACACGCGCCGCGGCTGGATGGTGCTGGCGTCGGACGCCAGCCACTACTACGAGCACATGCGCACCAACCGCCTGTTCACCACCGCCTACCACCTCGGCGACATGATCCAGGCCTTCCGCAAGGTCGAGCGCCTGGCGGACTCGCCCGACCACATCATCCCCGGCCACGACCCGCTGGTGATGCAGCTCTACCCGGCGCCGAGGCCGGAGCTCGAAGGCGCGGTCGCCAGACTCGACGTGGAGCCAAGGAAGCGGAATTAGAGCAAGCGGCCGAAGGCCGTAGCATCCTTTCCTTCTTCCTCTTCCCTTCGTGACTCCTGAGCCTGACGAAGGGCCTGCCTTCGTGGTTGACCTTTTCGAAGTTGAGCCACGAAGGGAAAGGAAGGAGAGAAGAATTCAACGCGACTGCGCCGCGCCGAAGGGGCGCTAACGCGCGAACACCTTGCGCTCCAGCCGCGTGAGGCGCTCGGCGCCGTCGGCCGTGACCAGCACGGTCTCGCTGAAGGCGAGGCCCTGGGCGGAGATGTACATGTGGAACACCATGCCGTCCTCGAGCGTCCAGCCGGCGCTCGGCAGGAAGGCGCGGTGGAAGTTGCTCGAGCGCGGCGTGCTGAGCGGATAGTAGCCGAGCGTGTAGCCGGTGATGTTGTCGTAGCTCGGCCTGAGGCCCGCGTCGAGCACGCCCTGGCGGGCGATGGCGTCGACGTCGCGCGCGGCGGCGCCGGGCTTCATCGCCCGGAACTGCCGGTCCTGGATGGCGGCGAGCTGGCGGGCGACGCGAGCTTGAGCCTCGCTCGGGCCGCCCAGCACGGTGGAGCGCATCAGCCGGGCCGAGTAGCCGCGATAGCGCGGGATCAGCTCGAGATGCAGGATGTCGCCGTTCCGCATCGGCCGGTCGTGCGTGCGCCCGTGCAGGAAGTTCTCGCCCGTGCCGGACGTGACCGGGCCGACCGGCGCCTGGTCGGCGCCGTGCCGGGCGAAGCCGGCCGCGGCGATGGCCTGCATCTCGCGCTCGGTCATGCCGGGCTCGGCGGCCTCGATCGTCTCGAGCATCACCGCGTCGACGATCGCCGAGGCGCGCCGGAGGCATTCGATCTCCGCCGCGGACTTGACCAGCCCCATCTGCATGAGGTCGTCCGACATGTCGACGAACGCCGCGTCCGGCAGGGCGCGCTTCAGCGCCTCGAAGCCGCGCACGGTCAGCGAGTGCGACTGCAGGTCGACGGCGATCCGCGCCTTCGCCAGGCCGCGCGCCGCGATGGTCCGGGCGACCACCGCGACGGGATCGTCGAAGTCGCGGAACGGGACGTGCTCCGAGAGCCAGGTCGTCTCCAGGAACGGCCCCTCGTCGAGCACGCGCAGCACCATGACCGGATCGCCCGACTCCGGCACCAGGCAGGCGCGGTACATCGTGGTCGAGATGTCGAATCCCGCCAGGTAGGCGAGGTACTCGGCCGCGTCCGCGATCAGCAGCGCCGCCCCCTTCTCCCGCATCCGCCGCTGCAGCCAGGCGACGCGGCGGCGATACTCGGCGGCGTCGAACGCCGCGAGGCTGCCCTTGCCCGGCGGCCTGCTGTCCGCACGCGATGCGCGATCGACCGTGCTCATCCCCGGTGATTCCCCTGGCCGAGACTTCCGGGACCAGTCTGCAACGACCGCACGCCGTGTCAACGTGCGAGCGTGTCGCTGCGCATCCCAGGCGCCCCACCTCGTAATGCCCGGGACAAGCCCGGGCATGACGCCCTAGTGTGACGCCCGCGCGCGACCATGAAGGATCACCCCATGACCGAGGTCTTCGTCGACGTCGGCCTGTCGCGCGACGGCTATATTGCCGGTCCGCATGCCGGACCCGGGAATCCATTGGGCGACCGGGGCACGTACATCCATGATGGGTGTTCGGGCTCGCTGCGTTCCGCGAGCGGCTGGGCATGGCGGGCGGCGAGACGAACAGCGACGATACGATCGTGCGCGAGGTCTTCGCCCGCGCCGGCGCCTATGTGATGGGCAAGCGCATGTTCGAGGAAGGCGAGGTCCGCTGGCCCGACAACCCGCCCTTCCGCGCACCCGTCTACGTGCTGACGCACCATAGGCGGGACCCCTGGGTGCGCGCGGGCGGCACCACCTTCTATTTCGTCAGCGACGGAATCGAGAGCGCGCTCGAGCACGCCAGGCAGGCGGCCGGCAGGCTCGACGTCCGCATCTCCGGCGGCGCCGACACGATCCGCCAATACGTCGGCGCCGGGCTGGTGGACGAGATAGCGATCCACTTGGCGCCGCTGCTGCTGGGATCGGGCCGCGGCCTGTTCGACGGCGCCATCGAGAGCCCGCGCACGATCGAGCCGGTCGCGGCGGTGCATTCGCGCCACGTCACGCACCTGACGTACTGGTTCGCCTGACGCGGCCCGGCGACCGCCGGCGCCGCCGCGCGGCGGCCGGCCGCGGCGCCGGCACCCAGTGGTCGTGCCGCTGCAACGCCTGCTGGACGAGCTGGATCGCCGCCCGCGTCAGCGCGTCGCGGTCGCCGCGCCGGCAGACGACCGACGTCCACCAGCAGAGCGGCTCGCCCGCGAGCGGCTTCCAGGTCAGGCCGCCGGACTGACCGGCCGTTCCCAGCGCCTTGAACGCGGCTTCCGTGCCGAAGCTCGCCGCCGACTTGGCGACCAGCAGCCCCGCGGCCATGCGCACGCCGTGCTCGACCCGCGCCGGGCGGTAGCCGGCGGCGCGGCAGGTCTTCAACAGCTCGTCGTAGAGGCCCGGCGCCATGGCGCGCGGGAACATCACCAGCGCGTCGGACCGCAAGTCGGACAATCGGACGCGCTCCTGCCGCGCGAGCCGGTGGCCGCTGGGCAGCACGACGCCCAGCGTCTGGCGCATGGGCGGCGACGACCACAGACCATGGCCATCATACGGATGGCGCAGCACGCCGACATCCAGCGTGCCCGCCTGCAGCATCTGGCGCTGCTCGGCCGTGGTCGCCTCGGCGAGATGCGCCTCCGCCTTGCGCTCGGCGAGCCTGCCGACCAGCTCGAGCAGGACCTCGCGCGACGTGTCGGGCGGAAAGGCGATGCTGAGGCGGCGCGACCGCGCGGGCGCGAGCGCGCGCACCGTCGCCACGGCCCGCTCGAACGCGCGAAGCGCGGCGCGGGCCTTCGGCAGCAGCGCGCGGCCGGCAGGGGTCAGCGCCACCTGCCGGCTGCTGCGGTCGAACAGGCTCAAGCCCAGCGCGTCCTCCAGGTCGGCGATGCGCTTGGACAGCGGCGGCTGGCTCATGCCCAGGCGCTGGGCGGCGCGGCCGAAATGCAGGGCTTCGGCGACGGCCACGAAATAGCGCAGATGCCGGATCTCCATCGCCGGCTTCGATACCAATACGGAATGGATCCGTCCACAAGCGATATTGGACGCGGGGCCCGGTCGCGTGATCCCGTCGCCGGCCGGGGAGGAACCACCATGAACGACACGACCGCCTATCGTTCCAACGCTGCGCCCGCCATCGCCATGCCGGCCCGCGCCCTCGCCCTGGCCGCGCTCGGCTGCGCCGCGCTCGCCGGCGCGGCGGCCGCCGACGACCTGCTGGCGTCCCTGGGCAAGGCCGGCGCCGCCCGGATCGCCATCGCCGCGCTGCCGCCCTACGCCTTTCTGGCGCCGTCCGGCCAGCCGGAGGGATACACGATCGACATCTCGCGCCGGGTCATGCAGGCGCTCGGCGTGGGCAAGCTCGTGCCGACCGTCACCACCTGGGACGCGATGATCCCGGGGCTGCAGGCGCGCCAGTTCGATTTCGTGCCGGCCGGGCTCAACATCTCCGCCCCGCGCTGCCAGGTCGTCCTGTTCACGGCGCCGATCACAGCGCAGCAGGACGCGCTCTACATGAAGCCGGGCAACGCCAAGGGGCTGACCGGCTACGCCTCGGTCGCGCGCGCGCCGGGCGTGCGCCTGGCGGTGCTGGCCGGGTCGTCGCAGGAAGCCTTCGCGCTGAAGCAGGGCATCGCCAAGACGCAGCTCGTCGCCGTCCCCGACACGCAGGCCGGCATCGCCGCCGTGACCGGCGGCCGCGCCGACGCCTTCGCGGTCGGCCAGTACAGCGTGCCCGATCCGGCGCAGAAGGGCGTCGAGCTGGTGGTCGACCGCGAGTCGCCGCTCCTGGGCGTCGGCATCGCCTTTCGCAACGACAGCCGGGAGGCGCGCGACGCCTTCGACAGGCAGCTCGACGTGCTGCGCGCGAACGGGACGATGAAGGAGCTCTACCAGAAGCACGGCTTCACCAACTGGGACGTCCTGGCCCGGCTTTCCAAGGCGTCCGACGTCGCGCCGGGCTGCGACTGACCGCCGGCCGTGCTCGCGCTCGTCGGATACCTGCCGGCGCTGCTCGACGGGCTCCTGACCACGGCGCTGGTCGCGGTGCTCAGCATCGCGGGCGCCGCCGTGGTCTCCGTCGTCCTCGGCGTCGCCCGCAGCGCCAGGCGCGCGCCGGTCAAGGCGGCGGCCGGCGCCGCCGTCGAGCTCCTGCGCGGCGCCTCGGCGCTGATCTACCTGTTCTGGGCCTACTACGCCCTGCCCGCCTTCTTCCCGGGCATGCCGCAGTTCAGCCCGTTCGTCGCCTCGGTCCTGGTCCTGTCGCTGGTCGGCGGCGCCTACGGCGCGGAGATCGTCGCCGGCGCCATCGCGTCGATCCCGCGCGGCCAGTTCGACGCCTGCCTGGCGCTGGGGTTCCCGCCGCGCCGCGCCATGACGCACGTGATTCTGCCGCAGGCGGCGTCGCAGATCGTCCCCGGCTTCGGCAGCCTAGCCATCGACATGGTCAAGTGGACGTCGATCGTCAGCTTCGTCGGCGTGCAGGACGTGCTCTATGTCGGCAACGCCGTCCGCACCCTTACCTACGAGACGGTCGCCGTCTACGCGACCATCGGCGCGCTCTACTGGCTGCTGTGCCTGCTGACGAGCATCGGCTTCCAGGCGATCGAACGGGCCCTGCCGCTGAACCGGGCCTTGCGCGCGACGCGGACCGAGGCGCGCTCGGCGCCGGCTCTTCGTCCGGCCGCCGGCGCGACGGTGCGGCCGTGACTTGGGACTGGGCCTATGCCCTGCGGATCCTGCCGGATCTCCTGCACGGAGTCCTGGTGACGGTGCTGGTCACCGCCGCCTGCGCGGCGATCGCCCTGGTCGGCGGTTTGCTGGTCGCCGTCTTCGCCACGGTCGGCGGCCGCGCCGGGCGCTTCTTCCTGCGTGCCGCGGTCGACCTGTTCCGCGGCGTCCCGATCCTGGTACTGCTTTATTTCGGCTTCTACGCCCTGCCGCAGGTCGGCATCGTCCTGCCCGCCTATGTCGTCGGCGTGCTGGTGCTGGGCGCGATCTATGCCGCCTATTGCTCCGAGGTCTATCGCGGCGCGCTGATCACCACGCCGCCCGGCATCCGCGACGCCTGCGCCGCGCTCGGCCTCTCCGCCTACGCGACCTGGCGCAAGGTGCAACTGCCGCTCGCCATCCGCAAGAGCATGCCGGCGCTGATCAACTACGTCGTCGTGCTCTACAAGCAGTCCGCCTTCCTGTTCGCCATCGGCGTGCCGGTGCTGCTGGCCGAGGCGCAGATCGCCGGGTACCAGCACTTCCGCTACCTCGAGCCCTATACACTCGCCGGCCTGCTGTACCTGCTGATGAATCTTCCCTTCGTGTTCTTCCTGCGCCGCCATGGCGCGGAGAACGCCCGCATCCTCGCGTGAGCGGGCCGGGCGCAACCACGTCGTCACCACCGGGAAGGCAGTCCATGGGCGAGGTTCACCTGCAGCGGCACGACGACATCGCGGTCATCGTGCTGGACACCCCCGGCAGGCTCAACGCGTTCACGCGCGCGATGCGCGCGGAGATCGGCCGGCTGCTCGCCGCCGTCGAGGCCGATCCCGGCGTCGTCGCCGCGGTCCTGACCGGCGCCGGCGACGCGTTCTGCGCCGGCCAGGACTTCCGCGAGGCGGCGACGTGGGACGGCGCCACGCCCTGGGTCGAGGAGTTCGAGCAGTACGCGCGGGCGCTGCTCGGCTTCCGCAAGCCCCTGGTCGCCGCCGTCAACGGCGTCGCCGCCGGCGGCGGGTTCCAGACCGCGCTCCTGTGCGACTGCCGCATCGGCCATGCCGGCACGCGCATGGGGCAGACCGAGGTGCGCTGGGGCCTGGCCTCGGTTACCGGCACCTGGCTGCTGCAACGCTGCGTCGGCGACCTGCGCGCGCGCGAGCTGGCGCTGTCAGGCCGCCTGATGGAGGCCGACGAGCTGCGGCACCTCGGCCTGCTGAGCGCGGTCGTCGCCCGCGAGGAGCTGCTCGGGTCCGCCCTGGCGCAATGCAGGCTCTTCGCCGCCAGCGCGGCCGACAGCTTCGCCCGCTCCAAGACCTGGATCTACGAGAGCCTCGCCGACGAGCTCGGCCGCGTCTTCGCCGACGCGGTGCGCTTGCACCGCCAGGGCTTCGCCTCGGGCGTGTCGCAGCACGGCGCCGCCCGCTTCCTCGATCGCGGCCGCCGCGCGCGGGGCTGAGGGCGGATCGCGGGGGAGAGCACGGGTGACCTTCAGCCCGAGCGGACCGTGGCGGCGGCTGCTGTCGGTTCCGCGCTGGCCGGTGCCGGCCTTCTACAACGTCGCCGACGACGCCTGCGACCGGCATCCGCCGGACAAGCTGGCCATGGTCTGGGACGACGACCACGGCATGGTCCGGAACGTCTATTGGGGCGAGCTGCAGGACCTCTCGGGCCGCATCGCCAACGCGCTGGCGGCACTCGGGGTCGCGCCGGGCGACCGCGTCGCCACGGTGCTGCGGCAAAGCCCGGAATCCGCCGCCGCGATCCTCGGCGTGATCCGCGCCGGCGCCGTGCTGGCGACGATGAGCGAGCTGCTGGCGGACCGGCAGATCCACGACCGCCTGGCCGAGCTCGACGCGCGCGTGCTGATCACCGAGAGCCGGCTGGCCGACCGCTTCGCCGCCATGCCCGCCGGCGCGCGGCTGCTGCTCGACCGGTTCGACTTTTCCCGGGCCGATCCGGGCTTCGCCACCGTCCGCACGCCGGCCGACGCGCCGGCCTTCATCGCCTACACCTCGGGCACCACCGGCCCGGCCAAGGGCATCGTGCTGCCGCACCGCGCCATGCTGGCCGGCGAGGAATTGTCGTTCGTGCAGGACCTGCGCGACGGAGAGCTGTTCTACGGCATCGGCGACTGGAGCTGGTGGGTCCGCAAGCTCATCGGTCCCTGGCAGCACGGCGCCGTCAACTTGGTCTATCGCTACGAGCGCTACGACCCGGAGAAGCTGCTGCGCGCGCTGGCGCGGCACGGCGCGACCAACGCCTTCATCAACGCCACCGCGATCCGCATCATGATGCGCGACCGCCAGATCGGCCGGAAGTTCCCGCAGCGCTTCCGCATCGTCACCTCGTCGAACGAGCCGCTGGGAATCGAGGCAAGCGAATGGTTCCGCGAGCAGTTCGGCACACCGCCGCTCGAGTTCTACGGCTGCACCGAGGCGGGCGTGATGATCGGCGGCTCGCCCTACCTGCCGGTGAAGCCCGGGGCCATGGGCACCGCCATTCCCGGCTGGCACGTGCGCATCCTGGACGAGGACGGGCGCGAGGCGTCGCCCGGCGCGGCCGGCGAGATCTGCCTGCTGGCGCGCAGCAACCCGAACTACCCGCTCGGCTACTGGCGCCGGCCCGAGGACACGGCGCGCGACTTCGGCGGCACGTGGTTCCATACCAGGGACTTCGCCCGCGCCGACGAGGACGGGTATTTCTGGTATCTCGGCCGCAAGGACGACGTCATCAAGGCGGCCGGCTATCGCATCGGCCCGCACGAGGTGGAAGCCACGCTGCGGCGCCATCCCGCCGTGCTCGAGGCCGCGATCGTCGGCGTGCCCGACGCGGAGCGCGGCACGCGCATCGTCGCGCATGTCGTGCTCACCGCCGACGCGGCCGGATCGAAGGAGCTCGCCGGCGAGCTGCAGGCGCTGGTGAAGGCCGAGCACTCGGCCTTCGCCTATCCGCGCGACGTCTTCTTCGTTTCGGAGCTGCCGCGGTCGTCGAGCGGCAAGATCGATCGCGCCACGCTCAGGCAGCAGCGCGCAACGCCGACCTGACGGCTCCCGGCTGCGCGCGCAGGAGGGTTGCACAGGCGCGGCTTGACGGGCGGCAGCGTCGCGACCGATCCTGCCGGCGTGAAGGAGTTCACGTTCTCTTCCCCCGCCACCGTCGCCGAGGCCGTGGCGCTGCTCGGCCAGGGCGCGCAGCCGCTGGCCGGCGGCACCGACCTGATCGTGCAGATGCGCGAGGGGCGGCGCGCGGTCGGCCACGTGGTCGACCTGAAGCGCATCCCCGCGCTCAACGCGATCGAGGCGGCGCCGGACGGGAGTTTGCGCATCGGCGCGGCGCTGAGCGTCACGAAGATGGCGGCGCACCCGGCCCTTTCGCGCTATCCCGCCCTGGTCGAATCCGGCCGCATGATCGGCTCCTGGCAGATCCAGAACCGCGCCAGCATCGGCGGCAACCTGTGCAACGCCGCGCCTTCGGCCGACGCGATCCCCGCGCTGATCGTGCTCGGCGCCCGCGCCGTCATCGCCGGCCCGAACGGCATCCGCGAGGCGCCGGTCGAATCGCTGTTCGAGCGGCCGGGCAGGACGAAGCTGGGCAATGGCGAGCTCTTGCAGGCGATCGTCCTGCCGGAGCCGCCGGAGCACAGCGCCGCCAAGTACCTGCGCTTCACGCCGCGGCGCGAGATGGACATCGCCGTCGCCGGCGCCGGCGCCTGGCTCAGGCTCGACGCGCAGGGCGCCATCGCCGAGGCGCGCGTCGCGCTCGCCTCGGTGGCGCCGACTCCGATCCGGGCACCCAAGGCGGAGCAGAGGCTGACCGGCGAGAAACCGTCCGCCGCGCTGTTCGACGAGGCGGGGCGTCTCGCGGCCCAGGACGCGCGGCCGATCTCGGACACGCGCGGCTCGGCCCAGTACCGCCAGGAGCTGGTGCGCGTGCTGACGCGCCGCGCGCTGGCGGGCTGCTGCGCGCAGCTCGGCGTCAAGGTGGAGGTGGCGTGAGGAAGGCGCTGGAGCTGACGGTCAACGGCGAATCCGTGTCGGTCATGGCCGACACGCGCGACACGCTGCTCGACCTCTTGCGCGACCGCCTCGGGCTGACCGGCAGCAAGGAAGGCTGCGGCAACGGCAACTGCGGCGCCTGCACCGTGCTGCTGGACGGCCAGCCGGTCAACGCCTGCATCGTGTTCGCCTGCGAGGCCGAGGGCAGCGACGTAAGCACGATCGAAGGCGTGGCCGCGGGCGACCGGCTGCACGCGGTGCAGCAGGCGCTGATCGAGCTCGGCGGCACACAATGCGGCTTCTGCACGCCCGGCATCGTGATCGCGGCCAGGGCGCTCTTGGAGCGCAACCCGCGCCCGACGCCGCACGAGATCCGCGCCGCCATCGCCGGCAATCTCTGCCGCTGCACCGGCTACGACAAGATCGTCGCCGCGATCGAAGCGGCGGCGGGCGGGTACGATGCCGCCCCTGCCGGCAAGCGCTAGCGTGACAGTGCCGAAGTCGGAAATGGCCACCAAGGCACGAGGACACCAAGAAGTCTTCGCGGCTGAAGGCCGCAGGAAAGTCCTTCCTGCCTTCGTGTCCTTCCTTCCACCTTCGTGTCTTCGTGTCGAATCTGAAAAGATGAACCACGAAGGCACGCCCTTCGTCAGGCTCAGGAGACACGAAGGGAAGAAAGAAGAGGAAGACGTGGTTACCGCCTTCGGCCGAGCCACCGACCCCGCCTCCTCATCCTGAGCTTGTCGAAGGGTCGAAGGATGAGGTGGATTGACGGAGTAGATGCGACGTGGATTCTGCCTCGCCCGACCTGAAAGTCATCGGCCAACGCCTGGCGCGGGTGGACGCGAAGGAGCGCGTGACGGGGCGCGCGGTCTATCCGGCGGACTTCATCCTGCCGCGGCTGGCGCACGGGAAGATCAAGCGCAGCCCGCACGCGCATGCGCGCATCGTCAGGGTCGGCGTCGGCAAGGCGCTCGCCATGAAGGGCGTCTACGCCGCGATCAGCGCCGCCGACTTCCCCGACATCGCGGACGGCACGACGGTGCAGATCGGCGAGGGCTTCGCCGACGCCGCGGCGCTGGCGGCCGTGTGCATGGCGCGCGGCAAGGTGCTCTGGGTCGGCCAGCCGGTCGCGGCCGTGGCGGCGTCCGACCCGCATGTCGCCGCGGCGGCGCTCGATCTGATCGAGGTCGAGTACGAGGTGCTGCAGCCGGTCATGACGATCGCCGAGGCGATGCGGCCGGACGCGCCGCTGCTGCACCCGGACTGGTACACGAAAGGCGTCGAGCCGAAGCCGGCGCGGCCGTCGAACGTCGGCAGCCGCACCGTGCATGCGCGCGGCGACGTGACGCGCGGCTTCGCCGAGGCGGACCGGGTAGTCGAGCGGCGCTACACGGTCGACACCGCGCACCAGGGCTATATCGAGCCGGTCGCGGCCGTGGCGGACGTGAGCCCGAGCGGCATGACCACGGTGTGGGCCTCGACCCAGGGCTCGTTCATGCTCGAGCTGCAGCTCGCCGCGATCCTCGGCAAGCCGCAGTCGCAGCTGAAGGTCGTGCCGCTGGAGATCGGCGGCGGCTTCGGCGGCAAGATCAACGCGCATGTCGAGCCGGTGGCGGCGAAGCTCGCGGAGAAAAGCGGCCGGCCGGTGAAGATCGTCCTGAGCCGCGCCGAGCTGATGGTGGCGACCGGCCCGGCCTCTTCGGCCGAGATCGAGGTCAAGGTCGGCGCCAAGCGCGACGGGCGCCTGACCGCGATCCAGGCGCGCTACCTGTTCGACGCAGGCGGCTTCCCGGGCACGCCGACCACCTTGCCGATGCAGGCCTCGGCCAATCTCTACCAGTGCCCGAACCTGCTGCTCGAGGGCTTCGACGTCGTCACCAGCAAGCCCAAGACCGAGGCCTACCGCGCGCCCGGCGGGCCGCAGGCGGCCTATGCCGTGGAGCAGGCGATGGACGAGCTGGCCGGGCGCCTGGCCCTCGATCCGCTCGACTTCCGCCGCCGCAACGCCTCGACCACCGGCAGCCCGATGGTGGTCGGCACGCCGTTCCCCAGCATCGGCCTCACCACGATCCTCGAGCGCGTCGCGCAGCATCCGTGCTGGACCGATAAGCTGCCGCCCGGGCGCCATCCGCGCGGACGCGGGCTGGCGATCGGCTACTGGCGCGGCACGTCGATGACCTCGGCCTGCCATATCTCGCTCACCGGCGACGCGCGGGCCAACGTGACGGTGGGCGCGGTCGACGTGGCCGGCACGCGCACCTCGATGACGCAGGTGGCGGCCGAGGCGCTCGGCCTCGATCCCGCCGAGGTGCACGTGCAGACCGGCGACACCAAGTCGGTCGGCTTCACCAACATCTCGGCCGGCAGCCGCGTGACGCGCACCATGGCGGCGGCCGTGTACGACGCCTGCGGAAAGATCGTCGACGAGCTCAAGCGCCGCGCCGCCGAGCAGCTGCAATGCGCCGCCGCGGACGTGATCTACGCCGGCAAGGCGCTGCACGCCGGGAAGATCGGCGGTCCGTCGATCACCTTGGCCGCGCTGGCGCGCGCCTCGATGCTCGACGGCGTGATCGCCGCGCACGGCATCTCGACGCGCCTTCCGCTCGGCGTCGAGATCGGCGCGCAGGTGGCGGACGTCGAGGTCGATCCCGCGACCGGCCAGGTGACGATCCTGCGCTACACAGCCTTCCAGGACGTCGGCCGCGCCGTCAACCCGCCGAGCGTCGAGGGCCAGATCCAGGGCTCGGCGGCGCAAGGGCTGGGCTGGGCGCTGACCGAGGGCTTCGACTACGACCGCGAGGGTCGCCTGCGCAACGCCAACCTGCTCGACTACCGCCTGCCCACCGCGCTCGACCTGCCGCCGATCGAGGTCGTGCTGATCGAGACGCCCGTGCCCGGCGTGCCCTACGGCCTGCGCGGCGTCGGCGAGGTCCCCATCGTCCCGCCCGCCGCCGCCGTCGCCAACGCGATCGCCCGCGCGATCGGACGGCGCGTCACGGCGATGCCGATGACGCCGGAGCGGGTGGTGGCGGCGCTAAAAGGGGGAGGCGACGGGGCGCGGCGCGTGACGCATGACGCTTCGTGACGGTTTCGCGCGCATATCGGCGGGAAATCGTGGCTCAGGTGCGGGGTTCGGTCCGGCACTCCGGCCTCGTTTGCCGACTCTGATTGCGCGGATGCGCCGCTACGGTTGCTCCCCTACTTCTCCACCGGTCGCGCCTCGGGGCCGACATGCAGCCGCGGTTCCATGCGCTCGTGCAGCACCCGGACGATATCGACGACACCCGGCCGCATCACGCGATAGAAGAGCACATGCACCGGGTTCGCCACCGGCATCTCGCGGCTTTCCTCCCGGCTGTGGCGAATTTGGAAGCTGCGGATGCCGGAAGCGAGCTCCCGGCGATCGACGGTCGAACGCCCGGCTGGATCGGCCGCGACGCGGCGCATCGCTGCGGTGAGACAGGCGCGATAGCGGATGCGCGCCTCGCTGCCGTGCAGCCCCTCGCTCCTTCCCAGGATCGCCGCGATGTCGGCCTTTGCCGGCTCGGAAAGCCGATATCGCGCCATGCGGGATCAACGGCGGTCCGATGCGGCAACCTCGTCGAGAAAAGCATCCAGGTCCTCGTCCTCGACTTCGGTATATTCGCCGCGGTCGAGCGCCGCGACGCCTTGTCGAATCGCGAGGCGCAGCTTTTCCAGCTTGAGCGCCTCCTCGGCGCGGCGCTGCTGCAGCGCGCGGATCGCGTCGCGCAAGGCCTCGCTGGCGTTGCGGTATTCGCCGGCCCTGAGCATCTCGTCGATGAAGGCGTCCTGTTCCGGCGTCAGGCTGATATTGCGCGTGGGCATGGGCTCGTCTCGCTGATTTCTTCGAAGAATAGCGACTTTGGCAACAGTTGCCAATGCGCGGGCCCATCCCATCCACCGCGACCGGATCACCCGCGGCTCCCGGTGGGTCACGATGGCCCCACCACGGCGATGCCGTGCGCGCCGGCGACCATGCGACGGATGACGCATCGACGGACGACCCACGCGGAGCCGCCGAGAACGCGGAGGAAGTCTGGCGTCCGCGGGGGTCTCAGCTCCGCGTCCTCCGCGTGAGCCTCCTGCCGAAGGCGCAACGACCGGCCGACCGTTCACCTTGTGACTGCTTCCCCGAGTCTCACCGGAGGGGTTCGGTCCGCTGTGCGATGACGGATGACGGATCGGTTGTGGGCGCACGCGGAGAACGCCGAGGACGCGGAGCACAGATCCACCACGGATTCGCGACCGCTCCGCGCTCTCCGCGACTCCGCGTGACCCGCTTCCGAAGCGCGACAACCCGCGCACCGTTCAACCGTGTGACTCATTGGCCGTGTCTCATCCGAGGGGTTCAGTCCGCTGTGCGATGACGGATGATGACGGGTTCGTGGCGTCGTTCTTCGTAAGACCCACGCCCGCGAGCGGCATCCGTGGCACAAGTGTTGCCCGCGCGCGACGGCTTTGCGTGAACGAACGGCACCCCCTCGCGTGAAGCAGACACACTCCATCCGGCGAGGTGGCACCGGTCACGGCACGTGTACCCAACGACGGCCCGGACGACATGCGCTCGCCGAACATCGGCCATCAAAAAAACCCGCCGAAGCGGGTTCTTGGCGCGGCGGGCAGAACGCCCACGAAATCGATGATGGATCGATGATCCTGTTCGACCGCGCGGAAGTCAAGCGGGTTCACCGGCACCCTGGCTCGCGTTTCGCTCGATCGTCATGGGCCTTATCATTGGCCAAGGAGAGTCGGGACGCCGGGTGGACCGCCTCATAAATCGAATCTCCACTCCCCGCTTTCCCGTGACCCCGCTTTCCCGGCGGCCGCAGGCAGCGGGAGGTGCTTGTCGACTCCTGCTTCCTGTCTTCGTGTCCTTCCTTCCCAGCTTCGTGCCTTCGTGGTTCATCTTCTCGGATTGACACGAAGGAAGGGAAGGCCGGAAGGAAGGACACGAAGCAGGATTCAGGAAATCAGCAGGAAATCAGGGTCAGAGTGGACATCCCACGACTCGCAGCCATACTGGCCGATCGCGGAATTGATGATGCGATGTCGTTGGCGCTTATGGGCCAATCGGACAAACACGACTCCGCACGTGGGTACCAGCATGATCGAGCCGAACGTCAGCGGAAGTCAACTCTGACCCCGAAAATGCGGGATTTGGCGAGAGAAAAGCGCTGACCCCGAAAAACCCGAAAAACCTCCTGCTGTCTTCGTGTCCTTCCTTCCCAGCTTCGTGCCTTCGTGGTTCATCTTCTCGGATCGACACGAAGGACGGGAAGGCCGGAAGGAAGGACACGAAGCAGGATTCAAATCGGGGGCGGAGTGAAGACACGGCATGAAGGCGCGCGACACGGCGTCCTACGTCTTCCTGGCGGTCGCCTGGGGCCTGTCGTTCCTGTTCGTGCTGCGCGTCGTCCAGGCGTTCGGCTGGGTCGGCGCCGCCGCGTTCCGCGCGCCGGCGGCGGACGCGACGCTGCTGCTGCTGGCGGCGGCGACCGGGCGGCGGCTCGATTTCGCCATGGGCTGGCGGGCGCTCGCCATGGTCGGCGCCACCAGGACGACGGCCGGGCGCTTCGTGCCGCCGCGCCGCCATGCGATGATCGGACCGCGGCAACCCTGAACAGCGGAGCGGCGCGGCGATGGCGGAAGCGGACGGCGGCGAGGAGGCCCTCTTGTGGGAGAAGGCCCGGCGGCATCTCGTGCGCTACGGGCACGAGTTCCAGCCGGCCATCATCGCCCGGGCCGAGGGCGCCTTCATGACCACGACCGACGGGCGGCGCCTGCTCGACTTCGCCTCGGGCCAGATGAGCGCGATCTTGGGACACTCCCATCCCGAGATCACGCAAGTGATCCGCCAGCAGGCGGGCGAGCTGGTGCATCTCTACAGCCAGCTGCTGTCGCGGCCGGTGATCGACCTCGCCGAGGCGCTCGCCCGCATCGCGCCGGACGGGCTCGAGCGCGTGCTGCTGCTGTCGACCGGCGGCGAGTCGAACGAGGCGGCGCTGCGCATGGCGAAGACCGCGACCGGCGGCTACGAGGTGCTGGCGCTGTCGCGCTCGTGGCATGGCGTGACGCAGGGCGCGGCCTCGGCCACCTACAACAGCAGCCGCGCGGGCTTCGGGCCGGCCGCGCCCGGCTCGTTCGTGCTGCCGGCGCCGACGCCGTACCGGCCGGAATTCCTCAAGGGCGACACCTACGACTGGGAGGCGGAGCTCGACTACGGCTTCGCGCTCTACGACCGCCAGTCGTCCGGCAGCCCGGCGGCGCTGATCGTCGAGTCGATCCTGAGCTCGGGCGGCGTGATCGTGCCGCCCGCGGGCTACCTGAAGGCCGCGGCCGAGCGCGCGCGGAGGCGCGGCATGAAGGTGATCGTCGACGAGGCGCAGACCGGCCTCGGCCGCACCGGCCGCCTGTTCGACTGCAGCTACGACGGCGTGATGCCGGACTTCGTCACGCTGTCGAAGACGCTGGGCGCGGGCCTGGCGCTCTCGGCCGTGATCACCACGCCGGCGATCGAGGAGCGCTGCTTCGAGCGCGGCTTCCACTTCTACACGACGCACGCCTCGGACCCGCTGCCGGCCGCCGTCGGCTTGAAGGTCATCGAGATCATCCTGCGCGACCGGCTGGCCGAGCGCGCGCTGGAAGCGGGCGCGCGCCTGAGGGCCGGGTTCGAGACGCTGATGCAGCGCTTCGAGGCGGTGGGCGACGTGCGCGGGCGCGGACTGCTGATGGGCGTGGAGCTGGTCGAGAGCCGCCATACCCGGGCGCCCGCGCCGCAACTGGCCGGGTGCGTGATGCGCCGCTGCCTCGAGCTCGGCCTGTCGACCAGCGTCGTGCGCGGCGGCTGGGGCGTCTTCCGCATCGCGCCGCCGATCACGATCTCGGACCAGGAGATCGACCTGGGCCTTTCGATCTTCGAACAGGCGCTCGGCGACTGCCTCGCCGGGCGCGCCTGAGGCCGCAGCGCGCACCGGGCGCCACCGGCACTGCCGCCGCGAACGCTACCGTCCCTGGCGACCGTAGATGGTCAGGTTCAGGATGCTGTCGACCGTCGCCCCGTCGGTGGCGAGCGGCAGGGCGACACGCTCGATGGTTTCGACCCAGCGCGTATGCGCCGTCAGAGGCTCGCCCCGGTACCAGTCGGGCTCGTGCCGCTCGATCACGCGCACGAACCCCTCCATCATCCTGGGCGGCAGCGGTCCGCCGTGCAATTCGTCCAGGTACCCTCCCTTGCGCGCGGCCGACAGCGTCCGGCCGCCGGCGGCCGGCTCGCTGGCCGCGGCAGAGCCGCTCTTCGCTACTCTCGCCGTCGAGGCGGCGACGGCGTCGCCGACCAGCCTGAACCTGAAGCGATAGGGATCGCGCTCGACGTCCAGGATCCAGATGTTCCGCAGCAGGGACGGAATCGCGGTCGGATCGATCTGCTTGAGCCCCGGAAGGCCCTCCGGCCGATGGATCGATCGCCAGTAATCCACGATCTCACGGATCCTGGGATGCATCTGCTCGGACGGCGGCAGCATCTTCCGGTGACCACCTGGGCTTGTCGCGCGCGGATCGTAAACAGCAGCGCGCGGCGGTGCCAGCGAAACCTTCGCGCCGCCCGGTCGCGCGCGGCGGCGGCACGCGCGGCGCGGATCGCGTTCGTGCCGGTCTGGATGGAACGGCGCGCGCGCCGCAAGATTCGGACCGGCACGATCGTCTCGTCGCGCCACAGTGCTCTCGCGCCGTAGGCCGGGCAGTCGATCGTCGATGATTCCCGTACAGACCTTCGGGATGAAGCCCCTGCTCGCTTGCCCGCTTGGAAGGCAGGTTGGCCCTTATATGATACTCAGTGCTATATATCTGAGTGCCATGGCCAGGCGGGCCGGGGCGGATGCGCGTATTCAAGACCAAGGCTTTCGCCCGCTTTGCCGCCCATGAGGAGATCGCCGACGTGGAGCTGTGCGACGCCGTCCGGCGGGCCGAGCAGGGGCTGATCGATGCCGGCCTGGGCGGCGGAGTCGTCAAGCAGCGCCTCGCGCGGAAGGGACAGGGCAAGTCCGGGGTCTTCCGGAGCATCGTGCTTTTCCGGCGCGGCGAGAAGGCGTTCTTCGTCTACGGCTTCGCCAAGAGCGGCCGCGACAATATCCGGCGCGACGAGTTGATGGCCTTCCGCAAGCTCGCCGACGAGATGCTGGCCTACGGCGAGGAGGCGCTCGAGGCAGCGATGAGGAACGGAACGATCATGGAGATTCGATGCCATGGCTAGACGGTACAAGAACGATGCGCTGGCCGCCGTGCACGAGACCGCGCTCGGACTTCACGACGCGGGCGTCATGGACAAGCGCACGCTGAGGGCGTTCGACGAGATGTGCCTTACGCCGGTCGCGGCGCTCACGCCCAGGCAGATTCGCAATATCCGCCTGCGCGAGAAGGCGAGCCAGGCGGTGTTCGCCCGGTATCTCAACGTCACGACGGGGCTGGTGAGCCAATGGGAGCGCGGCGAGAAGCGCCCGCGCGGGGCCTCGCTCAAGCTCCTGACGCTGGTCGCCAGGAAGGGGCTGCAAGCGGTCGCCTGAGACGCCGCCCCTACCCCCGCCTGCCCCACCCCGCATAGAGCGCCGCCAGCACGCCGACCGCGTGCTCCGCCTCGGCGCGGTCGGGCGTCTCGCTGGCGTCGCCGTAGCCTCCGCTCTCGCCGCCTTCGAAGGCCTGCACGACGATGCCGTCGCGGCGCGGGACCATCGAGACGCCCTTGTAGTAGAGGCCGTAGTCGACCGCGGGCTCGGGGATCAGCCGGGCGATCTGGCCGCGGATCGGCACGACCGTCTCGTCGCGCCACAGCGCCCTGGCGCCGTAGCCGGTGCAGTCGATCACCGCCTTCTCCGTCAGCTGCGCCAGCTCGGCGGGCGCATGGAACTGGCGCCGTTCGATCCTGCCGCCGGCGAGGCGGAAGTCGGCCAGGAGCATGTGGCCGTAGCTCGCGAGGTTGAACAGCATGTGCGGCTGGCGCCGCACGCGGTCGGTCGTGAACGGCGTGTCGCGCGCCGGCAGCGTCTCGACGCGCGGGGTCAGGTCGCGGATGCGGGCGTGGTAATGCGCGAAGTCGAGGCGCGGCTGCTCCGGCGCCGGCGCCGGCGGCGCCGGATAGGGCGGCGGGGCGTCGGACAGGAAATAGCGGTCGTGCCACTGCACCGGCTCGCCGGGCAGGCCGAGATAGTTGCGGAAGGCCTTGAACGACGTGCGCGCCATCCGTTCCCACGATTCAGGGAAGCCGGGGTCGACCGCGTCGGCGAGCGCGATGCGCGAGTCGGGCGTCCACATGCCGGTCGCGCGCGCCGACGGCGTGCCGGGCAGGAGGTCGCGCGCGTAGATCGTGACCTCGGCGCCGGCCTCCTGCGCCAGGATCGCGGAGGTCAGGCCCAGCGCGCCGCAGCCGATCACCGCGACCTTGCGCGGCGCGCGCACCATCGCCTTCCGCACGGCGAGCGCGCTCGAGCCCCAGGACAGCGACCAGCCGCTGCCGCCATGGCCGTAGTTGTGCACCACCAGCGTGTCGCCGATCTCCTCGGCGTCGAGGCACGGCCCCGCCGCGCGGAACGGGCGCAGGCAGACGGCGACATCGAAGATGCGGTCGGCCCGCGCGCGCAGCGGCGCGAGGCGGCGCGCGGGGTCGTGGGGATCGAGCGGCGGCGGGCCGGGCCGCGCGTCGCGCGCCGCCCGGCCGGGCGCCGGCCCGGTG
>JAKLKW010000243.1 GCA_023150455.1 Alphaproteobacteria bacterium | reverse complement strand
GGGCGCCGATCCCGAAGGCCTGTTCCCGGCGATCCTGGGCCACGAGGGCGCCGGCATCGTGCGCGAGGTCGGCGCCGGCGTCACCGGCGTCAGACCGGGCGACCACGTGATCCCGCTCTACACGCCGGAATGCCGGCAGTGCAAGACCTGCCTGTCGCGGCGGTCGAACCTGTGCACGTCGATCCGCGCGACCCAGGGCAAGGGCGTGATGCCGAACGGCAGCAGCCGCTTCCGCTGCGAAGGCAAGCCGGTGTTCCACTACATGGGCTGCTCGACCTTCGCCAACTTCACCGTGCTGCCCGAGATCGCGCTCGCCAAGGTGCGCGAGGACGCGCCGTTCGACAAGATCTGCTACATCGGCTGCGGCGTGACCACCGGCATCGGCGCGGTGATCTGGACCGCCAAGGTCTGGGCCGGCGCCAACGTCGCCGTGTTCGGGCTCGGCGGCATCGGCCTCAACGTCATCCAGGGCGCACGCATGGTCGGCGCCGACAGGATCATCGGCGTCGACATCAACCCGTCGAAGCGCGCCATGGCCGAGAAGTTCGGCATGACGCACTTCGTCAATCCGGACGAGATCGGCAGGGACAAGGTGGTGCAGGCGATCGTCGACCTGACCCAAGGCGGCGCCGACTTCTCGTTCGAGTGCATCGGCAACGTGCACACCATGCGCCAGGCGCTGGAGTGCTGCCATCGCGGCTGGGGCGAAAGCATCATCATCGGCGTCGCCGCCTCGGGCCAGGAGATCGCGACGCGTCCGTTCCAGCTCGTCACCGGCCGGGTGTGGAGGGGCACGGCCTTCGGCGGCGCCCGCGGCCGCACCGACGTGCCGAAGATCGTCGACTGGTACATGGAGAAGAAGATCAACATCGACGACCTGATCACGCACAAGCTGAAGCTCGAGGAGATCAACCAGGGCTTCGAGCTGATGCACGAGGGCAAGTCGATCCGCGCCGTGGTCGTCTATTGAGCGTGACGTACTGACGCCGATGGCGCTCGAGACCGTCGCGCGCAACCGCTGTTTCGGCGGCACGCAGCTCGTCTGCCGCCACGCCTCGGCCGAGACCGGCACGCCGATGCGCTTCGCCGCCTTCCTGCCGCCGCAGGCGGAACGGGGCCCGGTGCCCGTGGTCTGGTTCCTGTCGGGGCTGACCTGCACGGAGGAGAACTTCACCCAGAAGGCCGGCGCGCAGCGCATCGCGGCCGAGCTCGGCCTGATGCTGATAGCGCCCGACACCAGCCCGCGAGGACCCGACGTGCCGGGCGATCCCGAAGGCGCCTGGGATTTCGGTCACGGCGCCGGGTTCTACGTCGACGCGACCGCGGCGCCATGGTCGCGGCATTTCCGCATGCGCAGCTACATCGAACGCGAATTGCCGGCCTTGATTGCCGCCGAGCTGCCGGCCGACATGGCGCGGCAAGGCATCATGGGCCACTCGATGGGCGGGCACGGCGCGCTGACCATCGGCTTGCGCAATCCCGGACGGTTCAAGTCGGTTTCCGCCTTCGCGCCGATCGCCGCGCCCATGCGCTGCCCCTGGGGCGAGAAGGCGCTGTCGAACTATCTCGGCGCCGACCGCGCGGCCTGGCGCGAATACGACGCCACCGCGCTGATCGAGGACGGCGCGCGCCTGCGCGAGCTGCTGGTCGACCAGGGCACGGCCGACCCGTTCCTCGAAACGCAGCTGAAACCGGAGCTGCTGGAGCAGGCCTGCGCCGCCGCCGGCATCCGGCTGACGCTGCGGCGGCAGCAGGGCTACGACCACTCCTATTTCTTCATCGCGAGCTTCGTCGAGGACCACCTGCGCTGGCACGCGAAGAGGATCGCTTGATCGTGGGGTGCCGGGCGAGGGGGGAGCGGTGCCGCACGAGCGAAGCTCGCCTACGTCACGCCAAACGTCTGCCTTCCGCCCACAAAGGTGCGCTCGACCGGGATGTCCTTGATCGCGTCCTCGGCGCAGGTGAGCGGATCGGCGCCGAGCACGACGAAATCCGCCGCGCGGCCTACCTCGAGCGGGCCGCGCGCATCTTCCTGCCAGGTCAAATAGTGGCCGGTCGTCGTGCAGAGCCGCAGCGCCTCTTCGCGCGAGAGATGGCTCTCGCCCAGCCTGGTCCCGGAGTCGCCGTCGAAGCGCGTCAGCGCCGACCACAGGGTGAACAGCATGGAATGCGGCACGTTGTCGGTCGACAGCGCGGTCGGGATGCCGGCGTCGACCAGGCGGCGGATCGGCGTACCGCGCTCCTTCAGCCTGTCCAATCCGAAGCGGTCCGACGCCATGAACATGAAGCCGGGCGTCACCGTGGCGACGACGCCGAGCGCCTTCATGCGCGCGAGCTGCTCGTCGGTCGCGTCGGTCACGTGGATCATGACCCAGCGCCGGTCGCGGATGCGCACCTCGGCGTCGATCGCCTCGTAGGCGCGCAAGACCCGCTCGAGGTCGTAGCAGACGAGGCAGTTGACCCGGAGCCCGAGCCTCGCCGCCAGCACGCCCAGCTCGACGAAGCGGTCATGCGGCAGGGACTGGTAGAAGTGGCCGGCCCATTGCTCGTACGGGTATTCGAGGCCGATCACGCGGGCGACCTCGGCGTCGCCGACGTCGAAGCACACGCCTTCCAGCCGCAGCACGTCGTCGCCCGAGCCGCGGTCGCGGAGCGCGTTCGCCCAGTGGTGCAGGATGTCGACGATCCTCGGATTGGCGAAGGCCGCGGTCGGCACGCTGAGCGGTATCTGCATGCGCAGCGACAATTCGCCGGCTTCGTGCACGTGGCGGTAGGCGTCGAGGATCGGCGGCGTCAGCCCGTGGCCCTCGTAGCCCGAAGTGGTGCCGACGGCGCTGTAGGCCGCGGCGCCCAGCCGGACGCCGGCGACGCGGTCCTCGTAGGTGAAGCGCGGCACGCACTTGAACAGCGTGTATTCCATCAGCGGCGCGTAGTTGCGGTCGAGGAACACGCCGGTCGGCTCGCCGCGATCGTCGACCAGCATCTGCGTGTTGTACGGCGCGCGCGAGTCGCGCGTGACGCCGGCCCGCTTCAGCGCCAGCGAGTTGGCGACCGACGGGAACGGCCGGTGGCTCCACCAGCCCCAGGGCGCGCGGATGTAGACCGGGTGATCGGGCGCCGCGGCGTCGAGGTCGTGGCGCGTGGGGAAGCGGCCTTCCTCGAGCTGCTCGGGCTTGTAGACATGGTCGGTCGGCGGCGTGCCCATCGGCATCAGCACGATCCACTCGCCCTTGGGCGTGCGCGCGGCCGCCGCGCGCACGACGGCGCAGATCCCGGCGACCGACCCCTCGCCCGCCAGCGGCACGCCGCCGCGCGCCTTGAGGCCGTGCCGGTCCATGTGCGGATGCGCGTCGAAGAAGCCGGGCGTGACGGTCCCGCCCTGGACGTCGAGCAGCGCCGTCGCCGGGGCCCTGAGGCGCATCACCTCGTCGGTCTCCCCGACGGCCGCGACCACGCCGTCGCGCACCATCATCGCCGGCACGACGCGCGACGCGGCATCCAGCGTGACGATCCGGCCGCCGTGGACGATCAGCTCCGGTCCGGGCATGTGCGCCTACCGCGACGGCGAGAACGGGGCGGGCAGGTAGATGTCGTTCCGCATCTCGTGGAACCGCTCGGCGCCGCCCTTGGGCGGCCAGACGCCGGTGTCGACCGCCTTGCTGCGCACGGCGTGGCGCGTGTCGAGATCGGGCCACGGCCAGATATGCATGAAGCGCGGCACCGTGCCGGTGACCGAGTACATGGCGCAGTACATCGGCGACATCTTCAGCCGCTCGGGCAGGGCGGCGCGCCAGGCCTCGATCGTGGCGGGCACGCCGTTCGGCCGCATGAGATAGGTGCGCACCTCGTAGAAGGCGCCGTGGGCGCCGGGCCTGATCGGATCGAGGAAGGGGAACAGCTCGTAGGTGTCGGCGCTCCAGGTCTGCAGGTATTCGCCGATGCCGAACGGGTTGTCGTTGGCCGCCAGCCGCGCGCGCGTCGCCGCCAGCTCGGCCTCGTCGGCCACCGCGCTGATGAGCAGGATGCGGTTGAGCGCGCCGATGTCGCTCGACCAGCAGCCGACGAGCTGGTTCCTGCCCGCCGGCAGGTTGTCCTTGAGCTTCGCCAGCGCCGGCCCGGCCGTGCCCGGCCGCGCCTGAAGGATCGTCACGTCGTAGCGCATTCCCCTTCCCCTGCCTGATGGCTCCGTGGTCGCCGCCAGTATGGCGGCCGCTGGTACGCCCGGCCAGGCGGCCGTTGATCCGGCCGCCGGCTCAAATGTTTGGCGCGCGGATCAGCGCGCGCCTAGACCCGCCGCGCGACCGCCTGCGCGAACTCCCGCGTCGTCGCCGTGCCGCCCATGTCGCGGGTGCGCACCTGGTCGCGGTTGATGGCGGCGTCGATCGCGCCGCGCAGGCGATCGCCCAGCTCGGAACGCCCGACATGGTCGAGCATCAGCCCGGCGGCGAGCAGCAGCGACACGGGATTGGCGACGCCCTTGCCCGCGATGTCGGGCGCCGAGCCGTGCACGGCCTCGAAGATGGCGGCCTTGTCGCCGATATTGGCGCCGGGGGCGAGGCCGAGCCCGCCGACCAGCCCCGCCATCTCGTCCGACAGGATGTCGCCGAACAGGTTGGTGGTGACGATCACGTCGAACTGCCAGGGATCGAGCACGAGTTGCATGGCGCAGGCGTCGACGATGCGCTCGTCCATCTGCACCCGTCCTGCGTACTGCTTGGCGATCGCGCGGCCGGCCTCGAGGAAGACGCCGGTCAGCGCCTTCAGCACGTTGGCCTTGTGCACGACCGTCACCTTCCTGCGGCCGTGGCGCACGGCATAGTCGAAGGCGTAGTGGATGATGCGCTGTGCGCCGGCCCGCGTGTTCACGCCCGAGGCGATGGCGACGGCGTGCGGATCGTCGCCGACCGGAACGTAGTGCTCGAAGCCGACATAGAGCCCCTCGAGGTTCTCGCGCACCAGCACGAGGTCGATGTGGTCGTAGCGCTGGCCCGGGATGATGGTGCGCACCGGCCGCAGGTTGGCGTAGAGGCCGAACGCCTCGCGCAGGCGCACGTTGACCGAGCGGAACCCGCCGCCGACCGGCGTGGTGAGCGGGCCTTTCAGCGCGAGCCCCGTGCGCCGGATGCTCTCGAGCGTCGCCGCCGGCAGCGGGTCGCCCGCCTCCCTGGCCGCCGCCAGGCCGGCCTGGCGCAGGTCCCATGCGAAGGGCGCGCCCAGCGCGTCCAGCACGATGCGCGCCGCGTCGACGATCTCCGGGCCGATCCCGTCGCCCGGGATCAGCGTGGCCTCGATGCGGTCGCCCTTGCCTTGGCCTGCCATGCGCGGCTCGCCTCCCGGTCGGAGGCGCCGCGAAAGGCCGGGGCCCGGCGCCTCCAAGGCGCCGATCCTAGCCCCGGGCCGTCCGGATTTCGACCCTGGCGCGGCTTGCCGGCGGATGCGGCCTGCCGCGCCACCCATCGCCGGCCCCGACCGCGCCCGCCACGGCCCTGCTTGCGACCATGTCGGTCATGGGCGACGATGCGGCGGAGCGCGGCCGCAACGTCGCCGCGGCCAAGGTGCAGACCGGCCGCTCGGCGCGCTTCGTCGGCCGGCAGGCGGTCCAGCTTCAAGGGCGGCGTGGGGATGACGATGGAATACAAGGTCGGCCACTACTTCAAGCGCCTGACCATGATCGACCTCGCCTGCGGCGACGCCGACCACCATCTCGGCCGGCTCGCCGGCGCGGAGGCAGCCTAATGCGTCAGTCAAGCGGCGAGTTTGAAGTTTGTCTGGAAGGTCTGTCGGTTGTTGAGCATGGCCCAGAGGACATTGATGCGTCGGCGCGCGAGTGCGATGACGGCCTGATGGTGACGTTTTCCCT
>JAKLKW010000242.1 GCA_023150455.1 Alphaproteobacteria bacterium | reverse complement strand
TCAGGCCGCCCTGACGCTGGCGATGAACTTGTCGACCTCGGCGCGCAGC
Source organism: Alphaproteobacteria bacterium (assembly GCA_023150455.1). GTDB lineage: Bacteria > Pseudomonadota > Alphaproteobacteria > JAEULC01 > JAEULC01 > JAEULC01. The sequence goes on along the minus strand of JAKLKW010000242.1, from coordinate 6,479 downwards.
GTCTCGGCCTGCTTGGCCAGCTCCGACGAGGCGCCGTTCATCTGCGTCGCCGCCGCGCCGACCTCGCCCGAGGCCTGGGTCACCGAGGCGATGTTCTTGTTCACTTCCTGAGTGCCGGCAGCGGCCTGCTGCACGTTGCGGCTGATCTCCTGCGTCGCCGCACCCTGCTCCTCGACCGCCGAGGCGATCGTGGCCGCGATGTCGTTGACCTGCTCGATCGTCTTGCCGATCGACTGGATGGCGCCGACCGCCTCGCCGGTCTTCGACTGCACCGCTTCGATCTGACGCGCGATCTCCTCGGTCGCCTTGGCCGTCTGCGTCGCCAGCGACTTGACCTCCGACGCCACGACCGCGAAGCCCTTGCCCGCCTCGCCCGCGCGCGCCGCCTCGATCGTGGCGTTGAGCGCCAGCAGGTTGGTCTGGCTGGCGATGTCGGTGATCAGCTTCACCACGTCGCCGATCTTCTGCGCCGCCTGCGCCAGGCCGTCGACCGTGGTGCCGGTGGAGCGCGCCTGCTCCACGGCCTCTCTCGCCATCTTCGCCGACGAGGCCACCTGGCGGCTTCTGCACGTTGGACGAGGCCTGCTCGGACGCCGCCGCCACCGCGGTCGCCTGCCGGCTGGTCTCCTCCGCCGTGGCCGACATCGAGGTCGACGAGGACTGCATCTCCGAGGCCGAGGACGACACCGTCTCGACCACGCCCCTGACCGTCGCCTCGAACCCGTCGGCCAGCGCCGCCATCTCCGCCTTGCGCTGCTTCTCGGCCTCGGCGCGCATCTTCGCCTCGGCGGCCTTCTGCTCCTCGGCCGTACGCCGCATGCGCTCCTCCAGCTCCTTCAGCTTGCGCTCGGTCTCGCGCGCGTTCTCGTCGGCCAGGCGGCGCTTCTCCGCCTCCTGCTCCTCCTGGCGGCGGCGGGCCTCCTCCGCCTCCTTCTGCAGCCGCTCGTTCTCGATGCCGCCGTCCTTGAACACCTGCACCGCCTTCGCCATCAGCCCGATCTCGTCGCTGTTGCCGAGGCCGGGTACCGCGACCGACCAATCCTTGGCCGCCAGCTTCTGCATCGCCGCGACCATGCCGATGATCGGCGCCGTGACGGTGCCGGTGACGACCAGGACCGAGGCCAGCACGACCATCAGGGCGAATGCCACGAGGCCGAACATGACATAGGTCAGGCGGCTCGCCGCGGCTTCGGCGATCGCGGCCTCCTTGAGCGCTTCCTCGATCTGGAGGTCGACCAGCTTGCCGATGATCTCGGTGACCGGGTCGATCGCCGGATACAGCTCCTTCTCGGCGAACGCGTCCAGGCCCGCGCGGTCGTTGCCGGTCGCAAGGGCGATGAGCTTGTCCGCGGCCTTGTCCGCGGCTTCCATCGGCGCCGCCGTGGCCTTCGCCAGGCGCTCCTCTTCGCCCGCCATCTTCGTCGCCGCGTAGGCCTTCCATTCCTCGGCGATCTTCGAGCGGGCCTCGCGCACCGACTTCACCGCGTCGGCCGGCGACAGCGCGCCGCTGCGCAGCTTGTGCGCCGTGTCGACGATGTTCACCGCGTACATGTCGGAGACGATCTTCAGCTCGCGCAGCGGCTTGACGCGATCGTCGATGATCGTGGTCAGCGCCGCGCGTCCGGTGCTCGCGATGTAGAAGCCGGCGCCCGCGACGACCGCAACGACCAGCGCCAGCGCGCCGAGCAGAACGAACAGCCGGGTCTTGATGGTGAGCTTGGCGAGAATTCCGCGCATTGGTCCAATACCCTCCGCGTCAAGGTTCTCCTGTCCAGTCGGCTCGCCGTCGGGCGCCATGGCCACAGGGCCTGCGTCGCCGGTCGCGCCGTGCGTGCGAGGATTGACCGAAGTTCCTTAACGTCGGGTTAGACCGAAGCATAAATCGCACATCATTTTGGCAGTTACCGGACGGGGCCCGATTTTTCGGAACTGTATTTGATTTCGGTCAATTCAATAACTGATTGCACATCCCGCGTCGCTTGCGGACATGCCCCGGCGGATTCGGGCATCCGCTGCGCCCACCGCCCGCTTGCGCGCGCCGCATCGATCGCGTGATATCCGGGCCATGGCGCGCCGCAATCCATGAGCACGCAACCCGCCCTCGTCGCGCTCGACTGGGGCACGACGTCGCTGCGCGCCTATCTCGTGGCGCGCGACGGCGCCGTGACCAACCGGATCGAGCGCCCGCTCGGCATCCTCAACGTGCCGCAGGGCGATTTCGCGCGCGCCTTCCGCGATTGCGTCGGACCCTGGCTCGCGGCGCATCCCGGCCTGCCGGCGCTCGCCAGCGGCATGATCGGCAGCCGGCAGGGCTGGCGCGAGGCCGCCTATGTCGCCTGCCCCGCCGGGATCGACGCGCTGGCCGGCGCGCTGCTCGAGGTCGACGCCGGCGCCGAGTTCCGCATCGTTCCGGGCGTGAGCGTCGTCGACGGCGACGGGGTCCCCGACGTGATGCGCGGCGAGGAGACGCAGATCTTCGGCCTCGACGCGGCCGACGGCGTCGCCGTGCTGCCGGGCACGCACAGCAAGTGGGTGCTGGTCGAGGGCGGTCGCATCACGCGCTTCGCCACCTTCATGACCGGGGAAGCCTTCGCCGCGATGAGCGGCCACACGATCCTCGGCCGGCTGATGACCGGCACCGGCCACGACGAAGACGGCTTCGCGCGCGGCGTGGCGCATGGCGGCCGCGACGCCGCCGGCCGCGGCGGGCTGCTGCACCGGCTGTTCGGCGCGCGCACGCTCGGCCTGTTCGAGCGCGTGCCGGGGCACGCGCTGCATTCCTACCTGAGCGGCCTTCTGATCGGCGCCGAGATCGCCGAGGCGCGCGCCTGGCTCGGCCGACCGCCGGCCGAGGTCGCCGTGATCGGCGCGCCGGCCCTGGCACGGTCCTACGCGGCGGCCCTCGGCGCGGGCGGCATCACGGCGCGCATCGCACCCGCCGATGCGGCCGCCCGCGGCGCCTGCGCGATCGCGCGCCGTGCCGGGCTGGTGGCATGAGTGCGCTGCCGGCCGGTCGCCGCGGCGCCCTGGCGCTGCTGCTCGCGCTCGTTGTCGTGGTGCTGCCGCTGCCCGGGCACGGTTTCGACGACGCGTCGCTGCGCGACTTCGGCCGCCGGGTCGGCCTCAGGGACACCGACGGCTTCGCGGCCACCGTGCTGTCGCTCGAGACGACGGGGCGCCTGCCGCTCAGGTACCTGCGCAAGGACGAGGCGGCGCGGCTCGGCTGGCGCCCCGGCGTCGACCTGTGCCGGTTGGCGCCCGGCCGCGCCATCGGCGGCGACGTCTTCTCCAACCGCGAGGGTAGGCTGCCCAAGGCGCCCGGGCGGCGCTACTACGAGGCCGATCTCGACTACGCCTGCGGCAGGCGCGAGGCCAATCGGCTGGTGTTCTCCAACGACGGGCTGTTCTTCGTGACGACCGACCACTATCGCAGCTTCCACCGGGTGCCGCGATGACCCGGCGCTGCGTGCTCGACGTCGCCGTCCTGAAGACGGAGGACGCGGCCTACGACGCGCTGGCCGGGCAGCTCCGCCTGCCGGCGCATTTCGGACGCAACCTCGACGCGCTGTGGGACTCGCTGACGACGGACGTGCCGGGCCCGGTCGAGATCGTCGTCGCCAATCGCGCGGCCGCGCCGCAAGCGATGCGGGGGTTCTGGCGGCGCCTCTGCGGCCTGCTCGCGGAAGCGGCGGCCGAACGCCCGGATCTCGCCGTGGTCGAGCGGTAGTGCTCGGCGGCGCGACGCGCTAGTCTCGGCCCATGAAGGGCTTCCTCACCGTCCTGCTCGTGCTCGCGATGATCGCGGTCGTGGCCGTGCTGCTCGCCGGCGTCGTCGGCATGCTCCGCGGCGGCGATCCGCGCCGCTCGAATCGCCTCATGCGCATGCGCGTGGTGATGCAGGCGGCGGCGCTGGCGATCTTCGCCCTGCTGCTGCTGTTGTGGAAGCACGCGTGACGATGGTCCGGCGGGGCGGCGCATGGTCCGCCTGACGCGCATCTACACGCGGGTCGGCGATCGCGGGCGCACCGCGCTCGGCGACGGCACCATGGTCGACAAGCACGACCGGCGCGTCGCCGCCTATGGCAGCGTCGACGAGGCCAACGCGGCGATCGGCCTCGCGCGGCTCGCGCTCAAGCGCGACCGCAAGACCGACGCGCTGCTCATGCGCATCCAGAACGACCTGTTCGACCTCGGCGCCGATCTCTGCACGCCGGAGGCCGGCCGCCGCGGCAAGGGCGCGCTGCGCGTCACCGAGGCGCAGGTCGCCTGGCTCGAGCGGGCGATCGACCAGGTCAATGCCGGCCTCAGGCCGCTCGACTCCTTCGTCCTCCCCGGCGGCACGCCGGCCTCGTCGCACCTGCATCTCGCCCGCACGGTGACGCGGCGGGCCGAGCGCGCGATCGCCGCCCTGACGGCGCGTGAAAAGGTTAATCCCGCCGCCCTGAAATACGTCAATCGCCTCAGCGATCTGCTGTTTGTTTTGGCGCGACACTGCAATGCACGCGGCAAGCGCGACGTGCTGTGGGTTCCCGGCGCCAATCGCTGAACCTCCGGCGGGACCGGGCGCCCGCGAAATAGGCAATTGCGCCTCGCCCCAAGTTGACACCGATTGTTCACATGCCTATGGTGCAGCGCACCATAACCGGCCGCGTTGAACGACGGCCGGACGGGAAGTGGAAAATACCAATAAAATCCAGCCGATCGGCCCGGCGTGGAGAGTTGGGGTCGACCGGCCGCGTTCGGGGGCAAAAGAGGTCTGATGAAGGTTCTGGTCGCGGTCAAGCGCGTCATCGACTTCAACGTCAAGGTCCGCGTGAAGCCCGATGGCTCCGGCGTCGAGACGGCCAACGTCAAGATGTCGATGAATCCCTTCGACGAGATCGGCGTGGAGGAGGCCCTGCGCCTCAAGGAGAAGGGCGCGGCCACCGAAGTCGTGGCCGTCTCGCTCGGCGTGCAGGCCTGCCAGGAGACGATTCGCACCGCGCTCGCCATGGGCGCCGACCGCGGCATCCATGTCCTGACCGATGTCGAGCTGCAGCCGCTGGCCGTCGCCAAGCTGCTGGCCGCAGTGGTGAAGAAGGAGAATCCCGGGCTCGTCATCCTGGGCAAGCAGGCGATCGACGACGACTGCAACCAGACCGGCCAGATGCTGGCGGCGCTGCTCGGCTGGTCGCAGGGCACCTTCGCATCGAAGGTGGCGGTCAACGCCGGCGACCTGGCGGTGACGCGCGAGGTCGACGGCGGGCTCGAGTCGGTGGCGCTGAAGCTGCCGGCGGTGGTCACGACCGACCTGCGCCTCAACGAGCCGCGCTACGCGTCGCTGCCCAACATCATGAAGGCGAAGAAGAAGCCGATCGAGGCGCTGACGCCCGACGCGCTCGGCGTCGACCCGGCGCCGCGGCTGAAGCTCGTCAAGGTCGAGGAGCCGGCGAAGCGCCAGGCCGGCCAGAAGGTGAAGTCGGTCGCCGAGCTGGTCGACAAGCTGCGCAACGAAGCGAAGGTGATCTGAACATGGGCGTGCTGGTCGTCGCCGATCACGACAACAAGGCGCTCAAGGCCGCGACATTGAACGCGGTCACCGCCGCTGCGGCGATCGGCGGCGAGGTCGTGGTGCTGGTCGCCGGTCACGGTTGCGCCGACGCGGCCAAGGCCGCCGCCAGGGTCAGGGGCGTCGCCAAGGTGCAAGCGGTCGACGACCCGGCCTATGCCAACCTGCTGGCCGAGAACACGGCGCCGCTCGTCGTGCGCGAGGCGGCCAAGCACGGCCACGTGCTGGCGCCCGCGACCTCGAACGGCAAGAACCTGATGCCGCGCGTGGCGGCGCTGCTCGACGTGCAGCAGATCTCCGACATCATCGCCGTCAAGGCGCCCGACACGTTCGTGCGCCCGATCTACGCCGGCAACGCGCTGGCGACGGTGCAGTCGGCCGACAAGGTGAAGGTCATCACCGTGCGCGCCACCGCCTTCGAGGCGGCGCCTTCCGAGGGCGGCGCCGCCCCGGTCGAGAGCCTGCCGGCGGCGGGCGACCAGGGCCTGTCGAAGTTCGTCGGCCAGGAGCTCAGCCGCTCCGAGCGCCCGGAATTGACGTCCGCCCGGATCGTCGTCTCCGGCGGGCGCGGCATGCAGAACGGCGAGAACTTCAAGACCTATATCGAGCCGGTCGCCGACAAGCTCGGCGCCGCGGTCGGCGCCTCGCGCGCCGCGGTCGACGCCGGCTTCGTGCCGAACGACTACCAGGTCGGGCAGACCGGCAAGATCGTGGCACCCGACCTCTATGTCGCGGTCGGCATCTCCGGCGCCATCCAGCACCTGGCGGGCATGAAGGACAGCAAGGTGATCGTCGCCATCAACAAGGACGAGGAGGCGCCGATCTTCCAGGTCGCCGACTACGGCCTGGTGGGCGACCTGTTCGAGATCGTCCCCGAGCTGGAAAAGGCCCTGTAAGCGCCTGACCGCCCGAAAGAACCCGCTCCCCGGAG
>JAKLKW010000241.1 GCA_023150455.1 Alphaproteobacteria bacterium | reverse complement strand
AGCGTGCCGATCAGCAGGCCGAAATTGCCGAGATAGGCGCCCATGTTGGCGTAGCCGGTGATGCGCGTGGCGAGGAAGCGCCCGTCCTTGTCGAGCGCCAGCTCGCCCGTGACCTGGTGGTCGCGGCCGTGCTGGTCGGAGACGAAGCTGCCCGAGCGCTCGTCCGTCCACTTGACCGGCCGGCCGAGCGCCCTGGCGGCGAACAGGATGCAGGGATATTCCGGGTAGACCGCCGACTTCATGCCGAACGAGCCGCCGACATTGCCGGTGAGGATGCGCACCTTCTCCGGCTTCACGCCCAGGATGTCGTTGGCGATGTTGTTGCGCATCGCCATGACGCCCTGGCTGCAGGTCTGCAGCGTCCAGCGCTCGTCCCCGGGATCGTAGGCGGCGATCGCGCTGCGCGGCTCGATCGGGCTCGCCACCAGGCGGTTGTTGACGATCTCGAGCCGCGTGACATGCGCGGCGCGCTTGAACGCGTCGGCGACCTTGTCCGGGTCGCCGTAGTACCAGTCGAGCACGACGTTGCCGGGCGCGCCGTCGTGCAGTTGCGGCGCGCCGGGCTGGGCGGCCTCGCGCGCCGAGGTCACCGCCGGCAGCGGGTCGACCTCGACCACCACCGCCTCGGCCGCGTCCTTGGCCTGCAGCGGCGTGTCGGCGACGACGAAGGCGACCGGGTCGCCGACATACCTGACCTTGTCCATCGTGAGCGCCGGCCGGGGCGGCACGATCATGGGCGAGCCGTCGCGGTTGGGGAAATTGACCCCCGGCTTGATGTTGCCGAAGCTGGCCTTCTTCAGGTCCGCGCCGGTAAAGACGCCGAGCACGCCCGGCATGGCCCGCGCCGCCGCCGTGTCGATGCCGCGCAGGGTCCCGTGCGCGTAAGGGCTGCGCACGATATGGGCATAGGCCTGGCCCGGCATGTTGACGTCGTCGGTGAACCGACCCTGGCCGCGCAGCAGCACGGGATCCTCGCCACGCGGCACGGCCTGGCCGATCCCGAACTTGGCCAGGCTCCAATGGGTCATGTCGTCTTGCACTGCAACGCTCTCCCGCACGCGGAAGGGCGCAGATTACGGCTTCGACGCGCCGTGGTGCAACGCAGCAGGGGCCGGGGATTTCACGCAGGTCCTATGTCGAAAGAGCAGCCGTCTCGCCCTGCTTCTCCCGCTCATCGCGAGCTTGTCGAAGGATGCCGGCTGGGTACGACCGGCCATTCGCCGGCGTATTGCCCGAGGCATCGAGTCACCGCCCTTCGACAGGTTCAGGGCGAGGAGAAGGGAGGGAAGGAGCGGCTCTCGAACCCGGTGGCAGCCCGCTTCACACGCAGTACGTCTTGATCGGCTCGAACCCGTTGAAGGCGACCGAAGCGTAGGTCGTGGTGTAGGCGCCCGCCGCGCGGATCTCGAGGCGGTCGCCGATGGCGAGGTCGGCCGGCAGGCGGTAGTCGGCCTTCTCGTAGAGGATGTCGGCGGAATCGCAGGTCGGCCCCGCCAGGATCACCCGCTCGGACTTGCCCTTGCGGTCGCTCGCGATCGGGTACTGGATCGCCTCGTCCATGGTCTCGGCCAGGCCGCCGAACTTGCCGATGTCGAGATAGACCCAGCGCCGGCTGTCGTTGTCGGCCTTGTTCGCGATCAGCACCACCTCGGTCTGGATCACGCCGGCGTCGCCGACCATCTGGCGGCCGGGCTCGACGATGATGTCGGGGATGCGGTTGCCGAAGTGGCGCTGCAGCGACTCCTCGATCGCGTGGCCGTACTCGTTCATGGCCGGGATGCTCTTGCGGTACTTGGTCGGGAAGCCGCCGCCGATGTTGAGCATGGTCAGGTTCACGCCGCGCGCCTCCAGCTCGCGGAACATCTCGGCGGCCTCGGCCACGGCGGAATCCCACTGGTTGGGATCGCGCTGCTGCGAGCCGACATGGAACGACACGCCGTGCGGCACCACGCCGCGGTCGGCCGCCTGCAGCAGGAGGCGCTTGGCCATCGCCGCCTCGCAGCCGAACTTGCGGCTCAAGGGCCAGTCGGCGCCGGCGCCCGAGGTCAGGATGCGGCAGAACACGCGGCTGCTCGGCGCGGCGCGGCTGATCTTGCCGAGCTCCGCCTCGCTGTCGAAGGCGTAGAGCGTCACGCCCTTGGCATGGGCCGCGGCGATGTCGCTCTCCTTCTTGATCGTGTTGCCGTAGGAGATGCGGTCGGCCGCGGCGCCCGCCTCGAGCACCATGTCGATCTCGTTGACCGAGGCGGTGTCGAAGGACGAGCCGAGCTTGGCCAGCAGCTTCAGGATCTCCGGCGCCGGGTTGGCCTTGACGGCGTAGTAGACCAGCGCCCGCGGCACGGCGTTGCGCAGCTTCTTGTAGTTGTCCGCGACCACGTCCAGGTCCACGACCAGGAACGGCGTCGGCAGGCGGCGCTCCGCCAGGAAACGGGCGATCTTCTTGGTTGCCATCGTGTCTGAATTCCTTCCCCTCGGACGTCAGGCGACGCGGAAGTTCTTGAACTGCCAGGGGCAGCTCTCGTCGAGCGGCTCGGAGAACAGGACGCCGCGGTTCTGCAGCGGGTTCCAGTCGGAGTAGACGCCGACCACCTCGCCGAGATAGGGCCGGCTGATCTCCATGATGCGCTGGTGGTCCATGTGGTCGGCCTCGATCACGCCGGCCCGCGGGTTCTCGATCGCCCAGATCACGCCGGCGAGCACGCCGGCGGTCACCTGCAGGCTGGTCGCGTTGTTGAACGGCACCAGCTTGCGCGCCTCGTCGATGCCGAGGCGCGAGCCGTACCAGTAGACGCCCTTCTTGTGGCCCATCAGCAGGACGCCCAGCTCGTCGACGCCCTTGACGATCTCGTTGACGATCAGCCGCTTCTGCGACTGCAGCCGCCAGTTCTTGCCGGCCAGCTCGTGCAGCGACAGCACCGCGTCGTCGCAGGGGTGATAGGCGTAGTGCACGGTCGGCCGGTAGTGCACCGTGCCGCCCTGCTTCAGCGTGAAGTAGTCGGCGATCGAGATCGACTCGTTGTGGGTCACCAGGAAGCCGTGGAACGGCCCCTCGAGCGGCGTCCAGGTGCGCACGCGCGTCGACGCGCCCGGGCGCTGCAGGTAGATCGCCGAGTCGCAGCCGAAGTCGTGGCGCGCCGCGTCCTGCGGGAAGTGCTTCTCATGCGTGCCCCAGCCGAGCTCGGACGGCTGGCTGCCCTCGCTGACGAAGCCGTCGACCGACCAGGTGTTGACGAACTCGCCCGGCGCCTTGGGCGTGTCGGCCACCTGGGTGTCGCGCTCGGCGATGTGGATCACCTTGACGCCGAGGTCGTTGGCGAGCGCGCCCCAGCCCTGGCGGTCCTTCGGCGCCTTCACCGGCCGGCCGGTGTCGCCGGCGATGTTGAGCAGCGCCTCCTTGACGAAGTGCGACACCAGCCCCGGGTTGGCGCCGTGCGCGATCACCGCGGTCGGGCCGCCCTCGAGCTCGGGCTTGAGCGCCAGCGCGCTCTCGCGCAGCGCGTAGTTCGACCGCTGCGACGGGGTGAGGCGCGGATCGGTGTAGCCGCCGGCCCAGGGCTCGACGCAGGTGTCGAGGTAGAGCGCGCCCTTCTCGTGGGCGAGGCGGATCAACGCGACCGAGGAGACGTCGACCGACAGGTTGAGCAGGAAGTCGCCCTTGCCGAGCAGCGGCTCGAGCACCTGGCGGTAGTTATCGCGCGTCAGCGCGTTCTCGATGAAGGCGACGCCGTATTCCTCGGCGATCTCGCGGCCGCGCTCCTCGGCGGTGACGACGGTGATCTGCTCGCGCCGCATGTCGACGTGGCGCAGCAAGAGCGGCAGCACGCCCTGGCCGATGCTGCCGAAGCCGATCATGACGAGGCGGCCGGAATACGCACAATGCTTCATCGGAATCTCCTCAATGCTCCTGTCGCGGGGCGCCGCGCGCCGCCGCGCCGCGCGCTTTGCGGCGCGCGGCGTTCTTGGTTGTTGCGGTCCGGGATCACTCTTCCGGATAGCCGGGCGTGGCGATCAGCGGCCGGTCGCCGACCTCGACCAGCTGGGCGCGGTCGAAGCCGTTGAAGCTGGTGCGCAGCGCCCCGCCATAGGCGCCGAGCTGGCCGATCTCGATATAGTCGCCTTCGCGCACGTCGTCCGGCAGCAGGAACGGGCCCTGCATGCGGTCGACCGAGTCGCAGGTCGGGCCGAACAGGGCGAATGCCTTCGCCGTCCCCGACGCGCCGTCCGGGCGCAGCAGCCGCGCCGGGAACTTGAAGCCGGGTGCGCCGGCGTCCGACAGGCTGCCGTAGATGCCGTCGTTGACATAGAGCGCGTCGCCGCGGCGCAACTGCACCTGGACCACGACCGAGACGCCCGGCGCCACCAGCGCGCGCCCCGGCTCGGCCCACAGCCGGATGCCGGGGCGGCCGAGCGCGGCCACGCCGTCGGCGATGGCGGCGACATAGGCCTCGAGCGGCGGAGGGGTCAGGCCCGGATAGGCGACCGGGAAGCCGCCGCCGACATCGATCACGTCGACCGCGACCCGGGACCGCTCGATGACGGTCTTCGCCAGGTCCAGCGCGTTGCGATAGGCGGCGGGCTCCATGGTCTGCGAGCCGACATGGAAGCAGAGGCCCAGCCGCTCGGCATGCGGCCGCGCCTCGGCCAGCAGCGATGCCGCCAGCTCGGCCGGCGCGCCGAACTTGCCGGAGAGATCGTAGAAGGCGTCGCCCTTGGGCAGGGCCAGGCGCACGTGCAGGCCGATGCCGCCGCGCGTCGGGCGGCGCTCGTGGCGCGCCTCGTCGCGGATCTTGGCGAGCTCCTCGGTGCTGTCGAGCGCGAAGTCGCGCACGTGGTGCAGGCGGAAGGCGTCGCGGATCGCCGGCCGCGCCTTGACCGGGTGCATGTAGCGGATCTCGGCCGATGCCCCGAACATCTGCCGCACCAGCGCCACCTCGGCCGGCGAGGCGCAGTCGAACTGGCGCACGCCGCCCGCCCACAGGGCGCGCAGCACGCGCGGCTCCGGGTTGCACTTGACGGCGTACATGACCTCGCCCGGGAAGGCGGCGAGGAAGCGGCGGGCGGTTGCCTGGATCAGGCGCGGGCGCAGGCAGTGCAGCGGCTCGGTCGGGCGCTCGGCGGCGACGAAAGCGTCGACGGCCGGCAGGTCGGGCGCCGGCAGATCGACGGGCGACGCGGGATAAGGCGCTTCGATGTCCAATCGTCGCCGCAACGGGGCGACGGCTAAACGGTGTCGGGCCATGGGACGTGTCTCTCCGGCGGCAAGCACCGGGGGCGCTTGCCGATCGCAAGGGTCAGGACAGCAGGGAACCGCGCGGCGCGTCAGATGCCGCGCAAGCCGCGCTTACCGAATACCGCGATGGAGGGCTGGGGCCTCGCGCCGCTCAGCAACCATATCCACCTCCCATAAGGACACCGGCCCACTGGCGACCGGCTCGACCCGACAGGACGCGTTACGTCGTTGCTTGACCCTCGGAAGGCCTGGGGCACGTGCGATTTGCGTCTGATCCGCACATATATGCATATCTCGCGGGCGCGCAAGAAAATTCTGCGGCTTGTAACAAAAAAGTTTCGCGCCGCGTTGACGCTTTCTCAACGTCTTCGGGAAAGCGCGATGGCTGCGTATTCCCATGCCATCGTCGCCGCGGCGAGCGCGGTGATCTCGGCCGTGTCGTAGGGCGGCGAGACCTCGACCACATCCATGCCGACGAAGTCGAGCGCGCCCAGACGGCGAATCACCGCCTGCGCCTGCCAGGTCGCGAGCCCGCCGATCTCCGGCGTGCCGGTGCCCGGCGCGAAGGCGGGGTCGAGCGCGTCGATGTCGAAGCTCAGGTAGCAGGGCGCGTCGCCGACGACCGCGGCGACGCGCCGGGCGATCGCAGCGGGCCCGTCGACATGCACCGTCTCGGCGTCGATCACCGTCACGCCCTGGCCGCGGGTCCAGTCGATGACGTCGATCTGCACC
>JAKLKW010000240.1 GCA_023150455.1 Alphaproteobacteria bacterium | reverse complement strand
GCGCGCGGTGGTGACGGCGGCGAGGGCAATCAGCAGCAGGGCGGTCGCAATTCGGATCATGCGGTTCTTCCACGAGGCTCAGCGATAGCGGTACCGGACCTCGGTACGCGGCGCTGCGGCGACGTAGCGAGCTTGCGGCCGCGGCGCCGACGCCCGCGCTCGAACATAGGTATCGCGATAGCGTGCCGCCTCGGCCTCGCGGCGCCGCTGCTCGGCCGCCGCGGCCCGGCGCTGCACCTCGCGGCGCAGCTCAGCCTGCTGCTGCTGCCGCTTGGCCTCCAACTGCACCGCGTTGGCGCGGAGCTGCGCCTCGACCATTTGCCGCTGGCGCTCGTTCAGCTTGTACTGCGCCTGCAGCGCCGCGGCCTTGGCGGCCGCCTGACGCTGCGTCTGCTGCCATGCCTGGTGCTTTTCCGCTTGCTGACGCAATGCCGCTCGTTCGGCGGCGCGGCGCTCTTCCTCGGCGCGCGACGATCCGGCGCCGCTCGGCGCCACGCGCGTTCGTCCATGATAGTAGTCTTGGTATAGCTCCCAGCGGCGCGCTTCGGCGCGGCGCTGGCGCTCGCGCTCGATGCGTGCGTTGTTGCTCTGGGCCACTGCCACCAGCGCCGCACGGCGGCGCTCGAAGTCGCGCCGCTCTGCCACGCGGGCCGCGGCAAGATTGGTCTGGCGGCGCGCTTCCTCGCGCCGACGTTCGTCGCGCTGCGCTTGTGCCCGCGCCTCGGCGCGGCGCTGGTTGGCGCGCATATCCTCGAGGCGTCGCGCCGCCTGGCGATCGGCGGCGCGTTGCGCCTCGCGAAGCGCTTCGCGGCGCTGCTCGTCGTGCCGGGCCTGCAGACGAATCGCCTGCAAATGCGCCTCGTCGCGCCGCTGCTGTGCCCGCGCCGCCTCGCGGCGCTCGTCGTCGCGGCGTTGCTGCTGTCTGGCCGCCTGACGGCGCTCCTCGTCGCGCGCGCTTTGCCGGCGCGCCTCCTGGTGCCGTTCCTCCTGGCGCTGGGCATCGCGCCGCTGCCGTGTCAGCGCCTCCTGGCGGCGCTGCGCCTGGATCGATGCCTCGCGCCGCTGCTGCTGGCGGCGCTCCTCGTCGCGGACCGCGGCGCGGCGGGCCTCGGCCTTGGCGGCGTCGCGCTTGGACTGCTCCTTCTCTTCTTGCCGCTTGCGCTCGAGCCGCTTCGTGTCCTCGCGGATGATGCGGCGGAAGGCCTCGCGACGCGCCTCCTCGGCGCGCTGGCGGCGGCGGTTTTCTTCGGCACGCTGACCCAGCACGCGCTGCTGCCGGCGCTGCTCCTCGATGCGCGCCTGGCGCTTGGCCTCCTCGCGCTTGGCTTCTTCCCGGCGAGCCTGCTCACGCGCGTCCTGCGCGTGAGCCGTCAGCACGACGAGCGGTCCACCATCCGCGACGGCGAGGAAGCCGGACATCAGAAGGGCAAGCAGCCGCCGCGAAGGCCGCATCTGCCGCACCTTGCGGCCTACTGCGCCGGCTTTGCGGCCGAGACCTGCGCCCGTGCCGCCATCAGCGCGCGGGCGAGCGCGCCGTTGGGATGCCCGGTCAGGACCAGGCAGTCGCTGAAGTTGAGCGTCGTGCCGATGCCGAGCACGGCGAGACCAGCCTGACCGCCGTCGCGCGCAACGTCGAGACCCTTTTGGAAATCGTCGCGATTGATCTTGCTGTAGTAGTCGGGGTCGTAGATGCCCGCCATCGTTACCCGCTGGCCGATGCGCACGGTGCGGGACGCTGCGACCGAGTCCGGCTCGTAGCTGTGGCACGCAAACCTGCGATAGCCGACCATCGGGATGTTGACGGTAAAGCCGAGCGCCACGCCGTTGGCGTCGACCTGGCGGTAGTCGATCTCTCCCTGGAACTGCAGCGGCTTGCCACGGTACTTCGCCTTGGCGCCGTCCTCGTCGCGCAGCATCTCCTGCGTTATCCAGAAACCCGACACGGCCAGCGTTCCGTCACCGAGCGGCCGCGGGGACGTCGGCGCGGTTTCAGCCGGCTCGGCCGGCAGCGCGGCCGCGGTCAGGGGATCGGGTGCGCGCAGCGTAAACGGCGAGGAGGTCTTGGCCGTCGGCTTCACTACCACCGGCCGGCGCGCCGGCGTGGCCGGTTCGGCCGCGTCGCCAGGCTTGGGGTCGGCGGGTTTGACGGCTGGCGTCTCCGACGGCTTGGCGTCGGTCGGCGCCAAGCGCAGGCGCGACGTGCTCGACGAGGCGGTGGCGTGGTGGTCCGGGATCAGGATGCCGATGGCGAGCGTCAACGTCGCGGCGTGGGGGAGGACGTGCCGGATCATTGCGGCTTCACCGGAATCGGCGGGTCGCCCGCCTGATCGGGGGGCGCCTTGCGGCAAAGCATCAGGTGCAAGTCGTTCTCCTCGACATGCCACGCCACAAGCAACTCGGCATCCGGATGCCGCTTGTTGCCATGCGAAGCATCGTAGGCGAGCCAGTCCTTGGCGTCGTCCATCTCCAGCCTCTTCAGCGAATAGCCACGAACGCGCATGGCCTGGTGGGTCGTTGCCGTCACACGCTCGAGCCGCGGCTGATCCTGCGGCCCGAGCTGCCAGGTGAAGATCTCGGCTGCAGCACAGGCGGCGTTGAACCGGCGACCGACGATCTCGGTCATCAGCTCGCGGAGACCGGTGTCGGACGAAGCCTTTGCGCGATCCACCAGCAGCACGCCGCCGATCGTGCTTACCGTCGCCTTGGCCACATCCACCAGGGCGGGTCCCGCTGGCGCGGCACTTGGCGGGACCGCCATGGCCTGCTGCGTGCCGGGCGGCGCGGCGTCATCAGAGACGATCACGGGCGCGCGCGCCACCACGACCTCGCGGCCGTACTCGCCGGCCAGGATGCGCGCCTCGTACCTGCCGGGCAGCAGGCCGCGGAACGACAGGCTGCCGTTCACCTGGTTGCCGGACGTCGCCCAGCGATTGAAGAATGTGAGCGACTTGGACTCGATCGCTTTGCTGCCGCCTTCCTCGTATAGGCCGACCCAGCCGTGCGGGGCACGGATGTCGGCCCAGGTGACGCCGATGCTCTCGAACGGCTTGAAGTCCGGCTTGGCCGCGGTGATGCGCGGCGCGAACTGTCCCTTCGCGGCCGCGTCGGCGGTGGCCTCGCGTACCTCGAAGGCGAAGCGGCTCTCGACCTTGTCGCCCGCCACGAGGCGGGCCTCGTACTTGCCGGGCAGGGAACCGTCGAATTCCTGAGAGCCGCTCGGCTTCGTCGAGAACTGGACCGTCGTCTGCTGCTGTAGCCGCGTCTCGCCGGGCGCGCCGATGCCGACCGCGCCAAACGGCACCCTGATGCCGTTCCAACTCAGCACCACCGGCTCGAACGGCGCATAGACGGGCCTATCGGTCGCGATGCCACCGACGGGCGGCGCTCCCGCAGCCGGTAGGCCGAGGCCGACCGGAGGGCGGGCCGGGCCGACGGGCTGGACGGTGATCGGCGCCGCCGGGTTGAGCGTCGGCGCCACCGGCGCAGGTGCGACCTGGCCGCCGCCTTGCAGCGCCTTCATCCGGATCCGCGCCAGCGACACGAACCTGCCGCTGGGATAGGCGTCGATATAGGCCTGAAACTCGGCCGGATCCTTGCTGTTCTTAACCGTTTCCCAGAATGCGAGTTCCGCCTGGTCCTGGGCATGCACGGGCAGGGCAGAGGCGGCCACCAGCAACGCGGCCGCCACAACAGCAGCAAGTCTCACGGCAATCCCCCAGCGTCCGTCCCAAGGCTGGGACGCGATCCCATTATTACCGTTTCGGGTGAGCAGGCGGAAGTTCGATTACGTGCCGCGCGCTAGGGAGTGCATACTCGGTTTGGCCATCTAACGAGCTGACCGTAAGCGGTCGATCATCTTCGACTTGAGCACGGCCTCGGCGGCGATGCCGTGGCCGATCGCGTTCCAGTGGCCGTCGCGCGGGTGCTCGAACGCCTTGCCATGGGCGGCGAAGTCGGCGTGGAACAGGGGCTCGAGGTCGATCACCTCGTAGCCCCGGGCCTTGGCGCGGTCGGCGAGCTCGCGCCGCATCAGGGCGAAGAACGTCTGCGACGCCTCCGCCGCCTGGTCGGGATAGCGGAACCCGTCGAGCACGAAGGCGATGCGCCCGGGCGGCAACCCGGTCTTCAGCGGCAGGTCGCGAAAGAAGGCGTCGAGCGCCTTGAGCGACGCCTCGACGCGGCGCGGCTCGACGTCGACCGCGGTGTTGCCGGCGTAGCGCAGCCCGGCGAAGGCGGGCTTGCCGAACAGCAGCTCGCGCAGGGTCTCGATGCCGAACATGTACTGGCTCAGCCGCATGTTGAGGATCAGGTAGCGCGCCAGCGCGCTCTCGCTCGCGATGCGCCACAGAAGGCCGGGCTGGAACTCGATCAGCCGCAGCTTGAGCGTGCCGTCCGGCTCCGGCACGTAGATCCAGAAGCCCTGGCCCAGGCGATAGTCGACGTGGCTCTCGTCGAAGTCGTTGCCGACGACGTTGATGACCAGGTACTGCGCGCCGTATTCGCGCACCGCATGCTCCGCCCAGACCAGGTACTGGCTCAGCGGCGCGCCCGAGGCGGCGAAGCTGTAGACGCGCGCCTTGCCGTCGAGCGCCTTGGCGAGCCGGCCCTGCATCGTGTCGGGATACGGCACCATCAGCGCCTCGATGTAGGAATCGCCGACCACGGCCACGAGCGGCGTCTTGTCGTCCTTGCGGTAGTCCTGGTCGTTGACCCAGCCCGCGTTGTTGACGCGCCCGTGATTGACCAGGATGAAGTCCCATTCGCGCGAGAACACGTAGTCCCGGTTCGGGGTGAAGTGGAACACGGGATCGGCGGCCGTGACCGGCACCATGCGCATGCCCGTGGACACGGGCAGGAAGCGCAGGACGACCTCGGCGAACAGCAGCAGCGCGAAGGCGGCGATGGTCGCCGACAGGCACGCGAAGACGAAGCTGCGGCCGCGCGACATCGGACTAGGAGCTTGCGCCCGCGCGCGCGCTCGGGGTCAGCAGCACCGCGACGGCGGCGATCAGCCACAGCGTCGACAGCCACCAGGACTGCCAGGCGCCGTAGCTGATGTTGGAGACGGCCATGGCCGCGAACACCAGCGCGACATTGGCTGCCTGCGCCGGGATCGCGCCGCCGGCCCGGGCGGCGCGCGTGACCAGCAGGTAGAGGAGCGCGGCCAGGATCGCGGCGCCCGCCAGCCCCAGCTCCAGCCAGACCTGCAGCGACAGCGAATGCGGATGCAGCGGCATGCGCTGCACCGTGCTCATCCAGCCCTCGGGATTGTTGGGGTCGGCGTCCATGCGCCAGGGCAGCACCTCGCGCCCGCCCGGCATGCGGCGCGACGCATCCAGGCCCCAGCCGAACAGCGGCCGCTCGGCGATGCGCTCGGCGGCGAACTGCCAGATGACGAGGCGGTGGCTCCACGAGCTCGGCAGGAATCGGCCGTGGAGGTCGGTGGTCGACGGCGTGGGCAGCGCGGCCACGATCAGCGGCGCCGCGAAGCACGCGGCCGCCACGACGGCGCCGAACGCCGCGGGCAGGCGGCCGCGCGCCAGCACCCAGGCGGCGAACGCGGCGGCGCTCAAGACCCACACCACCATCGACGCGCCGCTGCCCAGCTTCAGCACGATCAGGAGGCCGGCGGCGACAAAGAGCGCGGCGGCAAGGCCGGCGCGGCCGGTGCGCAGCAGCGCCAGCACGGCAAGCCACGCCAGCAGCAGGATGACGGTGGCGCCGCGGTTGTAGAGCCCGCGCCGCGGCGTGAAGCTGGGATCGAGGTCCTCGCGCCACTCCAGAAGCCCGGCATGGTCGGTCAGCGCCAGCACCGTCGCGAGGGCGAGCCCGGCCAGCAGCGCGGCGGCGACCTGGCGCGGCGGCGGCCGCTCGGCGCTCGCGGCCGCCGACGTGATCGCCATGCCCGCGGCCAGCAGCAACGCGACCTTCAGCGCGCGCATCGCGGTTTCGCCCGGGATCACGGACCACAGCGCCGAGACCAGGCCGAGCGCGGGCATGGCGACGAGGACCGCGATCAGCCAGGAAGGCGGCGTGCC
>JAKLKW010000012.1 GCA_023150455.1 Alphaproteobacteria bacterium | reverse complement strand
AGCGCGCCGACGGCGAACAGGATCAGGCCGAGATAGAAGTGCGGCGCCGCCTGCATCGGCACGTAGGAGGTGAACATCACGGACGATTCGCCCTGCAGCACGGCGACGTTCGCCATCACCGCGCCCACGACCATGAGCGCGAAGCCGAGCCACGCCCAGCGCGGCGCCGCCAGGCGCGAGTTGAGCAGGATCGCCGACGCGAAGTAGAGGATCGCCATCTCGAAGAAGATGATCCAGAACAGCAGCACGTTCGCGCCGTGCCCGGTCAGCACCAGGTAGAACCACTCGGCTGGAAGCAGATGCACCGCCGGCCAGCGCGTCAGCGCCACCAAGAGGCCGAACAGGCCGCCCACCGCCAGGAAGATCACCGCGGCGACGGCGTTGGCCTTGATCAGGTTCTGCGCCTGCAGATCGACCTTCAGGCCGGTGTCGGGGCAGATGCGAAAACGGGCAAGCGCGTCCATCTTTGCCACTCCGCGCTATTTCTTGTCGACGACGTGGATGCGGCCGACCATCGTGTGATGGCCGATGCCGCAGAACTCGTTGCAGACGATCGTGAATTCGCCGGCCTGGTCCGGCACGACCGTCAGCACCATCTCGTAGCCAGGATGGATCTGGAGATTGATGTTGGACGGCTGCAGCGAGAAGCCGTGCTGCCAGTCCAGGGCGGAGATGTGCAGGCGGTAGCTCTGCCCCTTCTCGAGCTCCAGGATCGGCCACCACTGCCACAGCCGCGCCAGCAGATAGGCGTCGCCGCCCGGCGGCGGCTTGACCACGGGAATGCCGGAGTTGCCGTCCTCGCGCACCTTGTACTTCTCGGCGAAGGCCTCGGTGCGCGCGAGGAACATGTCGGGCGTGATCCGGTACGCCTCGTTCGACAGGTTCTGCTTTCCGTACAGGTGCCATACGACCATGGTGCCGAACATCGCCAGGCCCCACAGGAACGCGATGGCGATCCAGACCAGCTCGGTTCGCTCTACCGGCTCGTTCCACCAGATCAGTTGCTTGGGCGGATGAATGGCCATGATTCTACCTCGGGTCTCCGCTGCTGATGCCGGTCACTTCGCGATGGGGATCTGGGTGAGTTCCATGACTCCCCACAGGATGTAGAACACCGTCGGCACGGTCACGCCGATGAATAGCAGCAGGAACGGGTTGTCGAGCAGGCGCTGCATGAAGGGGATGCGATCGGGCACCGCGCGTTCGGCATCTGACATGGCAAGCCTCCATCAAAGACGATCCATATTTCCGCGCGTCGCTCGGCCCTCGCCTTGACGATGGTCAACTGGCACCAAGAATGCGCCGCAAGATCCAGAAGACGGCGAGGGTGAAGCCGAGCAGCAAGCCGAAGAAGATCACCGTGCGATAGGCAAAGCGCCGTCCGGCGTAGCGCTCGGCGGCGTCCAGCACGCGGTCGGCCAGGAAATAGAGGACGACCGCCGCCAGCAGGAAGTAGAGCGATTCCATCGCTCTACCCCGAGGCGGGCCGTCCGGCTGCCGTCACTTGGCAGCCTTCAGGAACTCGATCAGGGCCTTGCGCTCCTGCTCGTTCTTGACGCCGGCGAAGACCATCTTGTTGCCCGGCATGGTGCCCTTCGGGTCCGTCAGGTACTTGTCGAGATAGGCCTCGTCGAGGGTAGCGCCCGATTTGGCGTTGGCGTCGGAGTACTTGAATCCCTGCACCTGGCCCGCCTTGCGGCCGACGACGCCGTGCAAGCTCGGGCCGACGCGGTTCTTGCCGGCATCGACGGTGTGGCAGGCGGCGCAATGCTTCTTGAAGGCCTTTTCTCCGGCTTCCGGTCCGCTTGCCATCGCCGTGGGCGCAGCGGCGATCA
This sequence comes from Alphaproteobacteria bacterium, assembly GCA_023150455.1. Lineage (GTDB taxonomy): Bacteria > Pseudomonadota > Alphaproteobacteria > JAEULC01 > JAEULC01 > JAEULC01. The sequence continues at coordinate 75,610 of JAKLKW010000012.1, read as the reverse complement.
GGGCGATAGCCGCGACAGACACGAATGAAAACCTCATCGGGAGTCTCCTTGGTCCGAGGGAAGGGAAACCGTGCGGCCATCGGCCAGCCGCACGACGGCGCTCGCCGTCGGATGGGCGCGCAGCAGCGTGTCCATCCGCTCCGGCGGGGTGACGAACAAGGCGGTGGAAAGGGCATCGGCATCGCAGGCGCCGGGCGCCGCGACGCTGACGGCGGCGACGGCGGATGCCGGCCTTCCGTCCCGGGGCGATATCAAGTGATGGAACCGGCCGCCGGCATCGAATCGGGTCGCCGCGCCGGACGAGGTCGCAACCGCCTCGTTGCGCAGCTGCCTTTGCCCGATGGCACCGAAGCCGTGATCGAGCGCGATCCGCCACGGCCCACCGTCGCCGCGCCGGCCGAACGCCGCGATCTCGCCCGTCGACACGAGGGCGCTGTCCATTCCGGCGTTGCGCAGGATCTGCACGATGCGGTCCGTGATGTAGCCCTGGGCGATCCCGTTCAACGTGATCGCCATTCCGGGCCTAACGAACCGGATGGCGCTCTTGGAGACATCGACGGCGCGGTAATCGACCAGGGCGCGGACGCGGTCCAGGTCCGCCGGCGAAGGGCCCGCATGGTCGTCCGGGCGGCGACGGAAGTGCCCGGCGTAGAGCTGCCACAAGGGCTGCACCGTGGCATCGAAGGCGCCGGCGGTTCGCTCGCCCCAGCGTTGCGCGGCGTCCATCAACAGGACCATGTCCTGCGAGGGCGAGCGCAGGATGCCCTGCCGGTTCAGCCGGCATAGCTCCGAATCGCTGCGATACAGGCTGAACACGGCTTCGAGCCGGCGCAGCTCCGATACACAGGTAGCGGCGGCGGCCTCAGCGGCATCGGCGCGCGGATGGCAGAGCCGGATGTGCGCCGCTGCGCCCAGCGCATCGCCATTCCAGTCCCATGTCGGAACCGCGCCGGTTTCCGCCGGCCACATCGGGAATCCGGCCGCGGCGCCGAGAATGGCGAGCGCGCGGCGCCGGGCTATTTGCGGTGCGAAGCTCATGGCCCCTGCAGCGCGCCCTGGCGCTGCGCCAGCGCGGCGGAGCGCGCCTCGCGGCGCTCGCGCCGGGCCTTCAGCGGCGGGCAGGTCGTCGCGTCGTAGTAGAGCATCTGGCAATTGAAGCAGTGGATGCATTCGTTGGGGTTGATGTGGCCGTCGGGATGGATAGCCTGGACCGGGCAGCGCGAGGCGCAGACCTGGCACTCGGCGCCGCATTGCTTCTTGCGCTTCAGCCACTCGAACAGCCGGAGCCGTGCCGGGATCGCGAGCGCCGCGCCGAGCGGGCACAGGTATCGGCAGAAGGCGCGCTCGACGACGAGACCGACGGCAAGCAGCGCGAGGGCGTAGAAGACGAAGGGCCAGGGGCGGTCGAACCTGCGTGCGACCGCGGTCTTGAACGGCTCGACCTCGACGGTGGCGAGCGCGAGGTCGGTTAGATTGAGCGACAGTGCGAAGACCAGGAGGAAGACGGCGTATTTCACGGCCGCGAGACGCTCGTGCAGCACGAAGCTGGGACGGAACGTCCTGATCTTCAACGCACGGCCAAGACGATGCAGCAGTTCCTGCAGCGCGCCGAACGGACACAGCCAACCGCAGAACACGCCCCGGCCCCAGAACAGCAGCGCCACGGCGACGAAGGTCCACAACAGGAAGACGAGGGGATCGAGCAGGAAGAAGTCCCAGCGGAACCCGGTCAGCAGGGCCTGGGTGAAGGTCAGGATGTTGACGACCGAAACCTGGGCCGCGGCGTACCAGCCCAACCAGACCAGGGTGAAGACGAGAAAGCCGAACCGCAGCCGCCTGAACAAGCGGCTGTGATGCGCCAGCCGGTCCTGCATGAACAGCAGCACGGTGAGCAGCACCAGCGCCGCCGTGAGGATCGCAATCCGCACCGCTCGATCGCGCCAGACCTGCTGCCACAGCGCCGAGGGGTCGATCGCATCCGGCACCGCGGCGGCTCGGCGCAGGAGGCCCGGCGGCAGGCGGTATTCGAAAGCGAAGTTCGCATATTGCGGGCGGCCGTCGTCCCTTTGGCCCTCGACCAGAAGCTCGACCCGCCAGGGCGCCGCCGCGTCGAACCCGCTTGCCGCCGGAAGGACGAAGAGCCCGATCTCGCGGAACGAAGGCATGCCCGGCGCGAGCGACTCGATGCGGCGATGCCCCGACGCCTGCAGCCGCAGGGTCCGGTCCGCCTGCACGATCTGGACGCGGTCGAAGGTTCCGCTGCGCGCGAAGCCGGTGCCCTTGAACGAGTAGAGCCCGTTCGCGGCGAGGAGGACGGCGTGGTCGGCGTCGCCGAGCGGCGAGACGAGGTCGGCATAGATCCGGTCCCCCAACAGGTTGCGGCCGATCATCGCCGGCGTCGCGAGGGCCGCATAGAGATCGATGAACAGCGAGTCCCGAGGCGCCGTGACCGATACCGGCCCGCCCGCACCCTGCTCCAGGCGCTGCAGCACGTCGCTGCCGATCAGCCGCATCTGCGCGACGGCGCCCTCGGCCCGCAACGCGGGCCATTCCCGCCGCTCGAAGCGATCACGATCGACCACGCTTTGCGCGCCGGCGGGGACGACGATGCCGCGCGAGCGCGCGATCGCCCGCGACGCGCGCAGGATAGCTTCGCGCATCAGCAGGCTCGAGACGGTGGCGCCGCTGACCGCGTCCGGAACGCCGTCGCGGGCCGCCGCGCGGCTGACCGTCACAGGCGCGCGGATGTCGATGCCGCGATGCGCGGCGACGAAGCGGTGCAGCACCGGATCGCCGATGCCCAGGATGAGGATGGGCTCGTGATGCTCGATCAGGCGCGCGCCGGCGATCGTGCCGTCCAGCCGCAGCCCGATCGCGATATCGACCGGTTTGCCCGAGAACCCGATCGACCCGATCACGTCGTGGCTGAAGAACAGAAATCCGATCGCCCGTGCGGCATCGTACGCCGTCGCCGCCGGCGGATTGCCCTCGATCGGGCCGAGCCGCGCCGCGCCCGGGAAAACATCCGCCAGAAGCTCGGGCGAGACGGTTTCGCGCGCGGACGCGGTTGCGGCGCCCGCCAGGGCCAGCAGCATCCAGATGCACACGAGGACCGATCGGACCGGCAAAGACAGCTCTCTCCGCTGGAACAGGGCTTGAGCGACCCCATCCGACATCTAGTCGAGGCGGGCGGGGGCAGCCTTGACGATCGTCAATCGGAGCATCAGTGGCTGGTGCCTTCGGAGCGGGATATCTTGTTGTGAACGTTGTACTTTCCGGACGGCTTGCGCATCGGCAGGCGCTTGATCTCGGCGAAGCTTTCGCTGTCGAGCACGACAAGGGCGCCGTCCTGCTCGGCAATGCTTACCAAGGCATGGCGTCCATCGCGGCTGAACTCGACATGCGAGGCCATCTGCCCGGGCGAGGGCCGCAGCGTACGCACGACTTCCAGCGTGCGCTTGTCGATGATCTGGAGGGCGTCCTTGGCGCGGCTGAACCCGTTGTCGACCCAGGCAAATGACGTGTTCTCGTGGCTGCGCAGGAAGAATCCCGGCCCCAGCGTGGGGATGCGCTCGACCAAGGTCCAACTGCCCGTGTCGATGACGCTGACGACGCCTTCCTTGAGGTTCGGCGAGGCCATGAGCCGGCGCCCGTCGCGCATCCAGGTGATGCCGGCGCCGAGATGCGGCAGGCCCGGCATGGCGATCGTCGCGATCTCGCGGCCGACGTCGAGATTGACGACGACGGACTTGCCGCCGTCGCGCGCCGAGCCCAGCAGGTTGCGGTACCCCGGATCGAAGAAGAAATCGTCGACGGGCTGGCTCAAGGCGATGCGGCGGATCGGGAATCGGCCGGGCTCGGCCAAGCCTTCGACCATGCCCGATTCGTAGCTATGGACGAGGCCGGAATACACGGGCGGCGGCTTCTCCAGCCACGAGATCTCCCACAGCTCGGGAATGTCCTTCAATGCGACGACGAAGCTGTTGCGCGGCGCGGCCTGATAGACGGCCGACACGCGCGAGCTGGCCTTGCCGGACCGGTCCTTGGCCTCGATCACCTTGATCGGCGTCAAATCCTCCGCCGACAGGATCACGATGCCGTGCGGCAGGTAGTTGCCCACCATGACCACGCTGCCGTCCGCCGAGACGGCCAGGTTGCGCGTGTTGATCCCTGCGCGGACCTCGGCGACGACGTCCAGCGCGTAGAGATCGTATTTGGTGACCCAGCCGTCGCGCGACGCAAAGAACACGAACCGGCCATCGGGCGTGAACTTGGGGCCCCCGTGCAAGGCGAACCGGCTGGGAAACCGCGCGATCGGCTCGAACCGGTCGCCGTCGAGGATGGTGACGTGGCTGTCGCCGGCCTCGACCACGATGAACAGGTTGAGGGGATCAGCCGCATAGACGGGTCGTTGCGGGAGGGTTTCCGCGGCTCGGTTGACCACGCGCGAGGCGGCGATCGCGTCCATGCTCCAATGCGGCGCGGCCTCCAAGGGGCGCCGGACATAGGCGGCCAGCGCCTCGATCTCCGGGGGCGTCAACCGTTCGGCGAAGCCGGGCATCTGCGTCTGGAGCCGCCCCTGGGCGATGACGCCCGCGGTGTCGTGCGGCTTCAGGCGCGCCAACGTCTCGGGGATCAGCGCCGGGCCGGTGCCGCCAAGGCGGTCCGTGCCGTGACACTGCGCGCAATGCTCGGCGAACAGCCGCTCCGCGCCGGGCGCCGTGCCGCCGGAAGGCGCCTGCGCGTGGCCCGCCGGGGCAAGCGCCAGCAAGCCCGCCGCCAGGCAGAGCGACCTCAGCCGGGCGTTCACGCTGCGCTCCCGCGCGAGGCGATCGCTTTGCGGAACGGCGTTACCTGCAGCCGGCCACCGATGCGACGGCGGCCGATCTCGGCATCGCTCAGGTGGCACGCGGGATCCTCGCCCCACAGGTCGCCGGTCAGCTGGAACACGCGCATGCGCGTATTGCCGTTGCAGATGTCGAGATGGGCGCATTCGCCGCAGCGGCCGCCGACCCGCCTCGGACGTTCCCGCAAGCGCGCCAGCACCGGGTCGGAGCGGTTGCTCCAAATGGACGAGAACGGCCGCTCCCGCACGTTGCCGAGCCGATGATGCGACCACATCGTATCGGGCCGTACATTGCCCAGGTTGTCGATGTTGGCGACACCTGAGCCCGCGCTGTTGCCGCCCCATTCCACCAGCTTGGCGCGGACGTGAGCTGCCTGCTCGGGAAACCAGCGCCGCACCCAGTTGAGGAAATAGACCCCGTCCGCGTCGTTGTTCCCCGTCACGTACTCGGTCGCCCGCCCGGCGGCGAGATCCTCGATGCAGCGGGCGAACAGCAATTCCAGCGCCCGTCGCGTGTCGGCATGGGCCGCGTCGTCTGCCCGGTTGCGATTGCCGCGCCCGGCGTAGTTGAGATGCGACAGGTAGAACCGGTCGACGCCCTCTTGCGTCATCAGGTCGAGCAGCCGCGGCAGCTCGTCGGCGTTGTCGCTCGTCATGGTGAAGCGCAGCCCGACCTTGAGTCCACGGGCCCGGCAATGACGAAGCCCGGCCAGCGCCGCATCGTAGGCGCCGGAGCGTCGCCGGAACCGATCATGGGTGTCGCCGATGCCGTCGAGGCTGATGCCGACATAATCGTACTGCGCGGCGGCGATGCGGTCCGCCATGTCCGGATCGATCAGCGTCCCGTTGGACGACAGGGCGACATGGAAGCCGAGGTGCTTGGCATACGCCGACAGCGCGAAGATGTCGGGTCGCAGCAGCGGCTCCCCGCCCGAGAGAATCAGGGCGCGAACCCCGAAGCGGCGCAGGTCGTCCATCACGCCGCGCGCTTCCTTGGTATCGAGCTCTCCGGCGAAGTCGCGATCGCCCGACAGCGAATAGCAGTGCTTGCAGGCGAGATTGCAGCGACGGACGAGGTTCCAGATCACCACGGGCGCGGCCGGGGGCCGGTACGGCCGGGCCGGCGTGGGCGACAACAGCCCGCGCATCATTGCGGATATTCGGAACATCGCACTTCCTGCTCAGCCGGCCAGGCGCAGTCCGGTCTTCTTCAGAATTCTGGTCGAGTAGAGGATTTCATGGGCGCGCGCCGCGTCGCCCAGGATGGCGCCGATCCGCTTCGCCTTCTCCTCGACGTCCGCGCGCTCCTTGCCGTGCACCATGGCGAAGAGGTTGTAGGGCCAGATCGGCGGGCGTCGCGGCCGGCGATAGCAGTGGCTGACGAACTCGAGTGCGCCGATCAGCCGCCCGAGCTCGTCGATGCGCTCGTCCGCGACGTCCCATACCGTCATGCCGTTGGCGCGATAGCCCAGCGCGAAGTGGTTGGGCACCGCCGCGATGCGGCGGATGGCGCCCTGGGCCAGCATCGCGTTGATCCGGGCCATCACTTCGGCGGCGGTGATGCCGAGATCGGCGGCGATCGCGTGATAGGGGCGGGCAACCAGGGGCAACCCGCGCTGCGTCGCCCGCATGATCCGGCGGTCGACGGAATCGGGCGGCAAGGGGGCGCTCATGCTGCCAGCCGCAGGCCGATGAAATATTCGGCCTCCTTCGGCAGGGCCACGACCGCGAGGCCCGTCGCGCGCTCGATCCGCGCGACGGCCACGTCGATCAGCTCCGGCCGCTCCGTCGCCAGCACGAACCACATGTTGAGCGGATGCGCGCGCTCGTAGTTGTGCGCGACCTCGGGCATCGCGTTCACGATGGCGACCACGCCGTCGAAGCGATCGGCCGGAACCTGCATCGCGCACAGGCAGAAGGCGCCGCCGATCGCCTCGGCATCGAACATCGGGCCGAACCGCGTCAGCGTGCCGTCGTCCAGCATCCGCCCGAGCCGGGTGATGAGCTCGGCCTCGGCCATGCCGATCGCCTTGGCGGCGGCGGCATAGGGGCGCGCAAGCACGGGGAAGCCCGCTTGCAGCGCGTTCACGATGCGGCGATCTCGCTCGTCCACGTCTTGTCCACCACTTCGGTGAGCGACGGCGCGGGTGCATGACTCGCGCCGCGCTGCTTGAAGCATTGCCGGCTGAACAGGACCACGTGTGGCGCGTCGACGATCCCGGCCGCGCGGCGCAGGTCCTCGATCTCCGCTTCGACCTCGGTTCGCCGCTGGCCATGAATCATGGCGAAAAGGTTGTAGGGCCAGAGCGGACGGTGCGGCCGCCGACGATAGCACAGGGTGACGGACGGATGACGCGCGATCCGCGCACCGGCTTCGTCCACGCGCTCGGTCGCGAGGTCCCATGCGATCATGGCGTTCGCCACATAGCCGAGCTCGCGGTGACGCACGACGAGGCCGAGGCGCTTGATGATGCCGGTCCGGCGTAGCGAGGCGATACGTCCGACGATTTCCGATTCGGTCAGGCCGGTCGTCTCCGCGAGCGCCTGGTAGGGCCGCGACGCAAGGGGCAGCCCCTCGGCAACGTAGGCGAGGATCACGCTGTCCTGCGGGGTCAGGTCCATCGGATCGGAAATCCCAGATCGAGGTGATAGGCGCGCTCCAACGGGAACTCGATCACGTCCAGACCGGTGCGTTGCCGGATCGCCGCCAGCATGGCGTCCAGCCGCGGCCGGTCCGGTGCCGACAGCACGAACCACAGATTGAGCGCGTGCTCGCGCTCGTAGTTGTGATTGACCTCGCGGTAGGACGAAACCAAGGCTGCGACCTCATCCAGCCGTTCCTCGGGCACGGACATCGCGGCGAGCGTGCTGGCCGCGACCGTGCCGGGCTTGACCACGGCGCCGACGCGGGCAAGAACGCCGTCGTGCACGAGACGGTCGAGCGTGTCGATCACGTCGGCCTCGGTGCAGTCGCAGGCGCGCGCCATCGCGGCGAACGGCCGCGGCGTGTCGGGCAGGTCGTGCTGGTATCGGTCGATCAGGCGGCGGGCGAGGGGAGGGAGAGCCGGCATGACGGCCTCAGTACCCGATGCGCCCGGCGCGCGCGGTGAAGAAGATGCCGCTCGGCTTCCGCGCCGAAATCTCGGCGATGCGCTGCAGGCGCCGCGTGTCATAGACATCGACGCGGTCCGCATCGCGCACCGACAGCCAGGCCTGCTCGCCGCGCGGCGTGAACTCCACGTGCAGGACCGCGCGTCCCGGCCGCAGCGTGGCCACGATCGATCGCGTCGGCACGTCGATCACCTGCACGGCGTCATTATGCGGGTGGGCGAAATTCACCCACACCTGCCGGCCGTCCGGCCGCGCCACCGCGAACACCGGCTGCCCGAGCAGCGGAATGCGTCCCAGCTCCGTCCAGGCGGTCAGCGACACCACGAGAACCTCGTGCCGCCCGACGGCGGGAATGAAGCCCAGCTCTCCGCTGCTGGCCCAGCCCTCGAGATGCGGCATCTTGTAGACGGGCAGCGGCTCCTGGCCGCGGCCGTAGCCGTCGAGGATGCGGCGCACACCCGCGCCGGGTTGCCACAAGTCGAGCAGCGCCACGCCGTCCTCGCCGAAAAGCCCGGCTACGTAGTGCCGGCCGTTGGGGCTGAGAATGCCGTCATAGGGCAATTGCCCGACCCCGCGGTGCCGCACCACCGTCGGCCGGGCGGGGTCGGCGATGTCGGCGACCCAGATCTCGCCGGCGTCGTACAACGCGAACACGAGCTTGTCATCGGGCGCATCGACCAGCCCGACCACCTTGGACCGGTTGCCCCCGGCGTCGCGCGCGGCGATTTCGCTCACGGGGGCAAGCGTGTCGGCGTCGAACAGCCTGACGCCGCCGGGGTCGTAGTTCGCCACCGCGACGATGCGGCCATCCTGCGAAATCGCTCCGCCGATGCTGTTTCCCGCCTGGACGACACGCTTGGCGACCTCGCCGCGGAGCAGGTCGACCTTGCTCAAGCCACCGTCGCGACCGAACACGTAGGCGTGGCGTCCGTCGCGCGAGAACACCGCCGACGCGTGGGAAAGATCGCCGAGCTGGTCCACCGCATAAAGGCGCGTTTGCGTCGTGGTGTCGACGACCACGACGCCGCCGTTCGCGCGCTCGATCACGATGCCCAGATCACCGGTGCCGCGGATCAGCCCGCGGGGCGTCTCCGCCGCCGCCGGAAGCGCCGCCAAGGCCGCGGCAACGACGCAGGCGAGGAAGCTTCGCGTTCTCATGCCGGCTACCGCGTCCGCATGTGATCGACCATCCAGCGCGCGTCATCGCGCGTCAGCTCGTGCCCCCAGGGCGGCATCGGCGTACCGCGCCGCCCGAACAGGATCGTGTCGATCAGGAAATCGTCGTCGCGTCCGGTCAGCCGCGACGGCGAGAGCGCCGGGCCAAGACCGCCCTTCAGCGTCAGGCCGTGGCACGAGCCGCAATCCTGCTCGAGCAGATGGCGCAACTCGGCCTGTCGACGCGGCGACGGCGCGTCCGCCATCGCGGCGACGGGGACCAGTACCGCGGCCACGCCGAGCAACAAGACGCTAGACCAGGGCGAGCTTGGGCGGCGCATGCCGCGCCTCCCTGATCGCCGCGGGACGGGCCGGCATGCACGCGCCGATCAATGCCACCACGGAACCGATGAAGACCAGGACCGGCGACGGCAGGTCGCGCTCGAGAAGCTCCTGCGCGATGGTTCCCAGCGTGGCGGGGACGATCCGCTGGCGCGGCGTGGTGCCTTCGGCGACGGCCGCGGCCGGCGTGTCGGCCGACAGGCCGGCGCCGATCAGGCGCGCGCTGATCAAGGGAAGGTTCGCCAAGCCCATGTAGACGACCAGGGTCGTGTTCGGATCGGCCAGGCTGTGCCAATCCAGGTCGAGCGTGCCGTCGCGCGAATGGCCGGTGACGTAGCGGACACCCGTCGCCAGGCCGCGATGGGTGAGCGGGATGCCGAACGCCGCGGCGCAGCCCGATGCCGCGGTGATCCCGGGCACCACGTCGAACGGAATTCCGTGGCGGGCGAGATGGAGCGTCTCCTCGCTGCCGCGGCCGAAAATCAGGGGATCGCCGCCCTTCAGGCGCACCACGCGCTTTCCGGTCTGCGCCAGTTCGACCAGCAGCGCGTTGATCTGGTCCTGCGGCATGGGATGGCAGCCGGCCATCTTGCCGACGTAGAGCCGCGTGGCGGCCGCCGGCACGTGGTCGAGGATCTCGGGCGAGACCAGGCGGTCGTAGACGACGATCTCGGCCTGCTCGAGCACGCGCACGGCCTTGACGGTGAGGAGCTCTGGATCGCCCGGGCCGGCGCCGACAATATGGACACAGATGGGTTGCACGTTCTTGGCCCCCGCCCGGCCGGCGCAGCCCTGGTGTGCGCCGGCCAAGCCCATCGGTTGCGCTCAGTAGACGTCCTTTTGCGTGTTGTGGACGTTGAACTTGCCGGTGGGGGTCACCAGGCGCTTGTCCCTGATGACAGCCTTCAGCTTGCGCGTCTTGTCGTCCACGACGACGATGGCCGATTCCTGGTTTTTCGCGTTCCAGACCGAGAACCACACCTCCGTGCCGTCCTTGTTGTACTCGGGTTGCACGGTACGGCGCACGCCTTCGCTGATCCCCGACCACTCGCCGATCGGCAGGACCGCCGGCTCCTTGTCCAGGTTGTCCAGGTCGAAGACGGCCACCGACGAAGCGATGCTGGGCTCCGGATTCAGCGGCGTATCGACCCACAGGTTCCTGCTGTTCGGATGCGTCTTGATGAACAGCGAGCCGCCGCCCTGGCCGGTCAGGGTCTGCACCACCTTCCAGGCATGCTGCTTGTTCTTCACCGGGTCGGTTGCGATCAGCGAGATCGAGTCGTCGCCCAGGTGCCCGGTCGCCCAGACCGGCCCGAATTTCGGATGCACGAAGTTGGCGCCGCGCCCGGGATGCGGCGTCTTGCCGACCTTGATGAGCTCGACCAGCTTGCGGTCCTTCAGGTCGACCACGGCGATCGTGTCGCGGGCGTTGGCCGCGACCAGGAAATAGCGCTTCGTGGAGTCGAACCCGCCGTCGTGCAGGAAGCGCTCGGAGTCGATCTCGGTCACCTGCAGGTTCTTCAGGTCGCCGTAGTTGACCAGCAGAATCTTGCCGGTCTCCTTGACGTTGACCACGAATTCCGGGTGGTAGTGCGAGGCGACGATCGCAGCGACCCGCGGCTCGGGATGGTATTCCTGCTTGTCGACCGTCATGCCGCGCGTCGACACGACCTTGATCGGCTCGAGCGTGTCGCCGTGCATGATCACGTATTGCGGCGGCCAGTACGAGCCGGCGATCGCGAGCTTGTCCTCGAAGCCCTTCATTTTCGAGGTATCGACCGACCGGGCCTCGAGGCCGATCTTCACCTCGGCGACGTTGTCGGGCTTCTCCATCCAGAGGTCGATCAGGTTGACCTTGGCATCGCGGCCGATGACGTAGAGATAGCGGCCGGATGCGGACAGGCGCGAAATGTGGACGGCGTAGCCGGTCTTGACGATGCCGACGATCTGCTTGCTGTTGCCGTCGATCAGGGCGACCTCGCCGGTGTCGCGCAGCGTGACCGAGAACAGGTTGTCCAGGTCGAGTTTGTTCTGCTTCGCCTTCGGCCGCTGGGCGGGCGGAACCAGCACCTTCCAGGTCGCCTTCATCTCGGCAAGGCCGAACTCCGGCGGCGTCGGCGGCTCGCTCAGCAGGTAGCGCGTCATGATGTCGATCTGCTGGTCGGTCAGATCGCCCGAAGTGCCCCAGTTGGGCATGCCGCCCGGCGAGCCGTAGGTGATGAAGTTCTTGATGTACTCCGCGCCCAGCTCGCGCGTGATCTTGGTGGTCAGCGCCTTCCCGGTGGCTCCCTTGCGCAGCACGCCGTGGCAGCCGGCGCAGCGCTCGAAATAGACCTGCTTGGCCTGCTCGAACTCGGACGGCGTGAGCTTTGGAACGGCGGCTTCGGGCTGCTCGGCGGGCGTCTCCTTCAAGACATCGAGGCTCGGCTGGTACTGGCCACCGGGGGTGGTCTCGTGTCCCTTCTTGGGTGCCTGCTGCGCCAGCGAAGAGCCCATCGCGAACAGCAGCAACGCCGGTGCGACCAAGGCCATCGACAGCCGGAAATTCCTCTCGAACCGCTTCGTCATTGCGCGCACTCCGTGACCGATCAATGGCGATCGCTTAACATCCGGCGGGCCGCACCTGCCTTGACGATCGTCAACCGGAACCAGGCACGAGCGAAGGGCGGTGCGCCGGGACGACCTCGCCCAATAGCTCGGCGATGCTTGCGGCGAGGAACGCCGCATCCGACAGGATGTCCGCGCACCAGATGCGCCGCCCGGCGGCGATCCAGGGGCCGGAGAGGCAGCGGCGGCCGAGGCGCCGGTCGCGGGGCAGGCCGATCGCCGCGCCCACGTCCATCTGCATGTGCCGGCCATCGCTGAAAAGCATGGGGATCGCAACGACGTCCCGCGCCCGCAGCAGCGACGGCCAAGCCGAGACCGCAGGCTCTCGAGACAGACACACCGTCGCGGTCTCCGCGAAGGCGCCGCAAAGAAGGCTGCCAAGCAGCGATGCGGCCTCCGGCGCGCCCCTCGACCGGCTGCCGTGCCCGATCAGCAGCAGCCCGGCCTCGCTGCACCGCAGCGGTGTCGCATCCATCAGATCGAGCACGCGTTCGGCCAGCGCGGCGACGAACGGTCGATGGGTGCCGAGAACCGGCGTCAGTCGAACCCTGCAACCGGAGCGCGCGGCCGCTTCCGTGTCCGCGACGATTCGCCGCGCATGATGCCCTACCATCCCGAGCACCGGCACGACCGTCGCGCCGGCCGGTCCGATCCGCGCCAAGACGTCGCCCAGGCTCGGCGGCGTGTGCGCGAAGGCACAGAGGGTCTCGCCGAGCCCGTGCCGGCGTTGAAGCCGATGCGCGACGTTGCGGAACAAGGCGTTGCCCGAATTCGCGAACGCGCTGCCGTGTCCCACGAGCACGACAGTCTGGCGCCTGCATGCCGCCGTCCTGAAGCAAGCCGTCCGCGACTGCTGGAATACCACCGCGCTTCCCCGGCAGAGAATTGCGCACGCTCCCACGCGATGGCGGGAGCTGCCTTGACGAAGGTCAAATGGAATCCGGCGAGGTTGTGCGATGCTGTCATTCGGGCGAATGGCTGCGGGCCCCTGAATGCCGACACTCGTCTACGCGGACGCCGACGCGAGCAGCCTGCTGCGCGTGAAGCGCATCGGGCCGTTCGCCGCGTTGCGCCCGGAGGAGTTCGCTCCGCTGGTCACCAGGGCAAGACTGGCGCGGGCGCCCGTCGGTGCCCGGCTGACGGCGTCGGGGCCCGAAGGCCGCCTGCTCTACGTCGTGCTGGAAGGAAGCATCTGCCTGTTCGGCTCGCTGCCGAGTGGCCGCCGTTGCCTGGTCGAAGTCGTCGACGCCCCGTGCCTGATCGGCGAGTCCGCCATGTTCGTCGAGCACGGCGCGGCCATCGACGCCGAAGTGCTGCGGGCGGCGCTGCTGGTCGAGTTGCCCTCGCCGCTGGTTCTCGACTGCCTGCGCGCCAACACCGCCGCGCAGCTCAGGATGCTCGGCTACATGTCCGCGCGCCTGAAGCCCCTGATCGCCCAGATCACCGACCTCAAGCTCATGACCGGCCCGCAGCGGCTGGCCCGGTTCCTGGTCGTGCTGGCCGAGCGGCAAAGCAACCCCGCCGCGCTGCGGCTGCCGTTCGAGAAGCGCACCGTCGCCGCTCTGCTGGGGATGACGCCGGAGAGTCTGTCGCGGGCCTTTCGCCGCCTCGTGGGCCTCGGCGTCCGGACCATGATCGGAGGCGGGATCGCCATTGCCGATCTTGATCGCCTGCGCCAATTCGTCGAAGCTGAGTCCGCGAATTTGACCGGATCACCTGAGCAGGTCTGATGGAACGCCGGACCGGGCTGGACGCGGGCGCGCACCGCCATCTGACGGCTGCCGACATGGAAGTCGTGCGTGCGATCCACCTTTTCGACGGGCTCGACCACCAGTTGGTCGACCGGCTGGTCGAGGACGCCACGACCGTTGCCTTCGAAGCGGACTCGCTGCTGTTCTCGGCCGGCGACCCGGCCCAATGGTTCTACATCGTCGCAGCCGGTCGCGTGCGGCTGTTCGCCCTCACGCTGCACGGAAAGCACACGACCATCTCGTTCATCGAACCGGGCTTCAGCTTCGCCGAGGCCGCTATCTTCGGCATGCGCGTCTATCCGGTCAACGCCGAGGCTCTCGCGGGCACTCGGCTGATCCAGATACCGGGAGAACGCTTCGTTGCGCAGGTGGGAAGCGATCCCGAGCTGCCGCTGAAGATGCTGGCGAGCCTTGCGCGCTGGCAATCGCGCCTCACCCAGACCGTCACCGAGCTGAAAACCTGCTCGCCCAGCCAGCGTTTCGCGGCGGTGCTGCTCTCGCTCACCGACCGGGTCAGCGGGCCGGCCGACGTGCCGCTGCCGGTCAGCAAGTCCGCGCTCGCCAACCGGATCGGCATCTCGCCCGAGAGCCTGTCGCGCGTCTTCACGCGCATGCACGACCTTGGGGTCGTCGTCGATGGGCCGGTCGTGCGCATCACCGACGTGAGCGCATTGCGCCAGCACTGCGAGGAAGCCAGCGCTACGTAAGCGAGATCGGCCGGTCCGGCATCGCCAGCTGCCCGGTGTCGCGCCAATCGTTGCGGACGTAGTTGATCTCCATCAGCCGCCGCACGCCAATGATCGGGCGCGGGTCGAAGCCGTGCCATGTATCGGGACCGGGCACGAAGATCACGCCCGAATTGAACTCGCCCGACGATCGTCCGACCCAGCGGCGCTCGGCGTCGTAGAATCGAGAACAGCTTCTCCGGGATGTCGCGGTGCGGTTCGAGCCAGGCGCCGTCGGTGTCCTGGATGTATTCCATGCGCAGGTAGCTGCCGGCGACGGCGATGCCGCAGGTCTCGGCCATCAGCCGCGCGATTTCGGGCCGCTGCAACGCATCGGCCAGGGCGCGACAGGTCGGGAACTTGGCGCGCAGCGCGGGCGTGATGAAGATGCGCTGGTCGTTGTAGGTGTTGCGCGTCCCGTCGGTCCGGCCGAGGACCGGCGGCGCGATCGGCAGCGTGAGAACGCCGGTGCACAGATCGACCGGGAACACGTCCTTGAGGCGCCAATGCCGATAGGGCCGGTCGTTCCGTTGTGCGTTTCGGACGGCGCGACCGAACTGGTCGGCGATGGCGTTCACGTCCGGGACGGGCGGGTAGGTCATGTCGGTCCTCTCCGAGGGGGCGGCTCAATCGTTCAGATCTTGCGCGGCGCCCAGTCGAGGACCTTGCGCAGAACCGGGACGGACTTGGCGAAGGCGCTGACGCTGTGGCGGAGATACTCCCGCTTCACGTACCAGTCGGAGTCGACGTAGCAGAGCTGCAGGCTCATGCGCTGCCCCTTCTGCGGCAGGAAACCGTGCCAGGAATGGTCGCAGACCCGGAACATCAGCATGCGGCCGAATTCCGGGGCGAACTCGAAGGCATAGTCGTTGCGATCCTCGCTGCGCAGCACGCGCAGCCGTCCGCGCTCGTAGGGCCATTCGCGGCTGAAGCCCAGCAGGACGGTGACGATCTTGTGCTTGGAGTCGGGGTGGGCATAGCCCTCGTTGTAGTTGCCGGTCGTGTTTCCCATCATCACGATGCAGGGCGGATAGGGGCTCAGGTCCATGTCGAAGCGCCGCTCGACCAGATGACGGAAGCGGTCGCTCAGCAGATCGTCGATCACCGCGCCGAAGTTCGGCCCATAGCGCAGGTCCGGCAGGCCGTAGCTGCCGCGATCGGGAATGCGCGGCGCGTCGCCCAGGACCGCGTCCTTGAGGCGCTCCGGCATGGCGTGCTCGACGAAGGCGAAATCGTAGGGATCATGGCGCAGCTCGGCGGCGGCGATCGCCTGTTCATCGAGCATGGTCAGCGGCGCATCGTTGCTCAACATGGCATTCGTCTCCCGGGGCAGGCGGTGGCGTGGTCGGCTCAGAACGAGGGCAGGGCCGGATCGTCGTTGCCCGTCACCGCGATCCCTTCGACTTCCACCAGCCATTCCGGGCGGCAGACGGGCGCCTGGACGTAGAGCGCGGGCAGGTCCGGCATTCGTTCCTCGATGCGGGCGCGCACGCGGGCGAGGTCGGTCGGATCGCGCAGGTAGACGATCAGGTGCGTCATGTCCTCGAGGTGCGCCGAGCCGGCCTGCAGCAGCGCATCGACGTTTCCCAGCGCCCGATCGAGCTGGCGCGCGACGTCGCCCGGATGCACGACGCGTCCGTCGCGGTCGATGCTCGCGGTACCCGAGATGAAATGGTGCGACCGGTCGGCATAGGAAACGCGCGTGCCGCGCTCGAAGGTGACGTTGTAGTCCTTGGTCGCGCACAGCCGCTCGAAGTCGTTCAGGTACGAGACCTGCTCGGGGCGCAACCCGACCACCGAATAGGCGTCCATCGACACCAAGTCGTGGCGATGGGCGCAGGCGCCTTCGATGCCGGTGCTGGCGATGTAGTGCGTGTCGCGGCCCAGCCCGTGTTCGGCGAACACAGCGGTCCGCGCTTCGACCATGCCCTGGTAGAAGACGTCGACGTCCTTGAGGAACAGCCAGGTGCGGACACAATGGTCGTGCAGATTGGCGCCCTGGACGGACAGGGCGTCGATCAGCTCGTCGAAAATCTGGCGCGTCTGCGCCTCCGGCGAGACCGGGGCGCCGTAGGCGCCGGCGCAGAGCCTCGTGCTCCAGAGATGGCCAAGCCCGTTCTTGCCGATGAGCAGGTGCTTGGGCGACAGACGCTGCTTGGCGAGCGGTGTCGGCGCGTCGATGTGGTAGGCGAGCAGCGCGACCTTCGCGCCCGGCAGGGGCGGCTGCTGCACGATCGAGACGGCGACCGGGCTGCCCTCCGGATCTCCGAACAGCGGGCTGTTGCGGATGGCGGCGGCCTGGTTCATCACGTCGCTGAGAAACACGCGCCGGAATACGGCCGTTTCGGGCGCCAAGCCCATGGCCCGCTGCGCTTCGGCGTAGCGCCGGTGGACCTGCTCGACCTGCTCGGCGAAGCCAAGCTCGGGCGCCGCCTCGACCGTGATGTAGTGCTCGGTCCCTCCTGCGGTGGCAGCGAAGCTCCGGCCGGCGGTCGCGCTGTCGAGTCGTGTCATGCTCCTCCTCGAGTCCGGCTGCGCGTCCATCGCCTCCGGCGCGACGCTGCGCACTATATCCCGTTGCTGCTGTGCGGGAAGATTTCGGCGTCGCCAGCGTCCATGTCTTTGACGATGGTCAATCGCGGAGGGTTTCCTCGCGACGAAACTCCAAGGCGGAGCCTCGATCGAACAGCGGGAAGGTGAGAGCCATCCGCCGGCCCAGGCGAGGCGCCGCGGCGGGCAGCCGGTTCAAATCCTAACCGCGGTGGCCAGACAGCTCACCGTCCGATGCGCGGCCGCGATCCATTAGTCGCATAATGTATATTATGGAAAATATTGATATCGATTTGGCTGCAATGACCTATTGCCATATCCGCACAGCATGCCGCAAGAGCGAGCACAAACCCTTCTACACCTCGATGACCATCCCGTCATAAGCCGGCTCTGTGCCTTTCGGGCATTTGGACAAGACCTTGCGGTAGTCCATGTGATGGCTGAGATGCGTCAGCACCGCCCGGCGCGGCTTGACGCGCTCGATCCAGGCCATGGCGAGGTCGAAATGGGCGTGGGTCGGATGCGGCGGGCCGTCGCGCAGGCAGTCGACGATCCACAGATCGACGCCTTGCAGGACATCGAACGCCTCGTCCGACAGGCGCGCCACGTCCGTCGAATACGCGACCTTGCCGAAGCGCAGGCCCAGCGTCTCGCCGCCCGGCCCATGGTCCTGCGGGAAGCATTGCACGTCGATTCCGCCGATGCGGAACAACGGGTCGGTGATCGTGACCGGGACCAGCACGGGCCGGATGAACTGCCGGTCTTCCGGCATGGGGTCCAGCGCATAGCCGAAGCGCTGGTGGACTTCCCGCATCGTGACCGGCGTGGCGTGGATCGGGATCGGCCGGTTCATCAGGTAGTTCAGCGGCCGCAGGTCGTCGAGACCGTGCAGATGGTCGGCATGGGCGTGCGTGTAGACGACCGCCGTGATCCAGTCGACCTTGGCGTCGATCAGCTGCTCGCGCAGGTCGGGCGAGGTGTCGACCAGAATGCGCGTGTCGCCCTCCTCCACCAGGATGGACACGCGGCGCCGGCGGTTGCGCGGCTCGTCCGGGTCGCATTCGCCCCAGGAGCCGCCGATCAGCGGCACGCCGTTCGAGCCACCGCAGCCGAGGATCGTGACCCGCATCAGCGCGCCGGCCGCGGGACGCGCCGAAACAGGCGGAAGAAATTCCCGGTGGTCGCCGATGCCAGCGCGTTCTGATCGAGCCCGCGCAGCGCGGCGACCGCGCGCGCGGTATGAACCACGAACGCCGGCTCGTTGCGCTTGCCGCGCATCGGTGCCGGCGCGAGGTACGGGGCGTCGGTCTCGACCAGCAACCGGTCGAGTGGCATCGCCCGGGCGGTCTCGCGCAGCTCGTCTGCCTTCTTGAAGGTCACGATCCCCGAGAGCGAGATGTAGAGCCCCAATTCGATCGCCGTATCAGCCAGTTGCCGGCTCGAGCTGAAGCAGTGCAGGACGCCGAGGAACGCGCCCTTCTGCATCTCCTCCTTTAGGATCGCCGCCATGTCGTCGTCCGCGTCGCGCGTGTGCACGACGAGCGGCAAGCCGGTCTCGCGTGCCGCTGCGATATGGGCACGGAACGAGCGCGCCTGGCGGTCGCGCGGACTGTGCTCATAGTAGTAGTCGAGCCCGGTCTCGCCGATGCCGACGACCTTGGGATGGCGGGCGACCTCGACCAGCCGGCGCGTATCGGCGTCGGCCTCCTTGTCCGCCTCGTGCGGATGCACGCCGACGGTGCAGACCACGTCGTCGAAGCGCTCGGCCACGGCCAGCACGCGATCGAACTGGCTCACCCGCGTGCAGATCGTGAGCATGCGCGCGACTCCGGCCGCGCGGGCGCGCGCGACCACGGCGTCGAGCTCGTCCGCGAAGTCCGGGAAGTCGAGATGGCAGTGACTATCAACGAGCATAAATCGTCGGACCTACCAGAAAATCACTTGCTAGAATTTTGAGGTTGAAACCAAAGAATTAGGGCACCAACCAACAAAACTATCGGAGCAACTATGCCCCACATCAGACTCTCTTTGCCTTCTCTTATCTCGGCGCCAAAGTATTTCGCACAGTTGGGGATCACAACTGCTTTCCATACACCGCAATCAAGCGAGATCATCTTAAGCGCTGCGCTATCAGTCCAATTACCATTTGTGGCAATCTTGACCCCCAAGAAATTGTCATGACATTTGGTTATCTGAACATTGCCAGTATCTGCGACCTTCCCAGTGGGAAACAGCTTGATGTCCGGGTCGCAATAAATTCCCCACCCTACAAACCAAAAGTGAAGAATGAGGGCGATCAGCACCATGCCGATTACGAGCGCCAGTGTCTGTTGTCTGGTCATTTTCACCATTCCAACTCCACTTGGCTTTCGACCAGATCAATAATCAAGTGACTATGCTTTAGACGAACCTCTTCCTTGGTAGGCCACTTTCTGAACATCAAGATAGCGTCATCGGTATCGGGCAACTCTCGAAGTACCTTTTCCAAGCGCAAGTATACACCGTCCGAGCGCCTTTGATAAATACGACCTACCATTGCATGCGCTGGATGCACCTTCCTTTGTGCGTCTTCGATAAAGCGCGGGAAGATGCCCACTGGCGCAGGTAAAGGGATTCCGCCTCGTAATTCGCCTTTCCCGCCTAGGCTTGCAAACGAACGCTCATCGCTGGGCACTGCCAATTGATCGAGTAACTTCGCACCAGCTTCAGGCATGAATGGCTGCATCAACGCGCCAAGATGCCGCAGCACATCAACCAAGACATACAACACCGTTCCCATGCGCTTTACGTCGGTCTTGCGCAATGCCCACGGTGCATGTCTGTCAATGTATTGGTTTGCCCAAACGACCACATCAAACCAAGCGTCAATAGCCCTATGCAATTCTTGATTCTCAATCGACGCCCGCATCAGTTCCAACAAGCCTCGGGCTTGCCCGATCATCGTAATGTCGTCGTTCATAAATTGACCCGGCGCCGGCAACTTGCCGCCGCAGTTCTTGTTGATGAACGAGAGCGTGCGCTGCGCCAGGTTACCAATACCGTTGGCGAGCTCGGCGTTGATGCGCCCGACCATGGCCTTGTGCGAGAAGTCGCCGTCGTTGCCGAACGGCACTTCGCGCAGCAGGAAATAGCGCGTCTGGTCGAGCCCGTAGGTCTCGATCAGCTTCAGCGGGTCGATGATGTTGCCGAGCGATTTCGAGATCTTCTGCCCTTCATTGGTCCACCATCCATGGGCGAAGACGCGCTTCGGCGGCGCGATGCCGGCCGACATCAGGAAGGCCGGCCAGTAGATCGCGTGGAAGCGCACGATATCCTTGCCGACCATGTGCAGGTCCGCCGGCCAGTACGCCCATTTCGGATTGCTTTCATCGGGATAGCCAACGGCCGTGATGTAGTTGGTCAGCGCGTCGAGCCACACATACATGATGTGCGCCTCGTCGCCCGGCACCTTCACGCCCCAGCGGAACGAGGTGCGCGAGACGCTGAGGTCCCGGAGTCCCTGCCTGACGAAGCTCGTGACCTCGTTGCGCCGGCTCTGCGGCAGCACGAACAGCGGGTTGTCCTCGTAGAACTTGAGCAGCCGCTCGCCCCAGGCCGACAGGCGGAAGAAGTAGCTGGGCTCCTCGACCCATTCCACCGGCGCGCCGCTCGGCGCGGTCTTCTTGCCGTCGGGCCCGGCGGTCAGCTCCTCCTCGCCGTAGAAGGCCTCGTCGCGCACCGCGTACCAGCCGGAATAGGTGCCGAGATAGATGTCGCCCGACTTCACCAACTTCTGCCAGATCGCCCGGCACGAGCGCTTGTGCCGCTCCTCCGTGGTGCGGATGAAGTCGTCGTTGGAGAAGTTCATCGCCTTCGCCAGATCGCGGAAGTTCTGGGACACGCGGTCGGTGAAGGGCTGCGGCTCCATGCCGGCGTCGCGCGCCGATTTCTCGACCTTCTGCCCGTGCTCGTCCGTGCCGGTCAGGAAATAGACGTCGCGCCCGTCCAGCCGCATGAAGCGCGCGATCGCGTCGCAGGCGAGCGTGGTGTAGGCGTGGCCGATATGCGGCTTGTCGTTGACGTAGTAGATCGGCGTGGTGATGTAGTAGCGCGCGTCCGTCATGGCGTCTCGGTCTGTTCGGGAGGTTCGGCGAACTCATCCTTCGCCAGGCTCAGGACGAGGAGCTCCATGTCGCCTCGCGCCGAGCTTGTCGCCCCTCGACGAGCTCGGAGGGCGAAGGGCCGGACGTCACATTCGGGAGGCAGCGGACAGGGTCAAGACGGCGTCGACGACCACTTGCTTGCGATCCAGCTTGGCGCTCTCGGCGCGGGCGAACAACTCGTCCAGTTTTTCCCATACATCCAGCCAGCGATCAAGCGCGGCCGATGCTGCCAGCCGTTGCGCCACGGGCGCTTCCGGGTCGTTGCGGCCGCCGTTCAGATGGCCGGCGCGGGTGTCGCGGCAAACGCGCGCGAGAAAGCCTGTCAGCATCTCGCCGAAGACGCGGAAACCGTCTTCCGCCCCTGTTCGGCCGAGCCGGTCGGACAACCGGTCCAGGGCCACGCCGTCGACCCGCGGGAAGCCTTCCAGCAGGCCGAGCAGCGCGCGATGCAGCTCGACCCCGCCATGGTCGGCCAGCGACAGGGCGCGGCCCGCGCTGCCCTCCGCCAGCCGCGCCAGCGCATCGAGCTCGTCGGCGGTAAGGTCGGGCTTGAGCCGCGCGACGATGCGCTTGACCGTCGCGTCGTCGAGCGTGTTGAGCGCCAGCCGCCGGCAGCGCGAGCGAATGGTCGGCAGCAGCCGTCCGGGCTGATGGCAGACCAGCAGGATCAGCGCGCGCGGCGGCGGCTCCTCGATCGCCTTGAGCGCCGCGTTGGCGGCGTTGCGGTTCATCTCGTCGGCGCTGTCGATGACGACGATGCGCCAGGCGCCCTCGCCCGCCGTCAGGCGCAGGAAGCCGCCCATGTCGCGCACGTCGTCGACCACGATCTCCTGGCGCCACTTGCCCGTCTTCCTGTTGAGGCTGCGCCGGATCAGGCGGAAATCCGAATGGCCGAGCGCGGCGATGCGCTGGAAGATCGGGCTCGCGCCGTCGATCGCCAGGCTATCCGGCGGACCGAGCAGCCCGCCCGCGCCGCCGCCGGACAGCACGAAGCGCGCGAAGCGGAACGCCAGCGTCGCCTTGCCGATGCCGCGCGGACCCGTGATCAGCCAGGCATGCGGCATCCGGCCCGAGTTCCAGGCGGCCAGCATCGCCCGCTCGGCCTCGTCCTGGCCGTAGAGGTCGGGACTGGCGCGCGGCATCCGCTCGGGCGGGTCGTCGTCCGGATGCGGATCTTCGCCGGATTTGCTCGATGCGGTCTTGGCAGCCATCCCGCGACTATAGCCGGATTGCCGCCCGCGCAGCATGCGCCGCGATCGCCTTCGCCTCGATGGCGGCCGCCGCGGTTTTCGATCATGTTTCCGGGCACGACGGGGCGAGGTCGACGAGGGGGCCGGAAATGGGCTGGGAGCAGAAAGGCGGCGAACTCCGCCTGGGGGACCTGCCGGTCGAACGGGGTGGCGTGATCCGGGACGCCAGGATCGTGTGGCAGACGCATGGCCGGCTGAACGAGGCACGCGACAACGCCATTCTCTATCCCTGCAGCTATACGGCGCAGCACCCCGACATGGCGTGGCTGATCGGCCCCGACGGAATCCTCGATCCGACCCGTTGGTTCATTGTCATTCCCAACATGTTCTCGAACGGCCTATCCTCGAGCGCCGCCGACACGCCGGACTTCCCCGCTGTCGTCACGCCGGCCGACAACGTCCGGGCGCAGCGCCGCCTGTTGCAGGAACAGTTCGGCATCGAGCGGGTGGCTGCGGTCTATGGCTTCTCGATGGGAGCGCAGCAGGCCTATCACTGGGCGGCGCTCTACCCCGGCGACGTCGCGCGCGCGATCGTCGTGTGCGGCAGCGCGCGGACGGCGACCCACAACAAGGTGTTCCTCTCCAGCCTGCTCCGGACACTCGAGGCGGCGCCCGAGCATCTCGGCGGCGGACGGTTCTCGGCTGAGCCCCGGCTTGCGCTGCGCGCCTTCGCCCACATCTATGCCGGCTGGGCGCTCAGCCAGGACTTCTATCGTGCAAATCTGCACCTGACGGCCTGCGGCGCGCCAAGCCTGGAGGCGTTCCTCAAATCGGACTGGGAGGACCGCTATCATGCCCGCAAGGCGGCCAATCTCTATGCCCAACTGGTGACTTGGTATCATGCCGACATCAGCGCCAACGCGCTGTATGGCGGCGACCTGGTGCGGGCGCTGAACGCGATCCGGGCGCGGGTCCTGCTGATGCCCGGCCGCACCGATCTCTACTTCCGTGTTGCCGACAACGCCGCCGAGCTGCCGCACCTGGCGCAGGCGGAACTGCGGCCGATTCCCAGCGTCTGGGGCCATCGTGCCGGCAATCCCGCGACGATACCGGAGGATCGCGCCTTCATCCGAGCCGCATGCCGCGAGTGGCTGGAGCGCGCGCCGGTCTGACCCGGTCGGCTCAGATTCTTGCGCCGAGCCGCTCCCGCACCAGTGCCGCGATCTCCTCGGCGATCTCGTCGGCGGCATGTGTCGCGTCGATCACGACGCAGCGCTCGGGCTCGCGCCGGGCGATGTCGAGGAAACCCTGGCGCAGGCGCTCGTGGAAGTCCTTGTCCATGCGTTCGTAGCGGTTGTCCATGCCGCGAGTCACGGCACGTTTGAGCCCCTTCTCCACGGGCACATCGAGGATCAGCGTCAAGTCCGGTCGGAAATCGCCGAGGACGAGACGATTGAGCTGCTCCACCACGTCGCGGCCGAGACCTTGCCCGATTCCCTGGTAGGCCATGGTCGAGTCGGCGAAGCGGTCGGAGATCACCCATTGCCCGCGCTCGAGGGCCGGCCAGACGGTGCGTCTGAGATGGTCGCGGCGGGCGGCGAAGTGCAGCAGCAGCTCGCTCATCGGGTCCCACCGGCCGGGATCGCCTTCGACCAGCAGCTTGCGGATCATCTCGGCGCCCTCGGCGCCGCCCGGCTCGCGCGTGGCCACGACCTGCATGCCTGCGGTCCGCAGGCGACCGGCCAGGCGGGCGACCTGGGTCGACTTGCCGCCGCCTTCCCCGCCCTCGATCGTGATGAAACGGGGCTTGCTCAAGCGACGAGCGGGCGACGGGCGGCGCCGATCGCGGCGCTGGTCATTTCGGGGCGCCCAACATCAGGTAGCCCAGCGTGGCGCCGAGCTTGGCGAAGGCGCCGAGCTTCTCCACGTCGGCTTCCGCCACCAGCGGCACCTCGCGCGGCTCCATGCCCGGCGCGGACATCACCAGCGTGCCCATCTCCTGCCCGGCCGCGATCGGGGCCGGCACGGGCTCCTGCGTCACGACCTGGACCTTGAGCTCGCGGCGCGCGGCGCGCGACAGGGTGACGATCACGTCGCTCTTGGGCTTCAAGCCGACGCGCAGCTTTTCGCCCAGCCAGACCTCCGCGTCGCCGACCTTGTCGGAGGTCTTGAAGAGCGCGTAGTTGTTGAACTCGCGATAGCCCCAGTCGAGCAGGCGTTCGGCCTCGGCCGAGCGCTGCTTCATGTTCTTGAGGCCGTGCACGACCAGGATCAGCCGGCGGCCATGACGCACCGCCGACGCGGTCAGCCCGTACCCGGCCTCGTCGGTATGGCCCGTCTTGATGCCGTCGACGCCCGCGTCCCGGTACAGCAGCGGGTTGCGGTTGCCCTGACGGATGCCGTTGTAGGTGAACTCCCTCTCGGCGAAGATCTTGTAGAACTCGGGAAAATCCCGGATCAGCCGGCGCCCGAGGGTGGCCAGGTCGCGGGCGGTCATGTAGTGCTCGGGATCGGGCCAGCCCGTGGCGTTGACGAAACTCGAGTTGGTCAGCCCCAGTTCCTTACCGCGGCGCGTCATGGCGGCCGCGAAGGCCTCCTCGCTGCCGAACAGGCCCTCGGCAAGGACGACGCAGGCGTCGTTGCCCGACTGGGTCGCGATTCCGTGAATCAGGTCCTCGACCTTCACCCGCGAGCGTGCCGGGATGAACATGGTCGAGCCACTGTTGTTCCATCTCTTGAACGTCGCGTCGCTGATCGGCAGCGTGTCCTCGAGCGACAGCCTGCCCGCCTTGACCTGCTCGAAGGCGATGTAGAGCGTCATCATCTTGCTCATCGAGGCGGGGCCGACCTTCTGGTCGGCGGCCTTCTCGTAGAGCACCGCGCCGGTGTCGTAGTCGATCAGGAGCGCGTTGCGCGCCTCGGTCTCGAAGGTCGCCGGCGCGCGCGCGCCGGAGGCGCCGCCCGCGGGTTCGCTCTCGCCTGCCTCGGCCGGCGCCTGGCCCCGCGGCTTGGCGGCCGATTGCCCCGGCTGCTTCGCCGGCTTCTTCTTCGCCTTGGGCTCGTGCTGCTGCGCCGCGGCGGATGCAATCCATGGGCCGGTCGCCAGAGCCGCGAAGCCGAACGCCAACGCAATGCCCAGGTAGAGAGCGGAACGAGCAGACGACAAGTGTTTCATCGACTTACCTCGTCCTTGTCGGACCGGGCCGGCGCGAGCCGGCCGTCCTGTGCAGGTCCTAGCGGAGCAATCGGCCGGAATTGCGGCGGCGCCGTCATTCGACGACGATCCTGGCATCCGGATACCCCCTCTTCACCACGCGTTCAAGCGCATCGTCCGCGTCGCTGACGCTGGCCAGCGGGCCGACCCGCACGCGGTAGAGGCGTGCCTCCGGGCGGGTCACCGGCAGGATCGCCGTGGCGGCCACCGGCGTCAGCGCGTCGCGCACGCGCACCGCGTTGTCGTATTTCGCGAACGCGCCCGCCTGCACATAGATGTTGGTCTGGCCGACCGGCACCAGCTTGACGCGCGGCTCGATCGGCGGGAGGCCCGGGGTGGCGCTGACGGCGATGATTTGCGGCTGGGCGGGCGCGAGGGGCGGTGCGGCGGAGGCGAGCCGCACCGGGTTGATGTGCTGGCCGCGCAGCGCGGCGTCCTTCATCATCCGGCTCTCTTCCGCCAGGACCTCGACGCGCACCTTGGCGGTTCCCGGCCCGTAGAAGCCGAGCGCCTCGGCGCCGCGGCGCGACATGTCGATGATCCGGCCGCGCGCGAACGGGCCGCGATCGTTGACGCGCACCACCATCGAGCGGCCGTTCTCGAGGTTGGTCACGCGTACCAGGCTCGGCAGCGGCAAGGTGCGGTGCGCCGCGGACACGGTATGCTGGTCGTATATCTCGCCGTTCGCCGTGCGCTTGCCGTGGAAATCGTCCCCGTACCACGACGCGATGCCGGTCTCGGAGTAGCCGTAGTCCTCCTTCGGATAGTACCAGGTGCCGTCGATCTGATAGGGCTCGCCGACCTTGTAGAGCGAGGAGCGACCGTCCGCGCGGCCCACCGGCCCGGTCGCCGGCGCCGAGGCCGGCTGCAGCGGCACGTCCTTGACGCCGGGCCCGTACAGCTCGCGGTTGGTCTTCTTGATCGCGTGCGTCGCGAGCTGCGTCTCGGCGCAGCCGCCGGCGGCCAGGCACAGCATCGCCAGGACAGGCGCGCGCAACGACATCCGCCGGTGCCCGGCGGCCTTTTCCACGTCCCGCACGGCCCGTCAGCCTCCGTCCGCGATCCGATCGGCGAGCGTGCCGACCGCCGTTGCGAAGAACTGCGATCGGTTCCATTTCATGATGACGCGGTAGTTGTCGTAGACGAGGAAGGCATCCTCGCCTCCGCCCGGCCGGATGACCGAGGCGGCAATGTCGCGGTCCGGCAGCTTGCCGCCGTCGGGCCTGCGCACGCCGACCGCGTTCCAGCCGCTGAGCGGCTTGGTCACGGAGAGATCGGTCAGGTTCGCGTCGAAGTTGGCCGGCAGCGACACGGCGCGGCCCCAGGTCTGGTCGTTGTTCCAGCCCGACCGGCTGAGGTAGTTGGCGATCGAGGCGAACACGTCGGGCAGCGTGTACCAGATGTCGCGCCGCCCGTCGCCGTCGTAGTCCACCGCGAAGCTCAGGAAGCTCGACGGCATGAACTGGCTCTGGCCCATCGCGCCGGCCCAGCTGCCCATCATCTGGGTCACCGCGATATGGCCGCCGTCGACGATCTTCAGCGCGTTGATCAGCTCCTTACGGAAGAACGCGCTGCGGCGTCCGTCATAGGCGAGCGTCGCGAGCGCGTCGATCACCGGGTAGCCGCCGGTCAGGCGGCCGAAATCGCTCTCGATGCCCCACAGCGCGACGATGAAGCGCGGCTGCACGCCGTATTCCCGGCTGATCCGCTCGAGCAGCGCCCGGTTCTCCTCGAGCAGGCGCCTGCCCTTTTCCACGCGCACGTCGTTGACGACCTTGTTGAGATAGTCGCGGAACGTCAGCGTGAACTCGGGCTGCTTGCGGTCCAGCTCGAGCACCCGGTCGATGAGCTGCACATTGCCCAGCGCATCGTCGAGCGTGCGCGGCGAGATGCCGATGCCGAGGGCTTCGTCGCGCAGCACGGCGAGCCAGGTCGCGAAATCCTGCTGATTGGCCGATGCGGGCAGTGACGCCCAGCCTGCGGCCGTGGCCGCAGCGGCGCCGGTCAGCATCGAGAGGAACGCGCGGCGCAGCACGCTAGGCCGCGGGAAAGATAGGATGCGGGTCATTCAAGCCCATCGTTTCTCCTACCCGTCCACCCGAATCGTATGTGCCATAGCGCGATTCGCTTGTCCACGGGTTTCCTCCGACGGTTGATCAGGGGCCGGGAAACAGCGCGTCGGTGCGGCCCATGGCGCGATAGGCGATCAAGCCGATCCATTCGCGCGTGGCAAGCGTGAAGCGTCGCATGCCCTCCAATCCGGCGGGGCCGATTCGCCAGGTGTCGTCGCCGCTGCTGGCGTAGTCGACCGGCCAGGGCACCACCGTCCAGCCGGCGCGGCGGAATGCGCCGACCGAGCGCGGCATGTGCCAGGCCGACGTGACCAGCAGCCAGGTCTCGTTCGCGCGCGGCTGCACGAGCGCCTTCGTCATGGACGCGTTCTCGGCGGTATCGCGGCTGTCGCGCTCGTAGATCACGCGGCCGCGCGCGAGGCCGACGCGCTCCATCAGTCGTTCCGCGTGATCGGCCTCGCGCAGGTCCGGATCGATCAGCCTGCCGGACCCGCCGGTGAAAACCAGGCGCGCGTCGGGGTACAGCCGCGCAAGCTCGACCAGCGCCAGCAGCCGCTCGCCGGACTCGTTGAGCTGGGTCTGGTTGCGCCCGGCGCTGAGGCGCGGCTCGATGGACCCGCCCAGCACGACGACGCCGTCGATGCGCGCGGGCGGCGGCGACGGCGGCGGGAAGCGCCCCTCGAGCGGCAGCAGCAGCCAGGTGCCGAGCGGCAGGAACACGATGGCGCAATACGCGCCCGCGGCGGCGGCGGCGAGTCGCGCGGCCGCGCGCCGCCATCGCAGGAGCCACAAGACGCCCGCGACGGCGAACGCGATGAAGATCAGATGCCCCGGCTCGGCGACGAACCAGAACACCTTGGCGAGGACGAATGCCATGGAGGCGCCTCATTACGACGTAGGCGCCGGGCTGTCGACGAGCCAAGCGGGCCACGTTGATGCTTTTTCCACCGCGGCGCGCTAATGTTCCAAAAACGACGCCGGTGTCGCCGGGAGCATGTTGGCCGTGGCCCAATCGCCTGCCGTTTCATCTGCCGCCAAGAACGCAACCCTCAACGGTTCGTCTGTCGCGACGGCGGCTCGCACGCAGGAGGTCGGTGTCCTGCTCCTGCCGAATTTTGCGTTCATGGCCTTCGCCGCGGCAATCGAGCCATTGCGCCACGCAAACCGGCTCAGCGGACGCACGCTCTATCGCTGGCACCTGCTGTCGGTCGACGGCAAGCCGGTGGCGGCGAGCAACCTCATCGCGCTGACGCCGGAAGCGGCGATCGGCGACTCCACGACGCGCTTCGACGCCGTGTATGTGGCGGGCGGTCTGGAAAGCGAGAACATCCGCGACCGCGCCATCTTCGCGTGGCTGAACCGCATGGTGCGGCATGGCAGCCGGATCGGCGGACTGAGCACCGGGACCTACGTGCTGGCGCGCGCCGGTCTCCTCAACCACTATCGCTCGTGCATCCACTGGGAATACCTGCAGCCGTTCCGCGAGGAGTTCCCCGACCTGGACGTGACCGACGACCTGTTCGAGATCGACCGCGACCGCGCCACGTGCTCGGGCGGCACGGCCGCGCTCGACATGATGCTGCACCTGATCCGTCTCGACTATGGCCACGACCTCGCGATGGCGGTGGCCGAGCAGGTCGTGCACACGCAGGTGCGCGAGGCCGATCACCACCAGCGCCTGTCGCCGGCGGCGCGGCTCGGCGTGACCCATCCGAAGCTGCTCGGCGTGATCGGCATGATGGAGCAGAACATCGAGCAGCCGCTGGACCGGGCGGAGCTGGCGCAGAAGGTCGGGCTGTCGGTGCGTCAGGTGGAGCGCCTGTTCCACAAGTATCTGGACACGCGCCCGATGCGCTACTACCTGGCCCTCAGGCTGGCCCGCGCGCGGCTGCTGCTCACCCAGACCGACCGCTCGATCCTCGACGTCGCGCTGGCCTGCGGCTTCGAGACGGCCTCGCACTTCTCCAAGTGCTTCCATTCCGCCTATAGCCGCACGCCCAGCTCTTACCGCCAAAGCCTGCGACGCGGCGCGGGACCCGCAGCGCCGTCGCTGCGGGCGGAATGAGGCACCTGCGGGCCGCGGGTCCCTACGCCGCCGCTTGCTCGAACTCCGCGCGCGCGATGCCGAGGCTCGCGCCGGCCTCGACGATCTCCTTCCACGTCGTGTCGTCGAGCGGCACGCCGTTCTCGCTGCGCTCGGCGCGGTGCCGGCGCTCGGGGTCGCCGGGCAGCATGACGGGCTGCCCGGGCGCGGCCGGCGGCGACTGGCATATCCACTTGATGAAGTTTTCCATCTCCCGCATCGCAGCCGGCAGGTCGCCGCAGGGCGCAGGGTCGAGGACGATCGTCAGCATGTTGTTGATGACGCGCCCCCGCATCGGGCTGTCCGGGACATTGCAGCCGCCGCCGGTGAGCAGCCCGGCGAGCAGGTCGCAGAACACCGAGATGCCGTAGCCCTTGTGATCGCCCACCGGCAGCAGGGCGCCGCGCGGGTCGGTGTAGAGATCCTTCGGCCGGCGCGTCGGATCGCCCTTGTTGTCGAGCAGGACGTCCGGCGGCAGCTCGACGCCCTTGTTGAGCGCGACGCGCACCTTGCCCTCGGCCAGCTTCGAGGTGGCGAAGTCGAGGATGACATGCCGGCCGTCGGCGCGCGGCATGCCGCAGGTGAAGGGATTCGTGCTGAGCCGCGCATCCGTCCCGCCGAACGGCGCCACGAGCGCGCCGGCGCCGACCACGTTGACGAAGTGCACCGAGGCGAAGCCGGCTTCCGCGCATTGCTCGGCCCATTCGCCGATGCGGCCGAGATGGCTGGCGTTGCGCAGTGCCACCACGCCGACGCCACCGCGCCGCGCCTTTTCGATGCCCAGCGCCATGGCTTCGCCGCCGATCACCTGGCCGAAGCCGCATTGGCCGTCGGCAACGACCAGCGATGCCGTGTCGATCACGACCTTGACGTGCCTGCCCGGCACCACGGCGCCGGCCTTCATGAGGTCGAGATAGCGCGGAACGCGGACGACGCCGTGCGAATCGTGGCCGGCCAGGTTGGATTCGACCAGCCGGCGCGCGACGGTGTCGGCTTCGGCCTCGTCGCAGCCCGCGCGGGCAAAGATCGCGGAAACGGCGCGGCGCAGCTTCTCTGGCAAGATAAGGATCATCAAATAACCCTTTGAATAGACAACGACAGATCGGGACGCCCTGTGGCGGCGGCCATGGCGAATATGGGACGCCAGGCTGCTGCTTATCCGACGGCGGCCGAAAGCGCCAGCGCGCGATGATCGATCGGCCGTGTCGGTCACACCGAGCGCGTGATGCCGCCATCGACGCGGATGTTCTGGCCGGTGATATAGCCTGCGCCGTCGGAGACGAGGAAGGCCACCGTCTTGGCGATCTCCGCGACCTTGCCGTAGCGCCGCATCGGGATCTGCGCCAGCCGTTTCTCATTGAGCGGCAGGCTGTCGATCATGCCCGGGAGCAGGTTGTTCATGCGGATGTTCCGCGCCGCATGCTGGTCGGCGTAGAGCTTGCAGAAGCTCGCCAGCGCCGCGCGCAGGCAGCACGACACCGGGAACGCCGCGTCGGGCTCCAGCGCGGCGAAGGTCGATATGTTGACGATCGCACCGCCGCCCTGCTTTTCCATCACCGGCGTCACCAATCGGCTCAGGCGCACGACATTGAGCAAAATGACATCGAGACCGCGATGCCAATCCTGGTCGGCAATGTCGAGCAGCGTGCCCTTGGGCGGATGGGCGGCGCTGTTCACCAGCGCGTCGATGCGGCCGAAGGCGTCGAGCGTGCCCTTGACCGTACGCTCGAGCACCGCAGGATCGGCGTAGTCGCCCGTGAAGCCGATGCCGCCGAGCGACTTGCCCAGCGCCTCGCCCTTGCCGGAGGAGGACAGCACCGCGACGGCATAGCCTTGCGCCGCCAGCTCGCGGGCACATGCCGCCCCCATCCCGCTGCCCGCCGCCGTCAGCAGCGCCACTCGTTTGCTCGCCATGCCCGATCCCCACTGGCCGGTTGAAGGGCAGGCAGATTAGCGCGCTCCTGTGATGGTCGTCACACTGCTTGCACCAGCGGGCGTTCGAAGGTGATGCGGATTACAGCGGCGCGGCGGCCCGCCGCCCATCATGGCGACATGCGCTTCAGCAGGTTTGGGGAGTGAGGCTCCCATGGAGACGTGTCATGCGGATGAAGTGGACTTTGGCGGCCGTACTGGCGCTGTTGACCAGCCCGGCCTTGGCGCAGCAGCCGGCCGCCTGCGGCGACCGCGAGTCGGTCGTGGCTCGGCTCAAGGAGAAATTCCACGAATCGCCGACCGGTTTCGGCATGACCGGCGGCGGCGCGGTGATGGAGCTGATGACCTCGGACAGCGGCAGCTGGACGCTGGTGTTGAGCTTCCCGGGCGGCCGGTCCTGCCTGATCGCGACCGGCGAGCAATGGGAGCTCTGGCGCACTGCGATCAAGGGCAAGGACGCCTGACGCGCAAAGCCACGCGATCGTGAACGATGCGCCGGGCCGGTGTGCCTATGCTCGGCGCATGGTGGTCACGCATCGCCACGCCCCCGCCCTGATCGCCTTGGCGCTTGGCGCACTTGGTGCGATCGCATCGGTCGGCACCGCGGCGGGCGCGAGCATCGCACGGTCCAACCTGATCCTCGAATACGACGGCATCTCCGAGGCCCAGTCGCGCGCCTTCGCCGACGAGGCCCAGCGCGCCTATCGCGACGTCGCGCGCTATTTCGGCCGCCGCGACGAGCGGACCATCCTCATCCTGGTCGGCGACCGATACGACGTGCCGACCGCGTATCACGAGCGCGCGACGATCACGCTCGGCGCCAACCGCATCCGCGGCGACGCCGGCTTCGGCCGTTTCGCCGGGCTGGGGCCGTCGATCGTGCACGAGATCACGCACCTGGTCGCGCCCAGTCGCGGCAAGGACAACCAGTTCCTGGACGAGGGCCTGGCGGTGTTCGTGCAGGAGAAGTTCAAGCGGCCCGACGACCGGTCCTTTCCCAACATGGGACGCGACCTGCACCAGGAGACGCTGCGCTGGGCGCGCGACCATGGCCGGCTGATCCCGCTCGCCGAGGCCGATCCGAGCCGCGGCCGCGCCGGCGGATCGCGACCCCTCATCTATCTGCAGGGCGGCTCCTTCGTGCGCTACCTGGTCGAAACGTACGGCCTTGCTTCGTTCATGACGATGTATGAAGGCCAGTCCTACCAGGCGGTCTACGGCAAGGACCTGGCGGCGCTGGAAGGCGAATGGAAGAAATTCCTCGACGGGATCGAGCTGGACTAGAGGCGAGCGTCAGGCGACCCCGGATGCCTTGTCCTTTTCCAGCAGGGTATCGACCGCTTGCAGCACGCGCAGCCACGTTCGGTACCCTTCGACATCGCCGCTCGCGACCAGGGCCAACGCCTTCCGTGCTGCGTAGGTCGGCGCATCCACGCCGCGGCCGTCGATCAAGGACTGTGCGCCACGCCAGACGTCTTCTTCGTGAGACGTCCGAGCGTGGCTCGGCTGTACCTTGGCCACGGAATCCCCCAACGCCCTACTTGGAACGATGCGCACATACTGCGGCCTTGCGCCAAATGGCGCTGTGACGGCCGTCACAGGCGCCACGCCGAGGCCCACCGCGGAAGTCGCTTACATTGATGAATAAATTCGGCTAAGCCCCTGGAAAGGATGGGTGGCCGAGCGGTTTAAGGCACCGGTCTTGAAAACCGGCAGGCCCGCAAGGGTCTCGTGGGTTCGAATCCCACCCCATCCGCCAACTCAGAACGATCGGCGCGCGGTCTGGACATGCAGTGAGGATCGCGCACGCGCGAGGCAACCGGAACGGCCAAAGTCCACGCCACAGCGCGCGGTGTACCGTAGGCGGGAAAGACAGGGAAACGCGGCGATCGCGGCCGGTCGGCGGTCAATCACGACAGGAATCCGCCCGCACATCTCTCATTCCTTCCGGCGTGCTCGCGGCGAAACCGCAAGCCCAAGAAAGACGATGACGGCCCGGTTGAGTCGCAGCACGTCCTCGTCATCCAGGCGCCCGACCTTCGATCCGATCTTGGACTTCGGGACGGTCGTGACCTTGTCCACCATCAGCCGGCAAGGAGAGTGCAAGCCGTTCCGTTCGCTCGGCTCAACCGGCAGACGGAAGAGAGGCGCGTCGGCCTCGTCGGTGGTGAAGGCGCAAATGGTGATGGAGTCGGTAGCGTCGAAGCTGTCATCCTGGACGATGACAACGGGGCGCGGATTGCCCGCATGGTCCTTGCCGCCGGATACCGTCCAAATCTCGCCGCGCCTCATTCATCGCCACCTTCCTCAAAATCAACGGCGGACGCGGCGTCGATGAACGCCTGATCCTCGCGCGCGTGTGCGCTGGCGGCCACGGCGAGCGACTGACGGTGCGCCTCCGACTTGAACGATGACGCCCGAACGTCTGGCACCCAAATCTGGATCGGCCGCAGACCTTGCTCGCGCAGCCTCTCACGATGCCTGCGCACCTTCATGTGCGACGACTTGGCTCCTGACGCTCCGACCATGCAAACCTCCGTATGGTTACATGTAACCTATCATCATGGAGGACGTTTGGCCAGACCCAGTGCAACGCATGCCCTTCCTCACCGCTGAAAAAGTCTGCACATCGCGTCAACATGCTGAAATTATGGAGGAAAGGTCAAAATCGCGAGGTGAGATGCTCACGTGCACCTCGCGAGATTGCAGCGTAAGTCACTGAAAACGCACGACCGAAGGTTCGCGCGTTGGGCATGCTGGTGCATGTCCAACGGAGGCGGACCATGCCCGACAAGCAAGCGATCGAGAAGGCGCTGCGGCTACGCAGGGCGGGCGCGCAAGGCAACACCTCTACCCCCAGCTCTCCCTGTGGCGTCGGTTCCCGCGACGAGCGGCATGGACCGGCGCGGCCAGTTGCAGGGGACCGCCGGAGGTCTTAGCGTCCGGACACCCGCATGTCCTCTTTCCACCGACCCGCTCCGTGACCCGTCAACGCCTCTTCCACATCGCCGTCCCGTGGGTCGGCACCGCCGCGGCGCTCGGCGTCACGTGGCTTCTGCTCGGGTCGACGGAGCATCCGTGGATGCTGGCGTCCTTCGGCGGCAGCTGCGTGATCCTGTTCGGCATGCCCGACAGCGACATGGCCCAGCCGCGCAGCCTGATCGGCGGCCATGTGATCACCTCGGTCACCGGGCTGTGCTTCCTCCATCTCGGTGGCACGGCGCCCTGGGTCGCGGTCGCCGCGGTCGCAACCGCGCTCGTCCTCATGATCGCGACACGCACGATCCACTCGCCCGCCGGCGCCAATCCGCTGGTCATCTTCGCCGAGGGCGCGCGCTGGAGCTTCCTCGCCACGCCGCTGGCGATCGGGTTGCTCGTCCTGTTCACCGTCGCGTGGGCCTGCAACAACGCCGGCATGCGAGGACAGCGCTATCCAAGGACCTGGCTGTAGGTACGTCCTGCACGCCGACGCACTTGACGCGCGCCGCGCGAAGTACCTAGCTAGCCGAAGGATGGGTGAACGACTTGCCTAGGCAGAAGCATCGCGCCGAGCGGGGCGATCTCGAGGAAACCCGGGCGACCGCGCGCCTGCCGGGCCTCGACATCGACATCGTCCATCGGCGCCTGCCCGGCGGCGAAGCCGAGCAGCTCGCCATCACCCTCCAGGCGATGCCGTCCTTCGAGAGCCTCGGGCGCCTTCTTGTGCTCGCCAATCCCTTCGTTTTCTGGTCCGAGGTAGCGCGGCTGGCCTGGTCGACGCGGACGGACGCGACACAGGCGCTGCCGCCGTCGGCGCCTTCGGTTCCCGCCCTGCCGAAACCGCGCGGCGGCTCCGGTGCGGACACGAGAAGCTGAACGGACGTGTCGCAAAGCTTCCGTCACATGGCCGGGGCGACCGTCGCGACGGACGGTCGCACCGCGGGCTTGCCATGGAGCGGCCGCCACGCCGTCTGGAGGGGACCGCGATGATCAAGTTCTACTATGCGGCGCACACCTGCGCGCTCGCCTCGCATATCGCGCTGGAGGAGGCCGGCGCCGAATACTCGACGGTGCGGATCAGCTTCAAGGCGGACGAGCAGCGCAGTCCTGCGTATCTCGCGATCAACCCCAAGGGCCGCGTGCCGGCCATGGCGACCGATCGGGGCATCCTGACCGAGACGCCGGCCATGCTCGCCTACATTGCGCAGAGCTTCCCCGCGGCGCGGCTCGCGCCGCTCGACGATCCCTTCGCCTTCGCCGAGGTGCAGGCGTTCAACTCGTATCTCTGCTCGACGGTGCACGTCGCGCACGCGCACCGCATGCGCGGCTATCGCTGGACCGACGATCCCGCCGCCATCGAGGCGCTGAAACGCAAGGTGCCGGAAACCGTGTACGCTGCATTCGAGCTGATCGAGACCGGCATGCTGAAGGGGCCCTGGGTCATGGGCGCGCGCTACACGGTCGCCGATCCCTACCTGTTCACCCTGGCGCAATGGCTGGAAGCCGATGGCGTCGACCCGGCGCGGCTGCCCCGGGTTGCCGAGCATCGCCGGCGCATGGCGGATCGGCCCGCCGTGCAGCGGGCCATCGCCGCGGAACTCGGCTCTATCGAGCCCGCGAACGCCGCGACGCGCTGATCACCGCCTGCCGCGACGGCGCCGGGCGCGTCGCACGGCGTCGTCGGCGTGAGCGCGGCGGACAGGCGCCGCGTCAAGCGGCGCGCACCCGTGCGACGAACCGGTCGACCTCCGCCCGCAGCGTGTCGGCCTGCTTGGCGAGCTCCGCCGACGCACCGTTCATCTGGGTAGCTGCGGCGCCGACTTCACCCGAGGCCTGCGTCACGTTGGCGATGCTCTTGTTGACCTCCTGCGTGCCGGAGGCAGCCTGCTGCACGTTGCGGCTGATCTCCTGCGTCGCCGCGCCCTGCTCCTCCACGGCCGAGGCGATCGTGGCAGCGATGTCGTTGACCTGCTCGATCGTCTTGCTGATCGACTGGATCGCCTGCACGGCGTCCGCGGTCGCGACCTGCACCGCCTCGATCTGCCTCGCGATCTCGTCGGTCGCCTTGCCGGTCTGGGTGGCCAGGCTCTTGACCTCGGAGGCCACCACGGCGAAGCCCTTGCCGGCTTCGCCGGCACGCGCCGCCTCGATGGTGGCATTGAGCGCGAGCAGGTTCGTCTGGCTGGCGATGTCGGTGATCAGTTTCACCACGTCGCCGATCTTCTGCGCCGCGACGGCCAGCCCGTCCACGGTCCGGCCGGTCGCGCGGGCCTGGTCGACGGCCTGCTTCGCCATCTTCGACGACGATGCCACCTGGCGGCCGATCTCCTGGATCGAGGACGCCAACTCCTCGGCTGCCGTCGCCACGGTCTGCACGTTGGACGAGGCTTGCTCGGAGGCCTCCGCAACCGCCGTCGCCTGCCGGCTGGTCTCCGCCGCGGTCGCCGACATCGACGCCGACGACGACGCCGACGACGACTGCATCTCCGACGCGGAGGACGACACCGTCTCGACGACGGCCTTTACGGTGGCTTCGAAGCCGTCGGCGAGCGCCGTCATCTCGGCCTTCCGCCGCTGGTCCGCCTCGGCCTTCGCCCGCTCCTGCTCCTGCCGGCGTTCCTCGGCGCGGGCCACCTCGTCCTTGAGGCGGCGCTGCTCTTCCTCCTGCTGCCGCTGGCGAATGCGGGCCTGTTCCGCCTCCTGCTGCAGCCGCTCGTGCTCGACGCCGGCTTCCTTGAGCACCTGGACGGCCTTCGCCATCGCGCCGATCTCGTCGCTGCGATCGCGCGCCGGCACCTCGGTCGTTCAGTCCTTGTCGGCCCACGCGGCTGCGGCGATCTCTCCGGCCGTCGCGCTGCTCGTTTCGACGACGTCGAGCCAGCCCGTCACGAGACTGTTTCGCTGCGCGATCAGGCCGAACAGCTTGTCCAACCCCGCCGTGTAGTCGCCGATGGCCGAATCGAGCTGGCGAAAGAGATCCTTGCGCTCGGGATCGGCGGCGCCGGCGGTGGCTTCGGCGATCGTATCGCGCATCTTCGCGCGCAACGAATTGAAAAGCTCCAGCTCCTTCTTGTTGCCGTTCACGGAATGGACGAAGGCCGCGCGACGCATCGAGATGTAGTCGCGGTCGATCACCGCCATACGGCTGGTATCGCGCACCAGGGCCATTTGCCCATCGAAGGACCCTATCGAATCGCGCAGCGCCACGACCCCCGTTCCGCCGATGGCGACCAGCAGCGCGAACACGACGGCGAAGCCGCCGTAGATGCGGGTGCTGATCTTGAGGGACTTCATCTTGGCAAGCATGAGAAAGACACTCCGTGAACATGGCGCGTTGCGGCGCGGTCCCGCCAGGGGGACCGGTCGTCGAGACCCATTCCCGGAAGTGCTGTTCGCCACGCCGTCGAGGGCGCGGCTTCGGCTTGCGGCTGCTGATCGATGCCGCCGGCGACCCGACCATCGCCGCAATCCCGTGAAGGAAATCTTACCGGATCGGAGAATTGATCCAGCGCAATGAAGCCGCCGGCGCCTTGGACAACCAAGGCAGGCTTCGCCTGATGGGAAGAGTGTGGGAGCGTTGCATGTCAGGTACGATCGGATGCTTCTACGACTGCGCCCGCATGGCGCTGTTCAAGGCCATCTTGCGTTGCATGTCAGGTACGATCGGATGCTTCTACGACTGGGTCGCCCGGGAATTCGAGCGCGTGGCCAATTTGTTGCGCGGCACGACCAAGCCCAGGGATGCGGCCAGGGCCGACGAACTCGCGGCGCTCGCGAGCGCCCTGCACAGCGACTGCGACTGCTGCTGCGGTGCCATGGCGGCCGGCTCCAATGATTTGGCGCACGCCTAGGCGAGGCGACGGCGCCTCTACGGTCGACCGCGCCGTGGCCCGCC
Organism: Alphaproteobacteria bacterium; assembly: GCA_023150455.1. Lineage (GTDB taxonomy): Bacteria > Pseudomonadota > Alphaproteobacteria > JAEULC01 > JAEULC01 > JAEULC01. The sequence continues at coordinate 37,016 of JAKLKW010000012.1, read as the reverse complement.
TACTCCTGCCCGAACACGCGGCCGCTCTTCGCTTCCCGCGCGTATTTCAGCAGCGCGGCGAAGCGGTAGAAGCCGTGCACGAACTTGCCGTAGGGCATGCTGAGGAACAGCGCCAGCACCACGCCGAGATGGACCGCCAGCAGGATGCCCATCGCCGCCGTGTCGCGCAGCACCAGCAGCAGCAGCCCGGTCAGGCTGGTGAGGAAGAGCATCACCAGGAACGCCACGTCCATGCCGATCGCCGCGCGCGTCGTCACCTGCGGGTCGCGCTTCCACTTCGCCGCCAGCAGTCCGGCCGGACCGACGAGCAGGCCGATGCCGCCGAGCGTGCCGAGGACGACCGGCGCGCTCGACCAGGGATACGGCGCCGGCCAGCCGAGCGCGTAGTGATACGCCGTCGCCACCGAGGTCGAGGCGAAGCAGAACAGGAAGCCGTAGAACGTCAGGTGGTGATACAGGCGGCGCGGATCGGACGGGTGCTCGTCCGCGTTCATGCAGCCGCCGCCCCCGCTATCGAGATAGCGCAGATGCGCGGCGTCCCGCGTCGCCGCGAGCCACGCGCCGCCGTCGAGCTTCACGGGGAACGATCCCTGCGCACCCTGCCAGAAGGCCCGGACGCCGAGGGCCAGCGCCAGCACGGCGTAGAGCGCCACGGCGCCGAACAGCGCGACCATCGCGCCGTGCGGCATGACCGCGTAGAAATCGCCGGCGTGGCGTCCGAACAGGACGGCCTGATCCTTGAAGGCGACGAAGCCGATGATGAACCCCGCCACGCCGAAGGCAGCCAGCAGCGACACTGCCAGCCCGTTGCGCGCGAACACGCCGGACAGCGCGTATGGCCAGGCGTAACGCGCGTAGCTGTGCCGGCGCAGCACCGCGAGCGCGTCCGGCACGTTGACCTTGAACTCGTGCGGCGGTGCGTACTGGCAGTCGTAGAAACAGGCGCCGCACTGGTGGCAGAGATTGGCCAGGTAGTCGAGATCGCCGGCGGCGAAGGCGCGCCGCATTTCCATGGCCGGGAACACCGCGCACAGCCCTTCGCAATAGCGGCAGGCGTTGCAGATCGTCATGACCCGGTCCGCTTCCTTGAGGGCCGCGTCGCGCCCCGCCTCATCGCGCGGCATCGGCTGCTCCCTGCCCCGCCAGCCGGCCGAACACCGCCCCGATCGTCATGCCGATCCCGGCCAGGTAGCCCTTGCCCAGCACGTTGCCCGCCATGATCTCGCCCGCCGCGAACATGTTGGACGACAGGCGCCCGTCGGCCAGGACCATCCGCGCCGCTTCGTCCACCTTGACGCCGAGATAGGTGAAGGTGATCCCGGGCCTGAGCGGATAGCCGTAGAACGGCGGCTCGTCGATGCGGCGCGCCCAATGGCTCTTGGGCGGCGACAGGCCCTCGGTCCGGCAATCGTCCAGGACCGTGTGGTCGAAGGCGCCGGGACGCACGGCGGCATTGAACCGCGCGACCGTGCGTTCGACGGCCGACGGATCGAGCCCCATCTTCTCCGCCAGCGCGCCCAGGCTCGCCGCCTGGTAGGGCGGGAAGATCGACGGCATGAACTTGTCGATCGACTTGCGGTCGATGACGACATAGGCGATCTGGTCGGGCTGCTGCGCCACCAGCCGGCCCCAGATCGCGTAGCGCTTGGGCCAGAACTCCTCGCCCTCGTCGTAGAAACGCTCGCCGTGCCGGTTGACGACGACGCCGAACACGACGCAGTCGAGCCGCGTGGCGATGCCGCCGTCGAATTTCGGCGAGCGCGCGTCGATCGCTACTGCGTGGCACTGGTTGGCCTCGCCGACCGCGGCCACGCCCCGGTCGAGCAGCAGGCGCAGCACCGCGCCGCGGTTGTAGGGCGTGCCGCGGATCAGGAAATTGTCGGCGACCGGCCCCCAGGCCTGGCGCAGCCATTCGAGATTGGCCTCGAACCCGCCGGCCGCCGCCACGAATGCATTCGCCGCGATGGTCCGGTACCCGCCGTTCTGCGCGACGGTCGCCGAAACGAAACGGCCGTCGGCGACCTCCAGGCCGTCGACCATCGCGTCGTAGACGATCTCGATGCCGAGCCGCTCCGCCGTGTCGTACAGCGTGTTCAGCATCGCCCGTCCGCCGCCGAGGAAGAAGGCGTTGGTGCGGCCCAGGCTCAGCGTGCCGCCGAGCGGCGGCTGGAAGCGCACGCCCTGCGCGCCGAGCCAGTCGTACAGCTCGGCCGAGCGGCGGATGGCCAGGCGCGCCAACGGCTCATCGGTCTGCCCGCCGGTCACCCGCAGCAGGTCGTCCCAGAACTCCGCTTCGGGATAGGGACCCGTGAGATGCCCGATCGCCCGCTCATGCGCGCAGCGCAGATTGCGCGTGTGCCGCGTGTTGCCGCCGCGATAGAACTTCGGCGCGCCTTCGGCGACGAGGACGCGCGCACCGCTGCGCCGCGCCGTGATCGCCGCGCACAGCGCTGCGTTCCCGCCGCCGGCGACGAGGACGTCGAAGGAATCTCCTGAGAACAACGTCGAAGTCGGATCAGCCGCCGGCCGTGCCCGGCGCGCCGAATTCCGCCGACAGACGGTCGGCGGCGGCCTGGACCGCGCGGGCCCGGCCCTGCAGCGCCTGGATCGACAGGCGCCAGATCGGACCGGAAATGCCGATCGCGCCGATGACCTGGCCGGTGAAGTCGCGCACCGGCACGGCGACGCAGCGCACCTCGGGGTCGAACTCGCCGTCGTCGAACCCAATGCCGCTCCGCCTGATGTCCTCGATCTGCTGCTTCAGCGGGCCGCGCTCGACGATGGTGTTGGGCGTATAGGCCTTGAGCTCGACGCGGCCGAGGAAACGGTCGAGCTGCTCGGGGCGCAGCGCGGCCAGGATCACCTTGCCGAGCGCCGTGCAGTGGGCCGGCCGCACGACGCCGACTCGATCGACCAGCTGGAACGCGCCCGGCCCCGCCGTGCGCGCGATCACGACGACCGCATCGCCCATGCGCACGGCGAGATGGCCGCTCTCGCCGGTCTCGCGCGACAGGTCCTCCAGGATCGGCGTCGCCAGGCTCACCATCTCGATCTCGTCGAGCGCGCCCGCTGCGAGCGCGAACAGGGGCCGGCCGACGCGGTAGCGCTTGGACTCCCTCATCCGCCGGATGTAGCCGAGCGTCACCATGGTCTTGACGAGGTGGAACGTCGTGCTGTTGTGCAGGCCGACGCGCTTGCTCAGGTCCGCCAGCGCGATGCCGTCGCGGTTGCGCGCGACCTCTTCCAGGATGGCGAAGGCGCGGCCGAGCGACTGGACGCCGCCGCGCTGGCGGTCCTCGCCCTCCTCGCCGCCGTCCGCGACCGGCGCCGGCTTGAGCGAAGGACGACCGCGCAACGGCAGCTCGATCTCTCGCACTTCCCGCGGCTTGGCTCGTGTTCTCATGCGTCCAACGTCCGCTTCAATCGTACAGCCTTTCTGGCGGTCATCGTTGCGCGCGTCAAGAACGCGCTCACATGTTGAACAACACCAGGCGTTCTTCGGTCATGTCGCGCAGGGCGTACTTGGGTCCTTCCCGGCCGATGCCGCTGTCCTTGACGCCGCCATAGGCGAGCTGGTCCGTGCGCCAGGTCGACGTGCCGTTGACGATCACGCCGCCGGTGCGGATCCGCCGTACCGCCCGGATCGCCGTCGCGACCGATTGCGTGAACACGCCGCACTGAAGGCCGAACCGGCTGGCGCTGACCGCGGCGCAGACCGCGTCGAAATCGTCGTAGGGAAGGATGCTGACGACCGGCCCGAAGACTTCCTCGCATACGACCTTCATGCCGGGCGCGACGTCGACCAGAACCGTGGGCTCGAGCGCCGCGCCATGCCGCGTTCCGCCCGTCAGCACGCGCGCCCCGCCGGCGACCGCTTCCGTGATCCAGGATTCGACCCGCTTCGCCGCCGCCTCGTCGATCAGCGTGCCGACGTCGGTCGAAGGGTCGAGCGGATCGCCGGTCTTGAGCTTCCCGACCTCGGCTACGACCAGCGGAAGGAATCGGTCGTAGAGCGAACGATGCGCGTACACGGTCTGCACCGAGATTCAGCTCTGCCCGGCCAGCCGCATCGCGTTGCGCGCGCAGAGTGCAGCCGCCTCGTCGACCGCCGCGTCCGCGTGGACGATGGTCGTGCCGTTGCCGCCGAGCTCAAGCGCGACGCGCCGGAGGCCCGATGCCGCCTTGATCTCGGCGCCGACGCGGCTCGACCCCGTGAAGCTGATGAAGTCGACGCGCGGATCGCGCACCAGCGCGGGGCCGACGACGTTGCCGTAGAGCACGTTCAGCACTCCGGCCGGGGTGCCGGCGTCGACGAACAGACGCGCAAGCTCGTGGATGACGCCGGGCGACTGCGGCGGCGCCTTGAGCACGATCGCGTTGCCGCCGGCAAGCGCGGGCGCAACCTTGTGGCAGGCCAGGTTGAACGGTGCATTGAACGGCGTGATGCCGGCGACCACGCCGACGGGAAACCGCAGCATGAATGCGATCTTGCCGGCGCCCATCGCGGTCGCGTCGAGCGGCACGTGCTCGCCCTCGATGCGCACGGCCTCCTCCGACGACAGCAGGATCGTATCCTGCGAGCGGACCACTTCCGCTTTCGCGTCCTTGACCGCCTTGCCGGTCTCGCGCGCCATGACCTCGGCGATGCGATCCGCGCGCTCGACCAGCAGCGTTGCCACGCGCCGCAGCAGTGCCGCACGCTCGTAGCCGGGCAGCGCCGCTGCCTGCGCCTTGGCTGCCGTCGCCGTGGCGAGCGCCGCATCGAGATCGGCGAGCGACGATCGCGGCGCGCGGGCGACGAGGCCGCCCCGGTACGGGTCGCGTACCTCGACGGTTTCGCCCGCCTCGACCCAACGGCCGCCGATCAGCATCGGGATCGTCACGGGCGCCGTGGTGCTGCCGCGGATTGCCTGTATTGTCTCGGCCGCCATGGGAAAGGCAGATTACGCCGGCGTTTTCGCAATGGCAAATGCCAACTCACAATGTAGTATGCAAATGCGGGAGGAAACCAGGCGATGACAGGCAACGCGGCCGCCTTCGCGTGCAATACCTACGCCTACACGCTGTCGCATCGTGCCGAAGACTGCCTGGCGCATCTGGCCGATCTCGGCTTCGACGAGTTCGAGTTGATGATGTATCCGGGCCATTTCTGGCCGCCGGACGCGGATGCCGCGGCGCGGCGGCGGCTGCGCCAGTCGGTCGAAGCGCGCGGCGCGCGCATCGTCACGCTCAACATGCCGAATATCGACATGAATGTCGCCGGCGCCTCGGCCGAGATGCGGCGCTACACGCTCGATCTGCTGGAGGGCATCGTGAACCTGGCGGGCGAGCTTGGCACGGCCGGGGTCGTCATCGGGCCGGGCAAGGCGAACCCGCTGTTTCCGGCGCCCCGGGAGCGACTGACCGGCTATTTCTTCGCGGCGCTGGAGCGGCTGCTGCCCGTGGCGCGCAAGGCGGGCACGGCGTTGTGGGTCGAGAACATGCCGTTCGCCTTCTTGCCCGCGATCGGCGAGCTCATGGACGTGCTGGCGCGTTTCGGTGCCGACGAGATCGGCATCGTGTACGACGCCGCCAACGGGCATTTCATCGCAGAGGACATTGCCGGGGCGCTCAGGACCTGCCGGTCCCGGCTCAAGCTCGTGCACCTGTCGGATACCGACCAGCGCCAGTACAAGCACGCGCCTGTCGGTGTCGGCACCGTGCCGTTCGCGGTCATTCCCGCCGCCCTGGAAGCCGTCGGCCATCGTCGCCGGCCGGTGCTGGAGATCATCGCCGAGGACGCCGACCGCGACATCATCGCCAGCGCCGACCGTCTGGTCGCGACGGGATTCCGGCAGATGGCGGCGGCATGACGGCAAGCGCAGAGACGTTCGACGTCGTCGTGGTCGGCGGCGGCGGCACCGGGCTTGCCGCCGCGGTGGAGGCACGCGCGGTCGGCCGCAGCGTCGTCCTGCTGGAGAAGAACCCGGCGCTCGGGGGCTCGACCGCGTGGTCGGTCGGCTCGGTCACTGCTACGCAGACGCCGCACCAGCTGCGCAAGGGCATCGAGGACCGGCCGGAGGACCACTGGCGAGACATGGCCGGGTTCAACGGCGATCTCGACCCGCGCGACAATCCGGCGCTCAGGCGCGTCTTGACCGAGGCGATGCCCGACACGTTCCGCTGGCTGCTCGGCCACGGCATCCGCTTCTACGGACCGATGCCCGAGCCGCCGCACACCAAGCCACGCATGCACAACGTGCTGCCGAACTCGCGCGCGTTCATCACGCATCTCGAGCGGGCGGCGCGGCGGGCCGGCGTCGATATCCGGCCATCGACGCGCGTGCGCTCGCTCGTGACCGAAGGCGACCGCGTCGTCGGCGTCGACTGCGATGCGCGGCGGTTCCGTGCGCGCGGCGGCGTGGTGCTGGCGACCGGCGACTTCACCAACGATCCCGAGCTCAAGGGCCACTTCATGGGGCCGCAGGAGGCCAAGGTCGAGGGCGTCAACGACACCGCGACCGGGGACGGGCAGAAGCTGGCGCTGGCGCTCGGCGCACGCGTGCTGAACGGCGACCTGGGGCTCGGGCCCGAGTTGCGCTTCGTGCCGCCGCCGGGCGGCAACTTCCTGCTCGATCTGCCGCCCTGGCCGACGCTTGCAAACTTCATGGCCTGGTCGCTCGATCACATGCCGCCAACGCTGCTGCGGCCCTTCGTCATGAGCTTCGTCACGACGGCGCTCGCTCCCTCGCCCAACCTGTTCGCCGAAGGCGCCGTGCTGGTGAACGGCCGCGGCGAGCGCTTCGCCGACGAGGTCGACAGGCCCGCCTATGCCCTGCCCGATCAGCCCGGCAAGGTCGGCTACATCCTGCTCGACGACCGCATCACGCGCCTGTTTTCGGCCTGGCCGCACTTCGTGTCGACCGCGCCGGGCGTGGCCTATGCCTATGTCGCGGATTACCGCCGCAACCGGCGGGACGTGTTCAAGTCGGCGCCGACGCTCGATGCGCTCGGCAGCGCGCTCGGCATGCCGGCCGGTGCCCTGGGCAAGTCCGTGGCGGGCTACAATGCCGCCGCCGGCAACCGGCCCAAGCTGGGCGACGGTCCCTATGCCGCGCTCGGGCCCGTGCGCGCCGTGTTCGTGCACAACGAGGGCGGCCTCGCCGTCGACCTCGAGCATCGCGTGCTCGGTCCCGACGACCGGCCGATCGAGGGTCTGTTCGCGGCGGGCGCCACCGGCCAGGGCGGCCTCTTGCTGAAGGGCCACGGCCACCACCTGGCCTGGGCCTTCGCGTCCGGCCGGCGCGCCGGGAGGAATGCGGCCTATGCCGCCGTCGGCGACGGTGCGTGAAACCTATGCAGCGGGCCCGTCGTCGGTCGCCGGCGCGGTGATCACGAGGAACACGAGGTCCTCGAGCCCGGTATTGTTGATCGAATGCTCGATCCCCGGCGGCACGAAGATGACGTCGTGCTTGCGCACGACCTGCTTCGTGTTGCCCAACTCCATCAGGCCTTCGCCTTCCAGCACGTGGTAGATCTGTTCCTGCACCTTGTGCTTGTGGCGCTTCACGTAGGCCATGGGCTGGTACATCGAGATGCGGTAGTCGACGTGGCGCGAGCCGGCGGTTTCCGGCATGACCAGCGGCTTCGACAGCGCCCCGCCGAAATGGTCGGGGAACTCCCGCCACGGCACCTCGGCGATGTTGCGGATGAAGGGCTGGCGTGGTTCGGCGGGCATCTCGATTCCTCCCGTTATCAGGCGTTGCCGGCCCTGGCGGCCGCGATATAGGCGGCGAGGCCGCGGCGGATCGGATATCTCGGCGCGTAGCCGAGCTCGCGCCGGGCGCGCGATATGTCGAGCGCGCCCTTGCGCACCGCCTCGGTGCCGTCGACGAAACGGTACGGCCCCGGGCCGACCTTCAGGTCGGCGCCCGGGACGATCTCGCGGATCATGGCCACGATCTCGCCGAGCGACGCCGCCTCGCCCGAGGCGATGTGATAGACGTCGAAGCGGTGGTCCTTCTTGTCGAGCATCAGCATGATGCCGTCGACGCAGTCGTCGACATAGGTGTGATCGACGCGGAAGTCGCCGCCGTTCGGCAGGTGAAGGGGCCGCCCGGCCACCGCGGCGTCGACCAGCGTCTTCGGCACGCGCGGCCGCGGCAGCCCGGGCCCGTAGACCCAGCACAGGCGCGTCTGCAGGCATTCGAGGCCATGAGCCGCGTAGTCGCAGCACAGCCGCTCGACCGCGTATTTCGAGATGCCGTAGGGCTTCAGCGGCCGGTTGGGATGCGTCTCGTCGATCACGTCGGCGTCGAACGGCCCGTAGGTCTCTTCCGAGCTCAGGTGGATCATCCGCCTGACGCCGAACAGCCGCATCGATTCCAGCACGTTGAGCGACCCGCCGATATTGACGCGGAAGGTCGCCATCGGGCTCGCGAGCGAGCTCGTCACGCCGACGACTGCGGCGCAGTGGATGATCGCGTCCGGCGCATGCGTCTTGACCGCGGCGGCGACATGCGGCCATTCCGTGATCTCGCCGGCGACGAAGGTCGCGTTGCGGTGTTTCGCGACGAGCGCAGCGATCGAAGGCGACGGCGCGAGGTCGAATGCGACGACCGTATCGCCGCGCTCGGCCAGGCGACGGGCGATGGCGGCGCCGAGGAACCCGCTGCCGCCGGTAACAAGGACGCGCGGCATGCCGCGGCGCCTTACACCCACCTTGTGGGAGATGGCCGGGACAAGCCCGGCCATGGCGTCGGTAGAACCGACGTCATTTGGCCGGCACCGGCTCGCCGGGCAGCCAGCGCTTGCCGAACACCGGCTCCTTGTGGGGCGTCGGCGGCAATTGCCAGGCGCCGGTCGCGGGCGGCCTGACCTCGGCGTCGACATGGACGTCGAGCAGGAAGGGCTTGTTCGACTTGACGGCGTGCTCGAGCGCGCCCTTGAAGTCCTCGGACTTCGCGATGGTCATGCCCTCGACGCCGCTCGCGCGCGCCCATCCGGCGAAATCGGGGTTGTACGGCTTGTTGTTGGCGCCCTGGCGGAAGGCGGTGCCGAGCTCGCGGCCGCCGAACATGCCCATCTGGATGTCGCGGATCGAGGCCCAGGCGAAGTTGTTCCAGACCACCCAGACGACCGGGATGTCGTACTCGACCGCGGTGCACAGCACGTGCGGCACCATGGTGAAACAGCCGTCGCCGGCGATGGCGACGCAGGGCCGGTCCGGCGCGGCGAGCTTGGCGCCCAGCACGCCGGCGGCGCCGAAGCCCATGCCCGAGAAGCCCCAGGAGTTGAGCATCGTCTGCGGCCGCCTGGCCTTCCAGAACTGCATGTACCAGTTGTGGTTCACGCCGACGTCGCAGGCGAGGATCGTGTCGTCCGGCAGCACGGCGCGGCAGTCCGCCACCACCCGCTCGGGCCGGATCGGCGAGGCGTGGATGTCGAAATTGGGGCTGGTGAATGTCGTCCACTCCGCCTGCCACTGGCGGATCATCGCGTGCCAGGCCTCGAGCACGCCGTCGCGGTGCGGCGCGCGGCGCTCGATCTCGGCCAGCACCTGGCGCAGGAAGGTGCGCGCGTCGGCCAGGATGCCGAGATCGGGCGGATAGTTGCGGCCGATCTCGTCCGGGTCCAGGTCGACATGGATCAGCTTGGACTGCGGGAAGTTCCAGGAATAGCCGGGCAGCCAGGACGAGGCCGAGCGGTCGTCGAAGCGCGCGCCGATCGCGATCACCAGGTCGGCCCGCCGCCCCGCCTCGTTGGCCGGATAGGCGCCGTTGCGGCCGATGAATCCCAGCGACAGCTTGTCCTCCATGTCGAGGCAGCCCATGCCGTTGGGCGAGGAGATCACCGGGATGCGCAGTCGCCGCACGAGCTCGGTCAGCTCCGCGCTCGCCTCGGACAAGGTCACCCCATGGCCGATGAAGAGGACCGGGCGCTTCGCCTTCGCGATCAACTCGTAGGCGGCCGCCACCTGCTCCGGCGACGCGCCGCTGCGCTGCGCGTGCAGCGGCGGCGGCGGCGGCGGCACCTCGACGTCGTCCTCTTCCTGGAACACGTTGTAGGGAACGTCGACGTTCACCGGGCCCGGCCGACCCGACAGCATCGTCGTCATCGCCTGGCGCATGGACAGCGGCAGCATGTCGACGCGGGTCGGCTGGAAGCTGCGCTTCACCACCGGCCGCACGATGTTGGGGAAGTCGGCCTGGAAATGCCGGTTGATCTCCTGGAACGGGCTGCGGTTGAACTGCTGCGTCGCCACGTTGGCGGTGATCGCCAGCACGGCCGAGGAATCCGACAGCGCGGTCGCCAGCGGCATGACGATGTTGCACGAGCCCGGCCCGCACGAGGTCAAGGTCGCCACCGGCTCGTGCCGCACGCGGAAATACGCGTCGGCCATGTGGACCGACACCTGCTCGTGCCGCGGCGACACCATCTTGATCCGGTCGCGTGCGTGGTAGAGCGAGTCGAGCATGCCGACATTGCCGTGGCCGCAGATCCCGAACACGTAGGGGACCTTGCTCCTGACCAGGTACTCGGTGATGAGATCGGCACCCTTCATCCGCGCCATGACGTTCCCTCGATCCGTGGCCTGCGTCCTCGATGACATCATAGATTAGCCCGCCGCGATGTGAGAAACGGTTTCTCAGGACTTGAAATCCAATCCTACAATGTGAGAGAGTTTCCGCGACCCGTACCGGCGCCAAGCCGGACGGGCAACCTCGAGGGAGGACCATGATGAACAGCAGCAGACGCAGCCTGTTGATGGCCGGCGCCGCGATGGCGGGCGCCGCCGCCGTCGGATTCCCGGCGGTCGTCCGCGGCCAGTCGGACAAGATCAGGATCGGCCACCTGACGCCGCTCACCGGCTTCCTCGGCGCGCTCGGCGACTACGCCGTGCTCGGCATCCGCATGGCCGAGGACGAGATCAACAAGGCGGGCGGCGTGATGGGGCGCCCGCTCGAGATCCTCTCCGAGGATTCGATCAACCCCGCCACCGCCACGACCAAGGCGCAGCGCATGCTCGAGCGCGACGGCGTCGCGGTGCTGATGGGCGAGATCAGCTCGGCCTCGGCGCTGACCATCGCGCAGGTGGCAGACCGCAACAAGCGGCTGTTCATGAGCATCGGCGCGCGCTCCGACACGCTGCGCGGCAAGAACTGCAACCGCTACACCTTTCATGTCGACATTCCCAACACGGTGATGGTCAACGCCGTCGGCAAGGCGCTGCTGCGCGACAACATGGTGAAGGGCAGGAAGTTCTTCACGCTGACCGCCGACTACGTGTTCGGCCACGACCTGCTGCGCGCCGCCAAGAGCTTCTTCGCCGCCAACCAGGCCACGCTGGTCGCGGACGAGCTGGTGGCGACCGACGTGACCGACTTCAGCCCGTACCTCCTGAAGATCCGCCAGGCCAAGCCCGACGTCGTGTGCTCGAACCTGGCCGGCAACCAGGTCACCAACCTGATCAAGCAATATGCCGAGTTCGGCCTGCCTTTTCCGATCGTCGGCTTCAACCTGAACACCGCCGACGCCTGGGCCGCGGGCGAAGGCAATCTGAGCGGCACCTGGCCGACGGTCTGGCACCACGACCTCGGCACGCCTGGGTCGAAGGCGTTCGTCGCCGCCTTCACCAAGAAGCACGGCAAGCCGCCGGAGAACCATGCCTGGATCGAGTACGTCTCGCTCAAGATGATGGCGCAGGCGATGAACGAGACCAAGTCGACCGACACCGCCAAGCTGATCGCCTATTTCGAGAAGCAGGTCGAGTTCGACGTCCTGAAGGCGCGCAAGGCCTGGTTCCGCTCGTGGGACCACCAGCTGATGCAGGAGGCCTATCCCTTCGCGGTCAAGCCCAAGGGCAAGGCCAAGGACAAATGGGACTTCCTCGCCCTCGGCGCCGCCGTCCCCGCCGCCAGCGAGTCGCTCGAGGTCCTGGCGCCGACGCGCGAGCAGAACCCCTGCACGATGGCATAGGACGGGACGCATGGCGCTGACCCCGCCCGCCCGACCATGCAGCTCATGTTCCTGCTGGAGCAGGTGGTCAACGGGCTGGTGCTCGGCGGCTACTACCTGCTGATCGCGCTCGGCCTGTCGCTGATCTTCAGCGTCGGCGGCATCGTCAACCTGGCGCATGGCGCCTTCTACGCCTTCGGCGCCTATGCGTCGGTCGAGATCGCCCGGCATCTGGGCTTCTTCCCGGCCGTCGCGTTGTCGCCGGTCGCGGTCGGCACGCTCGGCATCCTGTTCGAGCGCTTCATCCTGCGCCGCTTCTACACGGCCGACCCGATCCTCAGCCTGCTCGTGACCTTCGGGCTCGCGATGGTCGCGGAGCAGGCGATCCGCATGGTCTGGGGCGCGGCGCCGCTGCCGGCCGCGATGCCGGCCGCGCTCAAGGGCGCCGTATTCCTCGGTGACTTCCTGTTCTCGCGCTATAGGCTGCTGCTGCTCGCCGTCGTCGCCGTGGTGCTGCTCGGCATCTGGCTTCTGCTCCACAAGACCGCCTTCGGCCGCGTCGTGCGCGCCGGCATCCAGCGCCCGGACATGGTCGCCGCGCTCGGCATCCGGCTGCAGCCCTACATGACCACGATCGTCGTGCTCGGCGTCGGCATGGCGGCGCTGGGCGGCGCGCTGTTCGCGCCGATCGCCGTGGTCCATCCCGCCATGGGCGCCGAAATCATCACCATCGCCTTCGTCGTGGTCGTGATCGGCGGACTCGGCAGCTTCTGGGGCGTGGTGCTCGCCGCGCTGCTGGTCGGCGTGGTGCGCGGCGTCACCATCCATTTCCTGCCCGCCGCCGGCGAGGCATCGATGTACGTGCTGATGATCCTGGTGCTGCTGTTGCGCCCGCGCGGCCTGCTCGGCGAGCGCATCGAGCGGTTCGAATGACGCAAGGCCGCGCTGCCGCGAAATACCGGCCGCTCGTGACCGGCGCCCTGGCGCTGGTCGTGCTGCCGTTCGCCATGAAGCTGCTCGGCCTGACCGTGAACACTGCCACGCTCGTGGTCGCCCTCGCCGTCGCCGCCGCAGGGCTCAACCTGCTCGTGGGCTATACGGGCCTGACGTCCTTCGGCCAGGGCGCGTGGTTCGGCATCGGTGCCTATGCGGCGGCACTGGCGCAGAAGCACGTACTGCCGGGCCAATTGCTGCTGCCGATCCTGCTTTCGATGCTGCTGCTGGGGGCACTGTCGTTCGCCACCGGGTTCCTGATCCTGCGCCGCCGGGGCGTGTACTTCTCCCTGCTGACCCTGGCGCTGGCGGCACTCACCTACACCGTCGCCTTCCGCTGGACCGACGTCACGGGAGGCGAAGACGGGCTCGGCGGCTTGACCCGCGGGCGCCTCGGCCCGGTCGATCTCGACGACGCCCGGGTCTACTACGCCGTGGTGGCCCTGGTCGGACTCGGCGTGCTCTACGTGCTGCTGCGCGTCGTGCGCTCGCCGTTCGGCCATGTGTTGGTGGCGATCCGCGACAACCAGCTGCGCGCGAGCTTCCAGGGATATCCTGTCGAACGCTACAAGCTCGCGGCGTTCGTGCTCTCGGCGGTGGTGACAGGCCTCGCTGGCGCGCTGGTCGGCTTCCAGAACTACATCGTCACGGCAGAGGCCACGTCGGTTCCGTTCTCCGGCGAATTGCTGGCCATGGTCGTGATCGGCGGCATGCACCACATCCTGGGGCCCGCCTTCGGCGCGCTGTTCTACGTCCTGTTTCGCGAGCTGGTGTCGATCTGGAGCCAGAACTGGCTGTTGTGGTTCGGCCTGGTGTTCGTCGGCTTCGTGCTCTACTCGCCGAGCGGCCTGGTTGGCATCTGGGCCCAGCTCGAGCGTCGCTGGCGCCCCCCGGCGAGGGACGAAGCGGCCATGAGCAGGCGCCGCATCCACGAGGACCTGCCCCTGCCCGACTTCCTGCGCCCGCAGGCGGCCACAGGCACCGTCCTCCGCGTCGAGGGCGTCTCGAAGCAGTTCGGCGGCATTCGCGCCGTCGCCGACGCCAGCCTGGAGATCGCCTCCGGCGAGATCCACGCGCTCATCGGCCCGAACGGCGCCGGAAAGACCACGCTGTTCAACCTCGTCTCCGGCCTGTTCACGCCCGACCAGGGCCGCATCAGCCTCAACGGCGCCGCGATCGGCGGCCTGCCGCCGCAGCGCATCTGCCGGTCCGGCATCGGCCGCTCGTTCCAGATCACCAACCTGTTCCGCAGCCTGCCGATCTACGAGAACCTGCGCCTGTCGCTGCAGGCGCAGCATCCGGCGCGCTTCAACGCCTGGCGCGACGTCGATTCCTATCCGGAGATCCATGCCGAGACGGTGGCGCTGGTGCGCTTCCTCGGCCTCGAAGGCATCGAGGAAGTCGCGGGCGGCGAGCTGTCCTATGGCGGCCAGCGCCTGGTTGATCTGGGCATCGCGCTCGGCTCGAAGCCGCAGCTCCTGCTGCTGGACGAGCCGCTGGCAGGGCTCGCCGCGGCCGAGCGCGAGCGCGTGTCGGGCTTGGTCAGGAACATCGCCGCCAGCATCCCGGTATTGATCGTCGAGCACGACATCGACCGCGTGCTCGGTTTCTCGCATCGCGTCACGGTGATGAACCAGGGCGCGGTGCTGATGTCCGGCACGCCCGCGGAGGTCCGCGCCGACCGCCGGGTGCAGGAGATCTATACCGGCACCGGCACGCCGCCGGTCGCGGCGCGCGCGGCGCAAGGGGCGAGCACCGCGCCGCTGCTGCGCTGCGAGCGGCTCGACACGTTCTACGGCAAGAGCCAAGTCCTCGACGGCGTGGCGTTCGACGTCGGCCAGGGCGAGATCGTGGCTTTGCTCGGCCGCAACGGCGCCGGAAAATCGACTCTGCTGAAGACCTTGGCCGGCCTCGTGCGGCCTGCTGGCGGAACGGTCGATTACGCCGGGCGCGACATCGCCGGAATGCCGGCGCCCGACATCGCGCGGCTCGGCATCGGCTACGTACCGCAGGGGCGCGGCCTGTTCGCCGGCATGTCGGTGCGCGAGAACCTCGCCCTCGGCCGCCTGGCGCGCAAGACCGACGGCAGCTCGGGCGTCGTGTGGAGCGAAGAGCGGATCTTCGAATACTTCCCCCGCCTGACGGAGCGCATGGACGTCGCCGCCGACTATCTCTCCGGCGGCGAGCAGCAGATGGTCGCGGTCGCCCGTGCGCTGTCGGGAAACGTCCGCCTATTGCTGCTGGACGAGCCTTTCGAGGGCCTTGCCCCTGCCGTCGTGATCGAGCTGTTCCGCGTCTTCGACCGGCTGCGCCGGCATGCCTCGATCGTGATCGTCGAGCACAACCTCGACCTCGTCCTGGCGCTGGCCGACCGCGTGTTCGTGCTGGAGCGCGGCGCCGTTTGCCACCACGGGCCCGCGACGCCGCTGCTCGACGACCTTGACTACCGCAAGAAGGTTCTGTGGCTGTGACGGAATGGGCCACGTGCCCGGCCGGCTAGCGCGCGCGGTACACGTGGTTCGCCCATTCCCCGCCGCAGGTCCGGCGATCGTCGCCGTTGCAGGGGACGTTGCAGTTCGTCGCCGGCCCATTGCTGCCGTAGCTGTTGCCGCAGAAGCAGAAACTGCCGTATTGCAGACCGGCATAGGTGAAGCCGTGCTTGGCGCATTGCTGGATGCAGAACTCCGGCGTCATGCCCTGCCAGTTCATGACGCGCCCGTCCAGGTCGCGACCCTTCAGGACCAGCGGGTTGCCTTTGTCCTTGAAGCAGCCGATCGGCGCCCCGACGGCGACCTGCGGCGCGGGTGCCGGTGCGGCGGCCACTTGCGGCGGCGCGGAAACCGGCCGGCCTGTCGACGGCCCGGGCAGAGACGGCGTCGCGCCGGCCGCCTGCAGCTCCGCCAGGCGGGAGCGCGCCAGCGGCGCGAACTCGCCCTGCGGGTAGCGCTGCAGATAGGC
The DNA here is from genome assembly GCA_023150455.1 of Alphaproteobacteria bacterium. Lineage (GTDB taxonomy): Bacteria > Pseudomonadota > Alphaproteobacteria > JAEULC01 > JAEULC01 > JAEULC01. The sequence goes on along the minus strand of JAKLKW010000012.1, from coordinate 21,128 downwards.
CTCGAAATCGCCGGCGCGGCGGCTCGCCTGGATCGACTGCCAGAACACGACCTCGCGGTCGACGGCGGCCGGCGCGGCCACCGTGCCCGTTGGCGCCGCGGCAAGATTGAACACGAAGTCGCCGGTCAGCGATGATGACTCCCACGGCACCTGGAGGTTGCCGGTGGCTTCCGACACCTCGATGCGCACGCGCTTGAACACCTCCTCGGCCTTGAGGCCGGGCAGATCGAGCGCGCGCAGCAGCGCCGCCGTGTAGACGCCGTTGGCGTCGTCGCCGTCGGCGGCGACCGATCCCGGCGCCGTGGCGTAGGCGATGAACGTGCCCCTGGCGGCGTCGATCGCCGCCAGCCCGCGTTGGGCACCGCGCATCCGGCGCTCGAACGGGTTGTTGCGGCAGGCGTCGAGGATCAGGAAGCTGATGCGCGCCTGCGCCTGCTCCAGCTCGTCCGTCAGCGCGCCGACATCGACCGCCTGGAAGCGCAGGTCGGTCTCGCTCTTGAGCGGCGCATCGACCGGGATCAGGTAGTTGCGCCCGCGCGACTGGATGCCGTGACCGGCGTAGTACACCAGCGCCGCCGTATCCGGGCCCAGCTTGCGCGCGAATTCGACAACCGCGTCGGCCATGCCCTGGCGCGTCGCATTCTCGCGCGCCACGACGTCGAAGCCGAGCGCGCCCAGGCGCGCGGCCATGGCGCGGGCGTCGTTGACCGGGTTCTTGAGCGGCGCCTCGCGGTAGGCGCCGTTGCCGATCACCAGGGCGACGCGCTTCTCGCCACCGGCCGGCTGGGCCAGTGAACTCGTTGCCAGGCACATCGCCGCGGCGACGGCAATGGCGGCTGGCGACCTGATCCCCATCGGGTCCTCTCGCGGAACGGCCTGGCCGAGACCCTTTGCACCGATCTTGCCACATCGCGCATTGCCCATGAAGCACACCGGCGCCCTGCCGGCCGCGCTGGACGCCCATTCCCGGTTCGTGCGAGCCTGATCCCGTCAAGGATGACGTCCATGCCCGACGACGGTCTGCGTCGCACCGTGCGAGTCGTGGCGGCGCTGAACCTCGCCTATTTCGGCGTCGAGTTTACGGTGGCGCTGGCGATCGGCTCGGTCGCGTTGTTCGCCGACAGCATCGACTTCCTCGAGGACGCCTCCGTCAACTTCCTGATCCTCGTCGCGCTCGGCTGGACGGCCGCTCGCCGCGCGCGCGTGGGCATGCTGCTGGCCGGCATCATTCTTGTCCCCGGCCTCGCGACGCTGTGGACGGCCTGGGACAAGTTCATGGCGCCGGTTCCGCCGGAACCGGTGCCGTTGTCGCTGGCGGGCGGTGGCGCGCTCGCCGTGAATCTCGCCTGCGCCCTCATGCTGGCGCGCTTCCGGCGCCAGGGCGGCAGCCTCGGCAAGGCCGCCTTCCTTTCCGCGCGCAACGACGTGCTGGCGAATGCGGCGATCATCGCCGCCGGATTGATCACCGGTTATACTTTGTCGGCTTGGCCCGACCTGATCGTCGGTCTCGGCATTGCCGCCATCAACGCGGGTGCCGCCCGCGAAGTGTGGGAAGCCGCGCGCAAGGAGCATCGAGCCGCGGCGGCCTGACCGCCAAGGGAGAGGCGTCGAGCCTGTCGACCTGGATCAACACAGTCGGCCGACTCCCGGGCGAGACTGATTTCTTAGCCGGTCGTCTCGGCCGTGCGGCATGGCACGCCGAGAGGAGGTCCACGATGCGCAGCGTTGTCGTCATAGGAACCGTGCTCGTCGTGTCGGCGAGCTCCGCGTTCGCTCAGCAGGTCCAGGGCCTCTGCGGCGACCGCGAGGAGATGCGGACGCAGCTCTCGCAGCAGTTCAACGAGGAGCCGACGCGCTACGGCATGATCGGCACCGGCGTCATGGTCGAGCTGCTGACGTCGGACTCGGGCGGCTGGACGGCCGTGCTCAGCTTTCCCGACGGGCGCTCGTGCCTGATCGACCATGGCGAGGCGCAGGATCGCCGCGGGCCGCCGCCGCTCGGCCGAAGCCGCTGAGCCCGCGGTGATGGCGGCCGGGCTTCCCCGGCGCGGTTCGCCGCGCCGCAGCATGGAATGGCCGTTTCAAATTTCCGTGATCCGCGGCACAGTGAGTAAATGTACCCAGTCGCGTCCCCGCAGGCCGGTGACGACCGCTTGGTCGCGCGCGTGTTCGTGCCGGCCGCGACGGGGTATTGGCGCGGCGGGACCGCGCTCGAAGCCTGGGCTCTCTTCCTTGCGCTCGGCTTCGCGGTGCTTGTCGGCATCGCCGGCAATGTCGGCTTCAGCATGTGGAACCGCTGGTTCTTCGACGCGCTGGAGCAGCGCGACTCCCTGCTGCTCGGCTGGTCCATGGCCGCCTTGCTCGCCATCGTCCTGGTCGCCACGGGCAACGAAGTCGGCCTGGTCCTGGCGCGCGAGACGCTGCAGGTGCGCTGGCGCGCCTGGCTTACGCGCCATCTCACCGACCGCTGGCTGGGCCGGCAGCGCTTCTATCACCTGAACAGCGCCGGCGATCCCGAGGCGACCGTGCCCGAGTACCGCATCGCCGACGACATACGCTGGGCCACCGAGCCGGTGATGGACTTCTACATCGGGATCCTCGGCGCGGCCGTGTCGATCCTGAGCTTCGCCGGCATCCTCTGGGTCGTCGGCGGCTCGATCACGGTCGCCGACATCGCCATCCCCGGCTACATGGTGCTCGCGGGGCTGGTCCATGCGACCGGCCTGACGGCGCTGATGCTCTATTGCGGCCGCACGCTCCCGCGCAACATGGCCGCGCGCAACGAGGCCGAGGCGCATTTCCGCCACGGCTTGATGCGCGTGCGCGAGAACGCCGAGAGCATCGCCATGTCCGGTGGCGAGAAGGGCAAGCGGGCGCTGCTGTGGCGCGGGCTGGATTCGCTGGTGAAGCGCTGGATGACGGTCGTGCGTCAGGACGGCCAGCTGACGCTGATCCAGAAGTCCAACGGCATCATCCAGCCGGTCGTGCCGCTGCTGCTGGCGACGCCCAAGTATCTCTCGGGCGAGTTGACGCTGGGCGGGATGATGCAGCTGGCCAGCGCCTATGTGCCGTTCCAGACGGCCGTCGCCTGGGCCTTCGACAACTATAGGGCGCTGTCGATCTGGCACGCCTCGGCGCGGCGCGTCGGCGGGCTCATCCAGTCGATGCGCGAGCTCGACGCGGATCTCGACCGGCCGGACCTCAGCGCCATCGCCCTCGGCACCAGCAGCGACGGCTGCATCCATGTCGAGAGGCTGAAGGTCGCGAACCGCCGGGGGCAGCCGATGGTGCGCGACGTCGAGCTGCGGATCGAGCCCGGCGAGAAGCTGATGCTGACGGGCGAGTCCGGCACCGGCAAGAGCGCGCTCGCGCGCGCCATCGTGGGGCTGTGGCCCTGGGGCTCCGGGTCGGTGCGGCTGCCGCCGCGCATGCGGCTGGGGTATGTGGGGCAGCGCGCCCACTTGCCGCTGGGCAGCCTGCGCGAGGCGCTGTGCTATCCGCATGGAGAGATCGACTCGGACGACGGCGGCATCGTGGCGGCGATGACCCGATGCGGCATCGGCGCCCTGGCGTCGCGGCTCGACGAAATCGAGCGCTGGGATCAGCTCCTGTCGGGCGGTCAGCGCCAGCGCTTCGCCATCGCCCGGCTGATCCTGCAGCGCCCGGACGTCGTGGTGCTGGACGACGCCCTCGCCGCGCTCGACGAGGAGAGCCAGGCGGCGATCATGGCCCTGCTCTGCCACGATCTGCCGGACGCGACGATCATCAGCGTCGCCCAGCACGGGGGCATGCAGCGCTTCCACGACCGCGTCATCGCGCTGGACAAGACTGCCGACGGGGCGCGGCTGCGCGCGGCCTCAGCGCCAGATCGCGTCGCCATGGCGGACTAGTACCAACTTTCAGAAATGGCTGATTCGAATTTCCCTAGCATTTTCGTATCAGCCATTTCTGAAAGTTGGTACTAGGTGCCGGCCGGAAGAAAACCGGATCGTCGACGCCAACACATGGACAGGAGAGGAAGACTTGGACGGGACGCTTCACATCTATGACGACACCTGGGAGCTGCACGAGGACGGCTGTCCCTGCGACCTGCATTTCCTGGACTTCCTGGCGGACCGCGGGATCGCCAACGCGACCATCTTCCACATGGGAACGGGCGCGCATCACGTCGTCGGCCAGCGCAGCGCCGAGAACGGCAGCGGCAACGCCGTGCTGGGAATCACCGCGTCACCCGGCGAGTACGAGCGCTACGTCAAGCTCGCGATCGAACGGCCCAGGATCGTCGGCAGCTACAAGGCCTTCTTCGGCGACATCTACCAGCTCGACGCCCGGCTGCTGCCGCCGCTCGACGTGGCCACGCTGTTCCATCTCTGCGAGTTCCGCACCGAACGGAACGACGCCTACGGCGCGATGACCGACCTCGCGGTCGCGCGCCTGCTGTGGGACAAGCTCAAGCCCGGCGGCCGAATGCTGTTCTACCGGAAGTCGATGTCCTACGACAAAGCAATCCCCAACATCGCCGAGCTGCGGCAGCAGCGTGACATGATCCCGGAGCCGGACTTCAAGACCCTGCAGGTGTTCCGCAAGCCCGCCGCAAAGGCGGCGAAGCGACGGACGCCGGCGAAGACGAAAGCGAAGGCGGAGACGAAGACGAAGACGAAGGCGGAGACGAAGACGAAGGCGAAGACCCGCCCACGCGTCGCGGCCCGCAAGCCGGCCGGCCGGGAGAGGCGGCGATGATCCATGTCAGGGACAGACGGCGCCGGGCGCGGTAGGACGGCGCGTCGTGAACTTCATGCGCATCTATGGCCGGGTGCTGGGCCTGCTGCGGCCGGAACGGCGGCTGGCCGTCGTCCTGGTCCTCGGCAATCTCGGCCTCGCCGGCATCAGCTTCGTCGAGCCGATCCTGTTCGGCCGCGTGATCGACGTGCTGGCGACCAGCACCACGCGGACGCAGGACGAGAACTGGGCGATGACCATGCGGCTGATGGGCGCCTGGTGCGCGGTGGGGTTCTTCGGCATCGCCGCCAGCATCCTGGTGGCGCTGCATGCCGACCGGCTGGCCCATCGCCGGCGCCTCGCCGCGGTGGCGATGTATTTCGAGCACGTGCTGAGCCTGCCCGCCTCGTACCATCAGCGCGAGCACTCGGGGCGCCTGCTCAAGGTCATGCTGACGGGCGCCGACCACATGTTCGGCCTGTGGTTGTCCTTCTTCCGCGAGCACCTGTCGACCTTCGTCGCCGTGATCTCGCTGATGCCGGTCGCGCTCTGGATGAACTGGAAGATGGGGCTGCTGCTGGTCGCGCTGATGGCGGTGTTCACGGTCATCAACCGGTTGGTGATCGAGAGGACCTGGCGCGCGCAGCACGCGGTCGAGGACTACAATTCCGAGCTCGCCGCCCGCGCCGGCGACGCGCTGGGCAACGTCATGCTGGTGCAGAGCTTCGTGCGCCTGGCGCTGGAGGCGCGCGAGCTCGGCGCGGTGATCGAGCGGCTGCTGGCGGCGCAGTTCCCCGTCCTCAACCTGTGGGCGCTGGTGACGGTGCTGAGCCGGATGGCCTCGACGGTGACCGTGATCGGCATCTTCCTGCTCGGCAGCATCCTGCATTTCCGGGGCGAGATCTCGGTCGGCGAGATCGTCAGCTTCATGGGCTTCGCCACGATGCTGATCGGCCGGCTCGAGAACGCCACCGGCTTCATCTCCAGCCTGTTCTTCCAGGTGCCGGCGCTCGACGACTACTTCGAGGTGCTCGACACGACGCCCGGCGTCGGCGACAAGCCGGGCGCGGCCGTGCTCGGCCGCGTGCGCGGCGACGTGGATTTCGAGCGCGTCACGCACTCCTACGACGGCGCGCGCACAGCGGTGAGCGAGCTCAGCTTCTCCGTCCCGGCCGGCACGTCGGTCGCCCTGGTCGGTCCGACCGGGTCGGGCAAGAGCACGACCATGGCGCTCCTGAGCCGCCTGTGGGACCCGCAATCGGGCACGATACGCGTCGACGGGAACGACATCCGCGACGTGACGCTGGAATCGCTGCGCGCCAATGTCGGCGTCGTGTTCCAGGACAGCGCCGTGTTCAGCCGCACGATCGGCGAGAATATCCGCATCGGGCGGCCCGAAGCGGCGCAGGCCGAGATCGAGGAGGCCGCGCGCAAGGCCCAGGCGCATGATTTCATCAGCGCGCTGCCCAAGGGCTACGACACCATGGTCGGCGAGCGCGGCGTCAACCTGAGCGGCGGCGAGCGCCAGCGCCTGGCGATCGCGCGCGCGCTGTTGAAGGACCCGGCGATCCTGATCCTGGACGAGGCGACGAGCGCGCTGGACACCGCGACCGAGGCGCTGATCCAGCAGGCGCTGGAAACGCTGATGCGGGGCCGCACCACGTTCATCATCGCCCATCGCCTGTCGACGGTGCGCAAGGCCGACCTGATCCTGGTCCTGCGCCAGGGCCGAATCGTCGAGCGCGGCAGCTACGAGGAGCTGATCGCGGCCGGGCGCCTGTTCGCCGAGCTGGCGCAGCGGCAGATGCCGGCTTAAGACGGCCCTGCATCAAGAACGCCGTCTACTATCATGAAAAATAACGATCTTGCGCCCAGCGAATGGACGGGTCTGGTCAGGTCGAGACCCGGCTCTTCTCCTTGGCAAAGACGCTGAGGCCGAGCGCCGCTTCCGCGACATCCAGGCGGCCCGCTATCACCCGCTGCAGTCGGGGCCGCAGGCTGAGTATGCCGGCTCTATGGCCCTGGGACTCCCGGTCGAACGCGTCTTCTGACGCGCCGTCTGTTCTCCCGGATCGGCGCGGCCGCTATAAGGGGCCAGGCCGATTCCAGGGGAAGGGACGACCATGCGCATCGCGATCCTCGACGACTACCAGAATGCCGCGCTCGGCCTGGCCGATTGGGCCGGACTGAAGCCGCGCGCCGAGGCGACCGCCTTCAACGAGCCGATCGTCGGAGAGGACGCGCTGGTCCGGCGCCTGGCGCCCTTCGACTGCATCGTGGCGATGCGCGAGCGCACGCCCTTTCCGCGCGCCCTGATCGAACGCCTGCCCAAGCTCAAGCTGCTCGTCACCACGGGCATGCGCAACGCCGCGATCGACGTCGACGCGGCGACGGCGCGCGGCATCCAGGTCTGCGGCACGGCGAGCCTCGCCTACCCGACGGCGGAGCTGACCTGGGGCCTGATCCTGGCGCTGCTGCGGCATATCCCGCGCGAGGACCGCGGCATGCGCGACGGCAAATGGCAAACCACGCTCGGCCGCGGTTTGAACGGCAAGGTGCTCGGCGTCATCGGCCTCGGGCGGCTCGGCGCGCAGGTCGCGCGCATCGGCCAGGCCTTCGGCATGCGGGTGATCGCCTGGAGCGCGAACCTGACCGATGCGCGCGCGGCCGAGGCCGGAGCGACGCGTGTCGACAAGGACGAGCTCCTGGCGCAAGCCGATGTCGTCGCGATCCATCTCGTGCTGGGTGACCGCTCGCGCGGATTGATCGGCGAGGCCGAGCTCGGGCGCATGAAGCCCGGCGCGGTGCTGATCAACACCTCGCGCGGCCCGATCGTGGACGAGAAGGCGCTGGTCGCCGCCTTGCACGAACGCCGCATCGCCGGCGCCGGCATCGACGTCTACGACGAGGAGCCCCTGCCCGCCGCCCATCCGCTCAGGCGCCTCGACAACGTCGTGATCACGCCGCATCTCGGCTACGTCATCGAGGAGAACTACCGCGTGTTCTACGGCGAGGCGATCGAGGACATCCGCAGCTATCTGGACGGCAGGCCGGTACGGCCGCTGAACAAGGTGGCCTAGGGCCGACGCGTGGCCGGCGTCAGCGCGGGCGGCGCTATGCGCGCACGCCCGTCGCCACGGCGCGCACCAGAGCGTCGCTCTCGATCTCGGCCCCGCGCAGATCGGCGTTGCTGAGATCGGCGCGCGTGAAGCTGCAGCCGCGCAGATCGGCGGCGATGAGGCGCGTGTTCTTCAGGCTGGCGAAGTCGAGCCTGCTCTCGCGCAGATCGCTGCCCGACAGGTCGCGCCCGTCGAGGCGCGCATGGGTCATGTCGGTCGCCCGCAGCACCAGGCGCGCGCCGGTCCTGCCGTCGCTCTTCAGCCATTCCTCGTGTTGCACCACGGCGCCGATCAGGTCGTCATGCGACATCTTCTGCTTCATCGTAACCACACTCTGGGCCCATTCCGAAAGCACTTCGCTGGCACCCGCCGATTGAGAGAAATCGGCGCCGTGCAGCTTGGCGCCGGAGAAGTTGGATCCCGCCAGGGTACAGTTGTCGAAGCGCGCGCCTTCCAGGTTCGCCTCGCGGAAGTCCACGTTCTTGGCGCGGACGTTGACCATCGACGCGTTGCTCAGCCGCGCGCCCTGGAAGCTGGAATCCTCGATCGTGGCGCCGTCGAATGTCATCGCCACGGCGCCGTTCATCTTGACCGTGTCCGCGCCGGCATAGGACATCACCTTGGCCGAGCGGAAAACCGCCTCGTGCGCGTCGACCTTGACCATGCTGGCCCCGGTGAAGTCGCAGTTCTCGAGCACGGTGCGCTTGAGGCTGGCGCCGTCGAGCAGGGAGGACGCGAAGCTGCAATCGACGAAGCTGCTGCGGTCGAAAACTGCGTTGCGCAGCGACGCGCCGGCGAACGTCGCACCCTTGACGCGGCGGTCCACGATCTTCAGCCCGTCGAGGTTGCGCCCGGAGAAATCCCTGTCGTCGTATTGCGCAAACGTGCGGAAGCCGGGAATAACAGGTGTCGTCATCTCGTGTGCGGCCTGCTTGCGGCGCGGCCGTCTCGTCCCCAATCGCAGCTCTTGTCGTGTTGGCCGTGACTTCTAGCAGCCGCGATTTAACGACTGATTGAAATTGTCGGTGATGCAACGCTTTTGTGATTCGCGCAGCCATTGAACGTCTCGTGGCGCCGGCGCATGCTCGGACCTTGGAAAAGCGGATCAAATGCAGGAGGAATGCATATCAAACCGGAGATTCCTATTGCGCACGGCCGTATGGGGCGCGCTCGCGCTGATCGCCGGCGCCGCGTCGGCGGCGGACTTTCCGCAACCGAAGGAAGGCGACCATGTCGTAAAGGACCTCAAGTTCCACACCGGCGAGGTAATGCCCGAGCTGCGACTGCACTGGACGACGGTCGGCGATCCGAAGGGCGAGCCGGTCGTGGTGCTGCACGGCACGACCGGCATGGCCAAGTTCTGGAAGGGCCAGCTGCACGAGCTGCTGCAGACGGCGCCGAAGACGGCAATGTAGCATCGCCGGCGGGTCGCGGCGCCTTTGCCCGGCAAGGGCACTCGACGACCGGCCGGGATGACGGCGCCGGCCCCTCGCTTGCATTTGCCCGTTCGCTGCGCTCCGATACCGCTTGCAGGCGCGGACGGGGCAGGCTCGTTCGGGCCGATCGGAGGGGAAGCATGGCGCGCTGGCGCGTGGGCGTGGACTCGGGCGGGACGTTCACCGATATCTGCCTGTTCGAGGAGGACGAGGGCCGCGTCGAAGTCTGGAAGGTATCCTCGACGCCCGACGACCCGTCGCGCGGCATCGCCGCCGGCGTCGAGGAAGGACTGAGGCGCGTCGTTCCCAATGGAAGCGGATCGGGCGCAAACGGCCGCCCCGCGGCGGAGGTCAGCTATTTCGGGCACGGCACCACCGTCGCGACCAACGCGCTGATCCAGCATCGCGGCGTGCCGACCGGTCTCGTGACCACCGAGGGCTTCCGCGACCTCTTGGAGATCGGGCGGCAGAAGCGGCCCGACCTCTATGACCTGTTCGCCGACAAGCCGCCGACGCTCGTCTCGCGCGACCTGCGCATGGAGGTGCCGGAGCGCGTGCGCCATACCGGCGAGGTCGAGACGCCGCTCGACGAGGACGCGGCGCGCCGGGCGGCGCGGCATCTCAAGCAGGCCGGCGTCAAGTCGGTGGCTATCTGCTTCCTCTACTGCTTCGTGCGCCCCGATCACGAGCGGCGCGCGCGCGAGATCCTGGCCGAGGAGCATCCGGAGGCGTTCATCTCGGCCAGCCACGAGATCGCGCCGGAATTCCGCGAGTTCGAGCGCCTGTCGACCGTCGTGGTCAACGCCTATCTCGGACCCGTGATGCGCAACTACATCAGCCGGCTCGCCCCGCGCCTGCAGGCGCTCGGCATGACGGTGGCGCCGCACCTGACGCAATCGAACGGCGGCGTGATCGGCTTCGAGGCCGCTTCGGTCAAGCCGGTGCGGGCCGTGCTGTCGGGCCCGTCGACCGGCGTGGTCGGCGCGCAGGTCGTCGGCCGCGCCGCCGGCTTCCCGGACCTGATCACCTTCGACATGGGCGGCACCTCGACCGACGTCGCGCTGCTCAAGGCCGGCGAGGCGCGGCTGGCGTCCGAGGCCACGGTGCACGGCTATCCGCTGAAGGCGCCGTCGCTCGACATCCACACGGTCGGCGCCGGCGGCGGCTCGATCGCCTATGTCGACAGCGGCGGGCTGTTGAAGGTCGGCCCGCGCAGCGCCGGCGCCGATCCCGGCCCGGTCTGCTACGACCGCGGCAACCAGGAGCCGACCGTCACCGACGCCAATGTGGTTCTGCAGACCCTGAACCCGACGCATCTGCTCGGCGGCCGCATGGCGGTGCGCCAGGACCTCGCGCGGACCGCGATCGACCGGCTGGCCAAGACGCTCGGCCTCGGGCCCATGGAGACGGCGCAGGGCATCGTCTCGGTCGTCACCGCCAACATGGCGCGCGCCATCCGTGTGATCTCGGTGCAACGCGGCCACGACCCGCGCGACTACACGCTGATGGCTTTCGGCGGCGCCGGCCCGCTGCACGCCGCGCGACTCGCGCGCGAGCTCGAGATCAAGCGCATCCTGGTGCCGCGCGCGCCTGGCATCCTCTGCGCCATGGGCCTGCTGCTGACCGACCTGCGCGCCGATTTCGCGGCGACCAGGCTCTTGCCCTGCGAGCATTCGGTCGCGCCGACCGTCGAGGCGGCCTTCGCCGACTTGGCGAAGCAGGCCGACCGGTGGTTCGCCGAGGAGCACATCGCGCTCGACCAGCGCCGCGTCGTGCGCACCGCCGACATGCGCTACGAGGGCCAGAACTACGAGCTCGGCGTCAGGCTGCCGGACGGGCCGATCACCGCGGCGACGATCGACGCGCTGGCCGCCGGCTTCGCCGAGATCCACAAGCGGCTCTACGGCTTCACGGCCGACGGCGAGCCGGTGCAGCTTGTGACCTTCCGCGTCGAGGCGACCGGCCTGGTGCGCAAGGCGACGCTGAGGCGCCACGAGCCAGGCGGCGCCGATGCGCAGGCCGCGGTCGCCGGCAGGCGCGAGGTCTGGCTGCCGGAAGCCGCCGGCCGCGTACCCGTCCCGGTCTACGAGCGCGACCGCCTGGCCGCCGGCAACGTCATCCACGGTCCCGCGATCGTCGAGCAGATGGACGCGACGACGGTCGTGCTGCCCGGCATGACGGCGCGGGTAGATCCCTATCTCAATCTGGTCCTGGATCTCTCATGAGCGTCACCATGTCGCCGGCGCCGGCCACGGGTGATCGGCTCGGCCCTGTCGTCCATCGTGGAGGAGACCGGCGAGGCGCTGATCCGCGCCTCCTACTCCACCAACATCAAGGAGCGGCGCGATTGCTCGACCGCCCTGTTCGACGTGCGGGGCCGCACGCTGTGCCAGGCCGAGCACATCCCGATCCATCTCGGCAGCTTCATCGGCATCGTGCCGCACATCCTGAAGAACCATCGCATCGAGGACATGCGGCCGGGCGACGCCTTCATCGGCAACGACGCCTATGCCGGCGGCGGCACGCATCTGCCCGACATCGTCATCGCCGAGCCGATCTTCGTCGGCGGCCGCATCGCCGGCTGGACCGTCAACCTGGCGCATCACGCCGATTTCGCCGACCGCGGCCACGCGCATATCTACCAGGAGGGCCTGCGCATCCCGCCGGTGCGCCTCTACCGCGCCGGCGAGGTGCAGCAGGACGTGCTCGACCTGATCCTCTTGAACTGCCAGGTGCCGCGCGAGCGCCTGTCCGACCTGCGCGCGCAGATGGCGGCGAACCGGCTTGGCGTGCAGCGATTCCAGGACCTCTGCGGCAAGTACGGCCGCGACACGGTGCTGGCGGCCGGCGACGCGCTGCTCGACCATGCCGAGCGCAAGATGCGCGCCGGCATCGCCAAGATCCCGGACGGCACCTACCGCTTCCAGGACATCTTCGAGAACTCCGACGTCGCGGGCGAGCTGCCGATCGCCGTGTCCATCACGGTCAAGGACGACGCGATGCACTTGCATTTCGAGTCGCCGCCGCAGGTTCGCGCCGGCGTGAACATGACCTACACGGCGCTGGTCGCCACGGTCTACTACGTGATCAAGTCCGTGGTCGATCCGACCATCCCGCCGAATGCCGGCCTGTCCAGGCCGATCACGGTGACGGCGCCCGAGGGCACGATCCTCAACTGCACGCACCCGGCGGCGGTCAACGGCCGCATCCAGACCTGCCAGCGCGTTTCCGACGTGATCCTCGGCGCGTTGGCCCAGGCGATCCCCGACCGCGTCATTGCCTGCACCAACAGCTCCTGCACCGTCGCGACCTTCGTCGGCCACCAGCCCAAGAATGGATCGATCTGGGTCTATCTCGAGACCATGGGCGGCGGGTCGGGCGCCCGGCCGAACAAGGACGGGCTCGACGGCGTGCACGTGCACACCACCAACACCTCGAACCTGCCGGTCGAGGCGCTCGAGGTCGAGTATCCGCTGACCTTGATGCGCTACGAGCTGGTCGAAGGCTCGGGCGGCGCAGGCAGGTATCGCGGCGGGATGGCGCTGCGCCGCGTCTACCGCGCCGACGCCGATTGCCGGGTACGCGTCGACGTCTCGCGCCTGCGCTCGCGCTCCTGGGGCCTGTTCGGCGGCCTGGCCGGCGCCAACGGCCGCGTCGTATCGGGCCCCGGCGTCGAGTTCAAGGGCAGCTCGGCCGCGCTCAAGGCCGGCCAGTGGTTCGAGGTGATCACCCCGGGCGCCGGCGGCTACGGCCCGCCCAAGCAGCGCGCCCGCGACGCGGTCGAGCGCGACCTGCGCGAGGGCGTGATCGACCTTGCCACCGCCCGCGACATCTACGGATACGACAAGAGCTGAGGAGGCCCACGCCATGATCCCGTCCGTCTCGCGCCGCTCCCTCTTGGCCGGCGCCGCCGCCCTGCCCTTCCTGCGCATCGCCGCCGCCCGCGCGCGCACGCCGGGCGTGCTGACCTTCGGCCTGTCGAGCTACCCGCCCAGCATCCAGCCCTGGGCCAATACCGGCACGGCGGCGGGCACGATCAAGCTCGCCATCTATCGCGGCCTCCTGTCCTACGACGCCAAGGGCGTCCTGCGCGGCGAGCTGGCGGAAAGCTGGGCAGCCGAAGGCACGACGGCGTGGGTATTCAAGCTGCGCAACGCGACCTTCCACAATGGCGACCCGGTCACCAGCGCCGACGTGAAGTGGACGATCGAGCAGATTGCCGATCCGAAATCCTCGGCCTATTTCCGCGCCGAGATGCAGGGCGTCGAGCGCGTCGAGACGCCCGACGACCGCACCGTGCGCTTCGTGATGAAGCAGCCCTCGGCCACGCTGCCGCTGTGGATGGCGAGCTATCACCTGCCGATCATGTCGCGCAAGTCGACCTCGGCGCAGCCGATCGGCGCCGGCCCGTTCGTGCTGAAGGCGCAGGAGCGCGGCGTTGCGATCGAGCTGGAGGCTTTTCCGAAATACTACAAGCCGGGCCTGCCGAAGCTGAAAGGCGTGCGCGCCGTCGCCTACGCCGACGAGAACCTGCGCGTCGCCGCGCTCCAGGCCGGCGACGTGGATCTCATCGAGTACGTTCCCTGGCAGTCCATGGAAGTGATCTCCAAGGACCCCAAGCTCAACCTCGACACGGTCGACGGACCGTTCATGTACCTGGTGTTCAACGCGTCGAAGCCCCCGTTCAACGACGCGCGCGTGCGCAAGGCCGTGGGCCACGCGATCAAGCGCGAGGAGATCGTCAAGGCGGCGTTCTTCGGCCGCGGCTCGCCGCTGGCGCATCTGCCGATCGCCGAGGCGAGCGCCTTCTTCAATGCCGAGCTCAAGGACGGCTGGAACTACGACCCGGCGCTCGCCAAGAAGCTGCTGGCCGAGACCGGGCATCCGAACGGCTTCAGCAGCGGCCTGCTGTCGACGGCGCAATACGGCATGCACAAGGACACGGCCGAGATCGTGCAGCAGAACCTCGCCGCGGTCGGCGTCAACCTCGAGCTCAACCTGCCGGACTGGGCGACGCGCGTGGCGCTGGGGAACAAGGGCCAGTTCGACCTCGGCGTCATGGGCACGGCGACCGACAGCAACGACCCGGACGCCCTCGCCAACCTGATCGACGACAGCCTGTCGCCGTCCTACGTGCGCAGCTTCGGCCTCAAGGCGCCGCGCATCAGCGCGCTGCTCAAGGCCGGACGCGCCGAGTTCGACGCCGCCAAGCGCAAGGCGATCTACAAGGAGATGGAGACGCTCGCCATCGCCGAGGCGCCGATCGTGGGTCTCGCCTGGCGAAGCCAGGGCTACGCCACGCGCAAGGAGGTGACCGGCTTCAAGAACCTGCCGGGCGCCTTGACCTTCCACTCCGGCATAACGCTCGAGGAAGCCAGCGTCGGCTGAGGCGATGCGCGGCTACGCGGCGCGGCGCCTGCTGGTCGCGCTCGCGCTCATCTGGGTGGTCGTCACTTTCGTCTTCCTGGCCATCCACCTCGTGCCGGGCGACCCGGCGGAGCTTCTCCTGTCGCAGGGTGGCGTGGCGCCGGACCCGGGCGCGGTGGCCGAACTCAGGCAGAAGCTCGGCCTCGATCGGCCGATTCTCGCCCGCTATGTCGAGTATGTCGCCGGCATCCTGCACGGCGACCTCGGCGTATCGCTGCGCGACGAGCATTCCGTCGCCGACGAGATCCGGCTGCGGCTGCCGCGCACGCTGGAGCTGATCGGCGTGGCTGCCGTGCTCGCGCTCGTGTTCGGCCTTCCGGCCGGCACCTGGGCCGCGCTGCGCGCCGGCGGCCACGCCGACCGCGCGCTGTCGGTCCTCTCCGGCATCTTCCTTTCGGTTCCGGTGTTCGTCCTCGGCACGATTGCCATCCTGGTCTTCGCCCAGAAGCTGCGCTGGGTCTCGGCCGGCGGCTTCGTCGCGTTCGAACGGGACCCGCTGCAGCACCTGATGCTGCTTGCCATGCCCGCGGGCACGATCGCCGTCGGCCTCAGCGCCATCGTCTTCCGCATGACGCGTTCCTCCGTGCTCGAAGTGCTCGGCCGCGACTATGTCCGCGCCGCCCAGGCGAAGGGGCTGACGCCGCGGCGCATCGTGCTGCACCACGTCGTGCGCACGGCGCTGATCCCGGTCGTCACCGTCCTTGCCCTCCATCTCGGCTCGCTGCTCGGCGGCACCGTGCTGGTGGAGTTCGTCTTCAACTGGCCGGGGCTTTCCGGCTACCTCGTCAGCGCGGTCGAGGCGCGCGACTATCCCGAGGTGATTGGCATCGTGCTGGTGATCTCGGTCCTGTTCGTCCTGCTCAATCTCCTGGTCGACCTGCTCTACGCGGTGCTCGACCCGCGCGTGCGTCACGGCTGATGGCTCGTCGCGCGATGTCTCGGCTGCTCGTTCCGGCGGCGATCGTCGGCGCGATCATCGCCGTCGCCTTGACCGTGTCGCTGCTGCCCCTGCCCGACCCGGTCAAGATGAGCGTCGCGACGCGCCTGGCGCCGCCTGGCCTCGCGCACCCGCTTGGGCTGGACGAATACGGGCGCGATGTGCTGAGCCGCATCCTGTGGGGCGCGCGCGCCTCGCTGTCGGTCGCCTTCCTGGCGGCGGCGGTCGCCGGCGTCATCGGCACGATCCTCGGCCTGCTCGGCGGCTATCTGCGCGGCCTGGTCGAAATCGTCACGGTGCGCTCCGCCGAGGCCGTGCTGTGCTTCCCGCCCCTGTTGCTGGCGCTGCTGGTCGTGACCCTGATGGGGCCGGGCGCGGCGACGCTGATCGTCGCCTTGTCGATCCTCTACGCGCCCGGATACGCGCGCGTCGCCTATGCGCAGACCCTGGCGGTCAGTGCGCTCGACTATGTCGTCGCCCAGGAGGCGCTCGGCGCCAGGCCGGGGCGCATCCTCTTGCGCACGATCCTGCCGAACGTCGCGCCGCCGCTGCTGGTGCAGTTCTCGCTGACCGTGGCGGCCGCGATGGTGCTGGAGAGCGGCCTGTCCTTCCTCGGCCTCGGCGTCGTGCCGCCGGCGCCGTCCTGGGGCCTCATGATCCGCGGCGCGCGCAGCACGATGGAGCAGGCCCCGCTGCTGCTGCTGTGGCCGTGCCTGGCGCTGACCGGCACCATCGTCGCGCTCAACGTGCTGTGCGACCGGCTGCGCGACGTGCTCGATCCGCGCGCCGGAACCGCCTCGGCCGGCTTCCTCGGCCGCGGCATCGCGCGCATCCTGCCGGGTGTCGTCGATCCGGCCACCAGGCCGGCGCTGCTCGATGTCCGCGGCCTGACGATCGAGATCGCGACCTCCGACGGCAGCTTCCGTCCGGTGCGCGACGTGTCCTTGAGCGTGGCGCCGGGCGAGACGCTGGCGTTGGTCGGCGAGAGCGGATCGGGCAAGACGCTGACCGGGCTTGCCGTGCTTGGCCTGCTGCCGACAGGCATCCGGGCCACCAAGGGCAGGATCCTCTTCACCGGAAGGGACGGCCGGACGCGCGACCTTGCTTGCCTGCCCGAACCGGCGCTGCGGCAGCTGCGCGGCGACGAGATCGCCATGGTGTTCCAGGACCCCGGTACCAGCCTCAACCCGGTGCATCGCGTGCTCGACCAGGTGGCCGAGACGATCCGCGCGCATCGGCCGGCGACCGGGCCCGATGCCGTGGCGCAGGCGGTCGGCCTGCTCAAGGAGGTCGGCCTGCCCGACCCGGACCGCCGCGGCCGTTCCTTTCCGTTCGAGCTGTCGGGAGGGCAGCGCCAGCGCGCCATGATCGCGTCGGCGGTCGCGAACGGTCCGCGCATGCTGATCGCCGACGAGCCGACCACCGCGCTCGACGTGACCATCCAGGCGCAGATCCTCGACCTGTTCGCGCGGCTGCGCGGGCGCGGCAGCGACACCGGGCTCGTCTTCATCACGCACAACCTGGCCGTCGTCGCCGAGATCGCCGACCGCGTGGCGGTGATGTATGCCGGCGAGATCGTGGAGGAAGGACCGGTCGGCGCGGTATTCGGCGAGCCGCGGCATCCCTACACGGCGGCGCTGATTGCCAGCGTGCCGGATGGACGCGAGGGCCGCCTGGAATCGATCGCCGGCACGGTACCGCCGCCGCACGCCGAGCTGCCGGGATGCCGGTTCGCGCCGCGCTGCGGCCTCGCCGCGCCGGAATGCAGCGCCGAAGCTCCGCCGCTGCGCGACATCGCGCCGTCGCGCGCCTCGCGCTGCCTGCACTGGCGGGACGTCGCATGACGGGCGCGCTGGTCCGCGCCGAAGGGGTCAGCCGCGGCTTCCGCGCGCGCCAGGGCCTGTTCGCGCGCGGGCGTGAAGTGATGGCGGTACGCGGGGTCGACCTCGCCGTCGGTCGCGGCGAGACGGTCGGCATCGTCGGCGAGTCCGGCTGCGGCAAGACCACGCTCGGGCGGCTGATGCTCAGGCTGGTCGCGCCGAGCGCCGGTCGCGTGCTGTTCGACGGCCAGGACCTCGGCGCCGTGGCGCCCGCCGCGCTGCGTTCGCTGCGGCGGCGGATGCAGGTCGTGTTCCAGGATCCCTATGCCAGCCTCGATCCGCGCCGGACCGTGGGCGACCAGATCGCCGACGGCATGCTGATCCACGGTCTTGCCGACGCAGGAACGGCGCGCGAGCAGGTCGCGTCGCTGCTGCGGCGCGTCGGCCTCGATCCGCTGCAGGCCGGCCGGCTGCCGCACCAGTTCTCCGGCGGGCAGCGCCAGCGGATCGCGATCGCGCGCGCGCTCGCGACGTCGCCCGACTTCATCGTCGCCGACGAGCCGGTCTCCTCGCTCGACGTCTCGGTCCAGGCCCAGGTGGTCAACCTCCTCGCGGAGCTGCGCACCGAGCTCGGCCTGGCGATGCTGTTCATCAGCCACGACCTGCACGTGGTCCGGCATCTCAGCGAGCGCGTCGTGGTCATGTATCTCGGCCGCGTCGTCGAGCAAGGCCCGACCGGCGCCGTGTTCGGCGCGCCGGCGCATCCCTATACCCAGGCGTTGCTCGCAGCCACGCCGACGCTGGCGCGCGGCCCGCGGCAGCGCAAGGCTTCCGTCGCAGGCGAGCCCCCGGATCCGGCCGCACCGCCGTCGGGTTGCGCCTTCCGCACGCGCTGCGCGCATGCGACCGAAGCCTGCCGCGCGGTGGTTCCGGCGCTCAGGCCGTTCGACGCTGGGCGGGCCGTCGCCTGCCTTCGCGCGGAGGAGCTGCGGCGATCGTGAGGCGTCATGACGATTGAGCTCGCGGCCGCGGAATACGGTGCGGGACCGCCGGTCCTGGTGCTGCACGGGTTGTTCGGCTCGGGCCGCAACTGGGCCTCGATCGCGCAGAAGCTGGCGGCATCGCATCGCGTTATCGCGCTCGACCTGCGCAACCACGGCGCCTCGCCATGGGCCGAGACCATGGGCTACGCCGAAATGGCCGAAGACGTTCGGGCATTCGCCACCGCCCGCCGCCTCGGCCGCCTCGCCGTGATCGGCCACAGCATGGGCGGCAAGACAGCGATGATGCTGGCGCTCGGTAACCCGGAGCTGGTCGAGCGGCTCGTGGTCGTCGATGTCGCCCCGGCACGCAATCCGCCCACGCTGCTTGCCTATGTCCGGGCGATGCGCGCACTCGACCTGGGCCGGGTCAGGCGGCGGGCCGACGCCGACGCTCCGCTCACGGAGGCCGTGCCGGACGCGGCGGTGCGCGCTTTCCTGCTGCAGAACCTCGTGATCGAGGGAGATCGCACCAGCTGGCGCCTGAATCTCGCTGCGATCGAGCGCGGCATGGCTGAGCTCGCCGGCTTTCCCGCAGTCCGGGCCGGCAGCGCCTATGCCGGCCCGACCTTGTTCGTCGCCGGCGCCCGCTCCGACTACGTGCGGCCCGAGCACGAGCCGACCATCCGGCGCCTGTTCCCGCGCGCCCGCATCGAGCGCGTGGCGGAGGCGGGCCACTGGGTCCACGCCGAGCGGCCGGACGCATTCCTGGCCGTGGTCGCGCCGTTCCTGTCGCGCAGCACCCAGGCGGGGTAGTCATCCGCGGCCACGCTGATAAGATGCCCCGAGCGTGATCGACGGAGGTCGTTCCGGATGGTGCGAGGTTCCCTCAACCGGCCTGCCCTCCGCGACCGGTGGCGATGGGAGCCGACCGCCGAATGGAGAAGTTCTCCGTCGTTCAGGACGAGCGTCTGCGGCTGCTGTGTGCCTACTGGCTCTCGCGCCGGGGCGACCGGCCGATGCCGCGGAGCGAGGACATCGATCCCGCGGCCATTCCGTCCATCCTCCCGTTCATCTGGCTCTACGACTACGTGCCGCCGGATCGCTTCCGCTGCCGCCTGATCGGCGAGCAGGTGAAGCGGTTGTTCCATCCCTCGCCGCTCGGGCGCTTCATCGACGAGATCTTTCCGCCCGAACGCGTGCCCGAGATCACCAACCGGTTCCTGTCGATGGTGGTGCGCCGCCAAGCCACCCGCACGATCGGCTTCTGCGTGGTTTCCGGCAACCGGCGGGTTCCCGGCGAGCGCGTCACGCTGCCGCTGTCCGACGACGGCGAGATCGCCAATGCGCTCATCGGCGCCACGGTCTACGATTTCCCGGGCGAGCCGACCGAGCTGCTGTTCATGACCGAGAGCCTGCAGACGACCTATATCGATCTTTGAGCGTGCCCGGTCCGGGCCGCTAGAACTCCTTCCCGATCCGCCGGTCGACCGAGAACGGGCCCGGGCCGCGACAGAAGACCGCGACCATCAGCAGCGCCCACATCAGGGCGTATTCGTAGCCGCCCTTGTTGACGAAGAAGCCGGCGCCGAGATGCACCTTGAACGCGGCGACGAACAGCAGGAAGGCGCCGGCGGCCGCGAAGGGGCGCGTCAGGAACCCGATCGCCACGCATAGTCCGCCGAAGAACTCGATGAAGCCGACCAGATAGGCGAGCGGCAGGCCCGGCGACAGGCCGACTTTCTCGAAGAAACCCGCGGTCGCTTCGATGTTCCCGCCCCACATGCCGAACAGCTTCTGCGCGCCGTGCGGCATCAGGAACAGACCCGCCGTGATGCGCACGATCGGATAGGCGGCGCAGGCGAGCGCGTCATAGAGCCCGGCGAGCGCCGGGATGATCAAGCGCGAGTCGGTCGACGAAGCAGCCATCGTTCTTCCCCCGATTGAAGGTGCATCAGCGGCGGCATCGATTGCCCGCCGCCGCGGCGGCGTCAATGGCGCCGGGCTTCAAGACATCGTGAGAGGAAGGCGATCAGAGCGCGAAAACGGCGCAAGTCGTGGTGCCGTGCGCCAGCAGCTTCCCGGCCGCATCGGTCAACCGGCCCTCCGCGGTCGCGGTGGTGCGCCCGGCATGGATGATGCGCCCTTCCGCCCGCAGGGCGCCGGTCGTTTCGGTGATCGGCCGCACCAGGTTGACCTTGAGCTCGAGCGTCGTGTAGCCGCGGCCCGCTTCCATCATCGTGTGCACGGCGCAGCCCATGCAGGAATCGAGCAACGTGGCGGCGTATCCGCCGTGCACGCTGCCGATCGGGTTGTAGAAGTCGCGCGACGGATTGCCTGCGAACGCGGCCCTGCCCTTCTCCACCTCGACCAGGCGGAAATCGAGCGTGCGGCAGATCGGTGGCGTCGGCAACGTGCCGGCGATGATCGCCGACAGGAACTCGAGCCCGCTCATGCGGCGGAGCGTCTCCGACGGCGGGACGCCGAAGCTTCGGTCGGTCGCGGAAAGGTCGTTCACGGATGCTCCTCGCGCTCGGGATCGCCCAGCATTGCCAAGCGCGCGGCAATGCGCAACCTTCGCCGCCGTCCGGAAGGGCGGAAATGGCGGGCCGAATGACTTCGTTGCTGACCTGGAACATCCAATACGGCAAGGGCGTGGACGGCCGCACCGACCTCGGCCGCATCGCCGC